>JBBDNV010000012.1:22147-42146 GCA_040877415.1 Pirellulales bacterium
TATCCTTGACCTGCACGGTTCCGTCTTCGCTGCCGTCGCTTTTCCAGAGCTCGTAGCCGTTGGTGCCGTCGTCGGCGGAAAAGAACAAGGTCCCGCTCACATTCGTCAGGTACCTCGGGTAGGAATCCCCTGCGTTCGGATTGATATCCTTGACCTGCACGGTTCCGTCTTCGCTGCCGTCGCTTTTCCAGAGCTCGTATCCGTTGGTGCCGTCGTTGGCGGAAAAGAACAAGGCCCCGCTCACATTCGTCAGAAAATACGGATAGGAACTATCCGCTGCATTCGGATTGATATCCTTGACCTGCACGGTTCCGTCTTCAGAGCCGTCGCTTTTCCAGAGCTCGTAGCCGTTGGTGCCGTCGTTGGCGGAAAAGAACAGCGTTCCGTTTACGTTCGTCAGTCCAGACGGGTAAGAACTGTCATTCGCGTTCGGATTGATATCCTTGACCAGGACCGTTCCGCCCTCCGTGCCGTTCGTTTTCCAGAGTTCACGGCCATTGGTCGGATCGGTGGCGGAAAAAAAAGTGGTGCCATTGACGTCGACAAAGTCCTCCGGGTCGGAACCGTTGCCCGGATAGATGTCCTTGAGCAGCATCGGCGTCACGGTCAGCAGCCGACGGTCTTCAAGGCTTTCGAAGGCCGGGGAGAAGTGGAGATTCCTCGATCGTAATAGCGGCCCTCCTATTGCTGTCGATCGGCCGCGACGCCTGGCTTTTCCCCGGCTGCGTGAATGGGCGCGAAATGACATCGGATGATTCTCCCCGTGGCTGGTCGCGATACCGAGGTGCAGTATGATTGCCAATGCCGGCCGACACCCAATAAAAGTGCCCCGGTCGGATGATCGGTCAAAATGGCTAATTCACGTTGGCCACGGTAGTCTGCGTCAAGCCGGTAGTCAACGATTCGCGCCGTCGGGCTGGCCCGCTAGAATCGCCAAAAATGCGGCCCGGACTGTCCGTTTTGACACCCAATCCCACCCGATCAGACGCCCGACCTTTACGCCAGAAGTGTCGGGTGCGATGGCATTTCACGCAACGAATCGCGATTGGCTTGCGCGTTCATTCGGCCCCGGGCGCGCCACAGGGCGCCGCTGGATCGGGCGCAGCAAAAAAGCCGGGACCTGATCTAAATTTCAGGCCCCGGCCTTCGAGCTGGGATTACTGGGTTTAGGGCGTGCTCTTGCAGCGTGTTGAAAAACTGGGACAGGCACCTCGCGACCGCCGTTTTTCGCGGGTCTCGCCGCGACGTGCTCGGAGCCAGTCCCATTTTTCAACGGCCTGCTAGCCGGTTAGGACGGAGGCTCAGAAGCGGAATTCGAGGCGCGTCACCAGACCGTTAAAAGCGACGGTCTCGCCCACGTCGACGAAGTCGGCGTTCTGCACGGCTTGGACGAATTGCTGCGTGGTAATCGTGTTGAACCAGAAGGCCGTGTAATAGCCTGCCGATACGCGCCAATGGCCTCGGCGGCTTGTCCAGTTCAGGCCCACCTCGTATTCCAACAGCGGCAGCGCGCGGCGATCGTTCCAATTGGAATTGGCCTGGACGACCGTGGTGATCGTGTTGAGCTGGGTGTAGGTCGATTGAAACTCGCCGAACAGCACGTTCATAAAGCATTTGCCGTACCCGGAAAAGCCGCAGCAGCCAATGCGGCGTTCGCCGTCCAAGCCGGCCCGCAGACCGACGCCTTCGAAGTTGATGTCCGAAGTCGTCTGGATCGTGCCGGTCGGGGGGGCGAAGTTGCCGATCTGGAGAAAGCCCTGCTGCAACTTGGCATAGCGAACCCCGACGCCGTAGTTCACGGCATGCCTGCAGTTTCCCGAAAGCAGCCGGCGATACTCGATGTCGGCCAACTGGTATTCGAGGTCGAGCGAGGCATCGACCAGCGAGCTCGTCGAGCCCGCGTTGGCTGAGTTCGGGTGCAGCACGAGCGACGCGACCGTGTCGCCCACGCCGGTCAATTGGGCCAGCGAATCGGTGGCATGGCTGTCGAACCTGCTGTAACTGATGCCAAGGCTCGCGTAGCAGCCGAGCGCGACGCCGAATCCGGCGCGGTACGCCGACTCGAAGTCGGGCTGGACCACGCCGACGGAGCCCGCCGGCACCGTGCCCGGACCCCCTACGCCGTTCTGTTGAAACGCGTGCGGCATGTCGGCGTCGGTGGGCAGCAAATACAAGTATTCGCCGAACACGTAGGTCCGGTGCGCCCAAAACGGCGTACACGAGCACGGCGCGCAACCGCAGTCGCCGCAGGGCGACCCGCACTGGCCGACCGTATCGTGGTCCTCGCCGGCGTTATCCCATTCTCTCTGGTAGCTCGAATCGTCGGGCTCCGGGACCGGCTCAGGCGACTCGGAGAGTTCCTCAGGAAACGGATCCGATTGTTGCGACAGCTCCGGCTCACCGCGCACGACGCGCACCTGGCGGCCTTGCGCATTGATGCGCGTCAAGCTCTGGCCCAGCCCGGCTGCCAAAGCCGACGGTGGCTCCGCCGCCGCGGCCGTGCCCGCCAGCATGGCCATCACGGCGAAGGCGATCAACTTTCGTGTGATATTCCCGAGCATAGTTCTCTTCCTGTACTGGAAATGTCCTCCCAAGCGGGAAAACCGGCATAGCCGGTAAAAGCGTCATCGGCGGAATAATCGTCACACTCCAAAAAGTGGCCGCTACGCCGCAAGGTTTGCCCAGTTTTCCCAGGCTATGTCAGGCGGCTGCACGCGCGTGCGGTTGCGGTCAGTTGGACGCCCTGCCCAGCTCGCCGCCCGGTCATGCTAACATGACCGCTTGTCGCTACGAGCTTTTGCCGGCGATCCGTATCCGTAAATTCTCGCCCTGGAGTCACACATGAAGATTGAAACGGCCCGCCAGGTACTTTTGGTCGTCGTCGCCATGCTCGCGGCGCGCCTGGCATTCGCCGAGGAGCCGCCGCAAGTCAAAGTGGCGAACGTGCGGCGCGTCTTTCACAATGGCCAGCACAATGCCTTCACGGACCTGGTTCGGTTTCGAGACAGGTTCTATCTGACGTTCCGGAGCTGCCCGGACGGGCATATGGTTCATCCGACCGCGTCGATCATTGTGCTGGCGAGCGACGATGCGAAAGCGTGGCGCCAGGCGCACCGTTTTCGCGTCGAGAAGCGCGACACGCGCGATCCGCATTTCCTGGTCTTTGGCGAGGGGCTGTTTGTCTATAGCGGCACGTGGTACAGCGGCGAGACGACGCTTCCGCCCGAGGAGTATGATCTGAACCTGCACCTCGGCTACGCGGCCTGGTCGAAAGACGGCCGGCAATGGAATGGCCCCGTGATGCTGGAAGGGACTTTTGGACACTACATTTGGCGCGCCAGCACCTTCGGCGGCAAGGCATTCCTTTGCGGCCGCAGGAAGAAGGATTTTGAGGTTGGACCGCGCGGCGAGGGGCACGCCGTTCAGTCAGCGATGCTCGAAAGCGACGACGGATTGATCTGGCGCACCCGAACACTGTTCCAGGAAGATCGCGGCGACGAGACCGCGTTTGAGTTTGAACCGGACGGAAGCATCGTCGCCATCGGCCGCCGCGCGAGCGGCGCCGCTCAACTGCTGCGCAGCAAGCCGCCCTACACCGACTGGGAGCGGACGGATCTCGACCGCTCGATCGGCGGACCGCTGCTGGCGCGCTGGGGCCCGCGCTGGGTGGTCGGTGGGCGCAAATCGATCGGCGGCAAGGGAGCGAAGACGGCCATGCATTGGCTGGTCGACGACGAGCTTCACGAATTCGCCGAACTCCCTAGCGGCGGCGATACGTCGTATCCGGGCTTTGTCGAGCTGGACCCGAAGCACGCCGTCATGTCCTGGTATTCGTCGCACGAAAAGGACGACCAGGGAAACTCGATCACCGCGATCTACATGGCGGATCTGGAAATCGCCGAGTGACGGCTACTCGCCGAACCGCAGCGAATACAGGTCAGCGTCTTTGAGCTCGAAGCGAAGTCGTACCGGCCGGCCCGCCAATTGGCCGAGATCGCCGCCGCCCTTCCAACGGACGACGTGCTCGATCCGGTCGCCGACGATTTCCGGACAGTCGGCAAGCGCGAATCCCTCGATCGGCTTTCCGTCGGTCCCCCGCAGCTCGACGCGCAAACCGCCCCCGGCCGACGTCGAATAGTTGATGGCCAGACGGCTGCCCTCAAACACGAGCGGCTTCGTCACGAGAGTGCCGCCCGCGTAGGGACCGTAAACCGAGACAAAGCCGTCGGGCCGCAGCGTGTACCTGCGCATGTGACTCGTCGGGTAGCCCGAGTTGTGCATCACGTACAACGATAGCTCCGCATCGCCGGTCTCGACGATGCCGCGGGCGGCATAATTGGCCCGCGAAGTCCAATTGCGCAGGTCGAGTCCCGGGCGGATGAACGCTTCCAGGAAAGTGCGCTGGAAGCTGTCGCCGCCGCGCGACGACGTGAGCAGGATATCGGTGCAGTCGTTCGCATAGTCCCATTCGGTCGGCGTGCCGATGCTTTGAGCCTCGGCCTCGGTAACGACGCGGCGGCCGGGAAAAAATCGCGTCGGCAGACCGAGATAGATCTGCGGGGCGCGGACATACGGGTCGATCTGATTCGTGTATAGATGCTCGCGCGGCTTGCCGTCGAGCTCCAGATCGACCGGCTCGGTCCAATGGACAAAGTCCTTCGACGTCGTGCGGGCGATCCAGCGAACCTGGTCGCGGAACACCCGGAAATAGCACACGTATTGGCCTTCGATCGGGGACCAGAACGCGTTGTTTTGCGAGTCGAAGGCGCCCTGGGTGATGACCGGATCCTCTTGCAACTGCTTCCAGCGCAGCCCGTCGGCCGAAACGAACGCCAGCAATCCCGGCTTGCCGGTTCCGCCGAGAGCCTTATAGCGCTCTTCGGCCGACGCGTTGGGATTCGCGTCGACGAACGGGGCCAGATTGTGACAGCCGCGACTGCGAGCCAGGACGACGTTGTTGTCTCGCGTGCCTTGAACTTCATAGATCCCGACGTTGGGCCGCGTCCAGTTGATTCCGTCCCGGCTCTCGGCCACGCACGTGACCTCGACGTCGAGCGAGTGCTCCTCGCGGGGCATTCCTCGGTAGTAGAGGCGGAAGAGGTCGCCGTCCTCTAGCACGGTCTCGTAAGCGCAGTAGAGGCCCTCCCAAGGCTTGTCGAATTTCAGCACGATTTCACGCGGCTGCGGCGCGTGAAGCTCGAGCCGCGCGCCGTCGAGCTCATCGATGAGATAATCATCGACGAACAGTTCGCGCCGATTTCCGATGTTGACGACGGATTCTTCCGCCGCCGGCGAGAGTCCCGAAAATCCCAAAAGCGCGATTGCGCCGCAAACCACGAGATAGCCAGAAAACGTGCGCATGGTGCCTTCCAAGGGTTCGATGGGTGGCGCTGGCCGGAATCTCGCCATTGTCGCCGCGGTTATGCGCCAGATCAATCGCCCGCTGGAGATGGCAGCGGGGGTCCTCTGTTGTAAAGACACCCCTACCGGGACTTCAAGGGTCACGGCGGCTAATAGCGGAAGATCAGGTCGGCGTACACGCGGTTGCGCAGGATGTCGGTGCGATCGGTCAATGGAAACTCGAAGCCGGTGCCCAGCTCGCAGTGACAAGTCGGCTTCCACTTCACGCCGACCACGCCCGAGACGACGTCCGTGCCGGCGACTCCACCTGACGGCAGGTTAATGAGGTCGATCGACGTTATTCCGCCCGTCAGGTTGTTGCCGGCGCTTCTCATCCAATGGAACCAGTTGATGCCCACCAGCGGATAAATGTGGTTGGCGAGCTCATAGTCCCACTGATTCGACCAATACCAGAGCTGTGTGCCCCAATTGCTGTCGAGCGGAATACGGAACCCGGTGGCGCTGAGCCAGTGGCCGCGGCCAAAGACCTCCTTGCCGCCGGTGAGAAAGAAGTGGAAATCGCCGTCGCCGAAATTTGAGAAGGCGTCCGACGATCCCTTGATAAAGTAGGTCATACCGGCCGAGACCAGCAACTGCCGCTCGACGTCGCGAATGAAGTTGTATTTAAAGCCGACGGGCGCGGACAGGAATCCTCTGGGCGGGCCGCCGGCGGCCTGGTTGACCTGCAAGTAGCTAACGCGCGGCGCGATGATGCTCGCGCGGTCGGTCACGCGGCCGCGAAGCTGCGCGGCCCACACGTGCACGTCGCCACCGCTGATATCACTCGGCAGGCTGTTGTCGAGAAAGATTCCCCGCACCTCGGTCAACGAGCGCGGGTCCTCGAAGAAAAAGGGATTCGACAACGGGCTGATAAAGCCGTCGAAGCAGTGGTCGCTGGGGAGCATGCCCAGAATGCGCCGGCGATCGCTCGAGCAATCGCAGCCGTCGAAACACTCGCACTCGCAGCAGCAATCGCACGCCGTCGAGTCGCAGCAGCCGCACGAATCGCCCGGCAGCGGCTCTTCGCCCGGCGGCCCGTCGGCGTGATCCTCTGCGACGTAATCCTTCGCGTAATAGTTGTCGAAGTTGTCCGCGGCATCCGCCGCGAACCCAAACCACAGGCAGGCAAAAGCCAAACTGCCGACCGTCAAGATGCTCCGCATCGGGACGCCCTTCCATGCAGGATCGATTACCATGCGCCCCGTGCCTCTCATGGAATCGGCTGCCGGTGGGCACAACATTCGCGGTGCGAAGCGCAAAAGCAGAACCCGTCGACGGCTAACCACCGGACAATCGCCAAGGTCGGCCTATCTTCGCGAGGAACGAGAGTCGAGCAACTCAATCGTGGAACGAGCGACCCGCGGCGGATATCATCAACTCTCACGGCCCTGGTCAACCCTGACACGCCCACCATCCATGAGTCGCCCGACATGGCGGAAATCCAGGATCACGATACCCTGCCGCCGTCGCTCGATCCGCAGCAAGACGCTGGCGTCGTCGAGCCGCCGACAACGATCCTGGGAATCGCCGGGCGGCTCGGTCCGGGATTGATCATCGCCGGCAGCATCGTCGGCTCCGGCGAGCTGATTGCCACGACCAAGACCGGCGCGCAGGCCGGCATCACGCTGTTGTGGCTGATCGTGATCGGCTGCGTGATCAAGGTTTTTGCGCAAATCGAGCTGGGCCGCTACACGATCACGCACGGCGAAACCACGCTGGCAGCGCTCGACCAGGTTCCCGGCCCTCGGCTCGTGGTGAATTGGATCATCTGGTTCTGGCTCGTGATGATGATCCTGGGCGTGGGACAGCTAGGCGCCATCGTCGGCGGCGTGGGCCAGGCGGCGGCAATCACCATTCCAATTCGCGGTGACTACCTGGCCGCCGTCGAGGCGCCCTCGCGCAAGGAAATCGAGCGCTACCTGCGCTGGGACGATGACATCCACGGCGGAAAAGTCGAGTTCGGCAAGCTCTCCCGCCAAAGACAGACGACGATTCTCCACGGACAGGAATTGTTTGCCGAGCGGCTGCGGGCGCTCGAGCCCACGCACGGCAATCTTGCCCAGCGCGTCCGGGGCGGCGAGGCGCTCGTCGATCCGGTAACCTGGGACGATAAGATCTGGGCGGCGGTGACCACGCTGTTGACGATCTCGCTGCTATACCGCGGGCGGTACCGAATGATTCAAAACGTCGCGACGGCGCTGGTCGTCGTGTTCACCTTCGTCACGATCGGAAACGTGATCTCGCTGGAAACGACCGAGCAGTGGCACATTTCCGCACGCGACGTGCTGCACGGACTGTCGTTTCAATTTCCCGACGCCAGCGAGGGCATTAATCCGCTGGCCACGGCGCTGGCGACGTTCGGCATCATCGGCGTGGGCGCGTCGGAGTTGTTCACGTATCCGTATTGGTGCCTGGAGAAGGGGTATGCCCGGTTCACCGGCCGGCGCTCGGACGATCCGGGCTGGGCGACCCGGGCGCGCGGCTGGCTGCGGGTGATGCACTACGACGCGTTCGTCTCGATGGTGATTTACACGATCGCCACGCTGGCCTTTTTTCTGACCGGCGTGGCCGTCCTGCACAGCGAGGGGCTCGATCCCGACGGCATGCGGATGGTTACGACGCTCGTGCGCGCGTACGTGCCGGTGTTCGGCGAGTACGCGCGGTGGCTGTTTCTCGTTGGCGCGTTTGCGGTGTTGTATTCGACGTTTCTCGTGGCTAGCGCCGGCAACGCGCGGACCTGGACCGACGCGCTCAAGCTGTTCGGCCTGTTGGACCGCCACAACCAGCGGTCGCACGACCGGTCGGTCACGGCGTTTTCGGTGGTCATGCCGCTTTTATGCCTGGCGGTGTTCGCCAGCGGGATCAATCCCGTTCGCGCGATTCTCCTGGGCGGCGCGACCCAGGCGCTCGTCTTGCCCATGGTCGGCTTCGGCGCTTTGTACTTCCGCTACAGGCGGACCGACCCGAGGCTCAAACCTTCCGTGTGGTGGGACGCGGCTTTGGTGATTTCGTTCTTGGGGTTAGTGGTCGCCGGGATCTGGGGCGCTTGGCCCGACTTTATTGCGCCGGTTTTGCGCTTCGTGAGTTTTTCGGCGACGTGGTAGGTCGCGCCTGGGGCCGCTTTTCGTGCGCCGGTCGCGGGGCCGGGAGGGGCGGGCAAGCAGTAGCGTGTGCGCGGACGCGGCAAACTTGTCCCGCGCGCCACTGCGCGATATTCTCTCAGCAAGCCCAGGGAAGGCCTTCCCTGGGTCGCTTTGCAAATTGACGCTCCACCGCACCGACTTTTAGCGGAGTACAGCGTGCCCGCCCTCGCGCGCAGTTGGCACCACGCCATTCTTACCACCTATGGTGCCTGGCTCCACGGCGATGCCCGGGGCTTTCGCACGCGCCACGAGCGCGAACATATTGAGGGCGACTACAAAACTCCTCCGCTTGTTGGAAAGTATGTCCGGCGCGAACGACGCAGCCGCGAATCACTCATGCAAGATCCGGTCGTCGTCCCTCAGAAGATGCGGCGACCGATTGGAGAATCGCTCCAAGAGAAGATAGCGCGGCTCGGAGGCTGGGTCTTATGTCTTGCGGTCTCGGGTCAACACGTTCACATGCTGGTAAAACTTCCACCGAAGTCTGCTCGTCGCTGGATCGGCCAAGCCAAAAAACACACCACGTTCTTGATGCGCGAGCGCGGCTGGCAAGGAAAGCTGTGGGGCGTGCGCGCCAAAGTGATACTCGTGCGATCGCGCCATCAGCAAGTCAACACGTATCGCTACATCCTGCGGCACGCGAGGGAGGGTGCGTGGGTTGGTGTCTGGAAGATAGATGGCGGCGAGATGGAGGCGTAGTTGCTTCGCCAACCCAGGGAAGGCCTTCCCTGGGCTTTCTGAGAGAGTATCGCGCCGGTGCGCCGGCGACAAGTTCCGCGCGAACTACGCAAAACCAATGCCAAGCCCAGGGAAGGCCTTCCCTGGGTTTTCTTCGCGTATCGTCGGCACGCTACTGCTGCGGCTCGGCAATCGGAAACCAATCGCCGCGCGTCCAGGCGTCGTACGTCGACAAACGATGCGGGTATCGGTACTCATCGTTGGAAACGTAATACACGATCGTCTCGGGGGATGCTGCGGGCGATTCGTCGTCCGGTTCGGAGCGGCGCATCGTTTCGGCGCGGAGCCTGGGGCCCGTGCACCACAGGCACGGCTTTCCCGGGATGATCGGTGTATCTTCGAGGATGGCGGTGTCCAGCGGCGTCTGGGGCCGCGGCAAGCCGTCGGGAAAATACAGGTAGTCGAAGCCGGAGTACGGGTCGTGCGGCAGCTTGTCGAAGTAGCGCCCCACGAGCACGTCGAGCGAGCGCGGCAATTCGCCGTGCTCCATCCGTTCCGCTTGCAGGGCCAACAGCAGCAGGGTGGCCCGCCGATGGGCTTCGATTTCGACCAATTCCCAGGCCGCCTCGCTGCTCAAATTGTTGATTTCCGTGTACGTTTGAAACGGCGGGAAAGTCGGCCAATAGCGACGTTCGTGTAGAAAGTCGACGACGGCCTCGCCGACGCGCAGCGTAATTTCCAGTTGACGAAAATACCGAAGCGAGTTGTTCGTCGCGAGATTCAGCGCGCGCAGCTCGTGGTATTTTTCCCAGGGCAGAAGACGGTCCCAGAAGCTGCGAAACGCCACTTCATAGGCATTCGGGCTGCCGAACAAGACCGCGCCGGCAGCCTGGTCGCCGTCGAGGAAACGGCGCGCAAGAATGTAGTTGGATTTGACGCCGTCGGCCAGGTGCAGCATCTGCCAGTCGATGCCGCGCAGCCTCTCAAATGCCGCGCGAACGCGCTCGGTCGACTGCCCTCGCTGCGCCGACCATTCGGCCAGCGCGGAAAGGATCAGCTTCACCTCGGGCAGCGTGAAATTGTAGCGGCTGTAAGGAGCATGCTCGGTCCAGTGCGAGACGGCTTGCAAGGCCGCAAAATAGCGATCCAGCGCTAAGTCGAGCTTGCCTTCTGCTTCCAATTGGCGACCGCTTGTGAGAATCAGCCAAATCAAACTGGCCTCGTTTCTCAGCCAGGGCGTGTCGTTCAGTTTGGCCGGGTCGTAGAGACAACAGGTCCGCCGGCCGCTCGCTTCGAGCACCAGCGAGAGCGGCTCGGCGTTTTCTGCCAGCCAATTCAACTGCCGGGGTGTCGGCACTCGCGCGCGGAATTCGGTCGGTTCGTCCTCGTAACGGGGGTCGCCCGGTCCTGGAACGTACAGCTCGTTGGCCCGGCGGTACAGCTCGGCGGTGGCCAGGGCTTCGGGCGTGACCGCCGACTGATGATATATGGCCGGATCAAAGGCCGGATTGACGAGCGGAATGCTGAATACGCGGTATGCCGGCACCGCAATCACCAACACTAGCGCTGGCACCAACACGGCCGCGCAGGCGCGCAGCCGCGCGGCCCAACTCGTGTTTTCGCGAATCCAATCCGGCGCGCGCAGCCACGTGGCCCAGAATAGCACGAAAGGAATTGGCACGACCGACCACAGCCAACTTACGCGGAGCATGAACATCAAGAACGCCCAGCCGCACAGCGCGCCCGCCAGGACCAGTCCGAAAAAGCCGGCCAACAGTCCGCTTTTGATCATCATCGACGCCCATTGGCCGGCCGCGTAAGAAACGGCCACGCACGCTAGGCCGATCATTACCTGTGGAATGTCAACGTAGACGGGCCGACCCCAGGTCCCGGGCCAAGTGAATTCCCAATTGGTCGCTTGATACAACTCGCCCCCCAACTCCACAATGTTCCGCGGTCCAATCCAGGCGACGCAACTGATCGCCGTCGAAACGAAAAGAATGGCGATCCACGGCAGTTGACGAGTGAGCCATACCCAGCGCGGTGGGACGTTGTGCTCGACAAAATAGCCGTAGTGACGGCGCTCCTGATCGGCCAGAAAAACGCAGCTTCCCCCGAGCGCCGCCATCGCCGCCATGAGCACCAGGGCGCTCTCCCTGTCGGGAACGCCGCTTCCGATCACCAACAGCACAAGCGCGACCTGCAGGCCGGCCATGAGGAACATCAGCCGCGCCGACTGCCGCCAATGCTGCCAGAGCAAATGCGTGAGCATCTGGCCGCGATCGGGCCTTGTCTTGAGTGTGTTGACAAAGTCCGCGTCGGTCGCGCTTGCCTCGGTTGTGGCTTGCGATCCGGTGCGGAGCAGCTTGAGCTTTGCCCGGCGCGCGAGCCGCCCGCCGCCGTCGAGCCATCGCAAGCCCAGGTAACAGTCGGCGGCGAGCACGGCCGCCGCAATGAGCCCGCGCCAGGGCAGCGCCGCGAGATAGGGCGCGAACGAAACCTCGTGGACGCGGGGATCGGCAACGCTCCAGGCGGTCAAATGCACGATGGTCGACGTGGTGACCAGGGCCAGGCTAATCGCCACCAGCGGCCGCGCCGTCAAGAGGGAAAACAGCGTGCCCCACGCCAGCCCTTCGACGGCCGCCAGGAGCCACAAGCCGAGCATGCCGCCCAGCACGGTTGGCCCGGGCATTTCTCCGCGCGTGACCGCCAAAGTCAGCGGTCCTAGCAGCAAGAACATCGCCAGGGTTGCCGCCGCCGCCAGGGCCAACTTGCTCGTGAACACCTGGCGCGCCGAAACGGGCGCGGCCTGCAAGAAATCAAAAGTCCCCTCCTCGCGCTCCACGGCAAAGGCCGCGCCGGCGCAACCGAGCGCAAAAAAGGCCGGCGCAGCCAGGCCGATGTTGCAGGCCACCGCCACGTTCCCGGCCACGTCGTCCGACAACCAGAAAATCAGCCCCTGGGCCACGACGACGAGCACGACCAGCGACAGCCAGAAGGCGCGGACCGCGCGATATTCCTTCCACATTAATTGCAG
The DNA here is from genome assembly GCA_040877415.1 of Pirellulales bacterium. Lineage (GTDB taxonomy): Bacteria > Planctomycetota > Planctomycetia > Pirellulales > PALSA-1355 > JBBDNV01. Next base: position 34,406 of record JBBDNV010000012.1, read on the forward strand.
ACATGGCGCGAAGTTCATGGTGCGTTGACCTCGGCCGGGGCCGCCGGCTCGCGTGCGGCCCGATCGGCCAGCTTGAGATAGGCCACGAAGATCTCCTCGAGCGACGGCGTGCGGATGCCCAGCTCCCGCACCCAGCCCGCCGCGCGGAGCGACTCGATTTCCTCTTCGCCCAATCCGCGCACGAGCAGTTGCCATTGATGGTGGTGGCGGCGGGAATTGAGGATTTGGCCGCCGATCGGGGGCGTCTTGGTCGTATCGTCGGAGAGCGTGATGCTCAACTCGCGAATCTGATCCTTCAGCTCGTCGAGCCGCTCGACCAGGATCAATCGGCCTTCGCGCAGGATGGCAATGATGTCGGCCACGCGCTCGACTTCGCCGATTTGATGGCTCGACAAGAGCACCGTGCGGCCGGCCGCCGCGATGTCGACCATGCCTTCCAGGAACTCGCGCCGCACCAGCGTGTCGAGCCCCGAAGTCGGCTCGTCCAGGATCAAGAGCTCCGGCTCGTGCGCCAGGGCCAGCGCCAGCGAAACTTTGGCCCGCATGCCTTTCGACAGGCTCTTGATTTTGCGCGCGGGCGGCAATTGATACTCGGTTGCCAGTTGCAGATAGCGCTCGAAAAAGCCGCTGCCGTAGAACCCGGCCGTGAACCAGCCGATTTCGCTCGTCGTCATCCAGTCGTAGAGCGTGGGCCGCTCGGCCACGTAGCCGACGCGGCCGCGGACGGCCTGGCCCTGCCGCCGGCTGTCGAGGCCCAATACGGTCGAGCGTCCTTGGTCGGGCTCGGTCAATCCGAGCAGGATGCGAATGGCAGTGGTTTTGCCGGCCCCATTCTCGCCGAGTAGGGCGAACACGACGCCGCTGGGCACGTCGAACGACACGCCGTCGAGCGCCCGCTGGGCCCCGTAACACTTGGTAACCCCTTCGAGTCGAATCAGCGGCTGCATCGTCTTGGCCCTCATCGGTCGATCGCGGAGAGTTCTTTTTCCACCAGCTCGCGCAGCTCGCGTTTTTCCAGTCGGCTCTGCCGGGCTTCGGCCAACACCTGGCGCAGCCGGGCGCGGATCAGTTTCAGGCGTTCGCCGCGGCAGCGTTCGGCGGCGCCCGCGGCCACTTCCAATCCGGTTCCGCGCACCGCGTCGAGCACCCGGTCGTCCTGCAACTGGCGGTAGGCGCGGGCGATCGTGTTGGGGTTGATGGCCAGATCGCGCGCCAGTTCGCGGACCGAAGGCACCAGCTCGCCGATTTTAAGCACGCCGCCGGCGACGGCGAATTTGATTTGCCTTACGATTTGATCGTAGATCGCCAGGCCGTTGTGCGGATCGATATGAAAGAACATCGCGCGTCCTGTCTGTACTAGTGTGCTAGTACAGTATCTGATGGGCGGCACGTTGTCAAGCATCGCGCGATCGCGCATCGCACGGCGCCAGCCTGGTGGCCGGCAGGCATTAGCCGGAATCGATTCTCCCAGGCGTTCTTGTGCGTCGATCGTTGGCCCGAAAGGGCACTACCGCTTGCACGTTTTGCCTGAGCCGCAGCCTCGCGACGAGGCTCAATGCTAGCTTGGGGCGGATTCGATGTAAGTACGAAGGGTTTCAAGTGGTGCGCCCACGCGCGACGAGGCCGGCCGTCCATGCAATCGAGTGCGGCATATTCCGTTTCCATGAGTCGCTCCACTCGCGCGCGGAACGGAACATGGCCGCGGCTATTGTGCGGAGCGCTGGCGGCGCTGTTGGCCTTGTGCTGTCCTTTGGTCGGCGCCGGCCAGGAGGTGCCGGAACGCAAAACGGCCAGCCAGATTTATTTTGAAACGCTGGGCTCGCTGGCGCCGGCAACCGACGACGACAAGGGGTTCCCGCGCGTGTGGGACTTGGGCCGCGGCAGAACGATTCAGTTGCGCGGACGAATCGATCTCGACTCGCTGTGGACGGCGCAAAGCGCGGGCAATGTTTTGGCCTATGGCGACTTGGGCGACGTCGTGGGTCTGCGCCGAGCGCGCATCGGCGCCCAAGGCGATCTGGGCGACGGCCGCCGCTACGAGTTGGAAATCGATATGGCGATGGGCACGGTCGTGCCTCGAGACGTTTTCATCGGTTTCGGCCAGCCCAATCAAGGTGGCGAACGCCGCTTTGGACATTTCCGCGAGCCGTTCAGCCTAGAAGCCAATACCAGCGCGAATTACTACATGTTCATGGAGCGCTCACCGGTGAACGACTTGGACCCGGCCCGCGCCTGGGGGCTCTGCCTTTTTCGCTGCAACGCGGGCGAGACCACGACCTTGGCCGTCGGTCTGTTCCACAACGGCAGCGACGGTTCGGACTTTGAGGCGGGCGATGGCGCGGACGCAGCATTGACGGCGCGGTTGACGGCCGCTCCGATCCTGGAGAACGATGGCGAGGAACTGCTGCACGTGGGATTGGCTATTTCCGAACGCTTTCCCGAGAACAACGTCGTGATCATCAACCAGCACCCCCGCGCGCAGTTGTTGGACCCAAGCGATTCCACGCTATCGCCATTCGTGCCGGAGATCGAAATCCCCGCCGACTTTCAACAGCTCTTCAACCTTCAGTTGGCGACCAACAACGGTCCCTTCTGGACGCAGTCGGAATGGTACGGCACGATCATTCCCCAGTTTGGCAGCGGCCCGCTTTTCTTTCGCGGCTTTTATGTCTCCTGCGGCTACTTCTTGACCGGCGAGCATCACGAGTATGAGAAAGAAACGGGGGTGCTGGGTCCGGTGACGGTGAACCGCCCCCTGCTGCACGGCTGTTTTGGGCGCGATCGGCCCCACGGCTGGGGAGCCTGGGAATTGACGGCTCGGTTTTCGTATCTCGACTATTTCGATGCCGACCTGTCACCCGGACCGGCGGGGCAAAACATCGGAATCCGCCTGCCGCAGGCCACGTTTGGCGTCAACTGGTATTGGGCCGATCGGATGCGCCTCATGTTCAACTATTCTTATGAGGCTCCCGACGAATCGAATCTGGGCACCACCGACGCCAGCGTTTTCGGCACGCGCTTGAACGTGTTCTGGTGACGTTCGCCTTGCCCTGCTCGCCAAGACGTTCCGACCCGGAGCTCGGGCTGCGGATCGGCTGGGGCATTACGGATGAAGCGGCTCGATTCTTCGTCGATGCCGGATTCGGCTGGCGCTTCTAGCGGACGCCGGCGGCGATTAAACTTGGTGGCAATCGCCGTGGCGCGAGAGCCAACGCACGTCCTGCCGCTTACACCCAGAGAGGGTCGACATGTCACGCTCGCTCTTTTGCCTATCCGTATTCACCGGTCTGGCCATTGCCCTGCCCTCCCGGGCCGTCGAAAACTCCAGCCCGCTTGTGGAAAAGGCCGGGTACTTCCAACAGGATCTGCTGGACAAACATTGGCTGGACGGGCTGTACGTTTCGATCGTGCCATCGCCGCCGGCGGGCTCGAAGCCGAACCACGACGTCAACGAGCCCGGCAACGTCATTCATGCCGGCGTCTGGACCGGCCGGTATCTGGCGGGGGTCGGATACCAGTTTGCCGTCACGCGCGATGCCCGGGTTCGCGAGCACGGCGGGCAAATCCTGCGAGCGCTCGGCATCCTGCAGGAAGTGACCGGAAAGCCGGGATTGCTGGCCCGCGGATACGTGAAAGGACACGGCCCGGTATTGGGCTGGGAGCGCAACGGGGCCAATTCGACCGAATGGCACCAGGGACAGGGAGCGTACGCAGATTACCGCTGGTACGGCGACGTGAGCGTCGACAATTTCAACGCCGTGCTTTACGGCTACGCGGTGTATTACGACCTGGCCGCCGACGACGACCAGAAACAGGTGATTGACCACGACGTCGATCGGTTGATGACCCACTTGCTGGAAAACCACTGCCGCATCATCGACGCCGACGGCGAAGTAACGCAGTTCGGCCACGTGGGCATCGATCCTGATCCGGCGCGCGACGCGTACTACGACAAGTTGTACGAGCAGCGGCGACGCTTTTACGGCGTCGACAGCGTCGACAAGATGCCGCTGCGGGCCTCGCTGATGCTGCTACCCGATTTGCTGATCGCGCATCGCGTTACCGGCAAGCCCGAGTACCTGGATTTTTATCGGCGCGTCGTGACCCGCTTCAAGGACAATCCCGAGCCCGACTTCGATCGCCAGCCGTCTTCGTCCGAGCGCCGGGCCGGCACGAACCATAGCGGCGAAGGTCAGGCCTACGAAGCGCTGTACAACCTCAATCGCTACGAGCAGGATCCAGAGCTCTTGGCGAAGTATCGCGAGTGGGTCGGCGGCCTGTGGGAACGCAATTGGATGGAGGGCAACTCGCTGTTTACGTACATGACGCTCGCCATGCTGCCCGAGTACGTCGCGCCGCACGAGCCCGGCAAGCCGCGGGCGACGTCGGCGGAAGTTGAGCACGCCGAAGAGGCGCTGCGGCTGGCGGGCGAAACGCTGGCGCGATTTCCGGTCGATCGCGTGCTGCGGCCGGTGATGAACTCGCTGCGCACGGACATTGAAATCAGCTCCACGGGCGACCGCTTTCGTCAGAAGCAGGCGGCCACGCCGCTCCCCATCGACCAGCGCCCGCTGGACAACGAATACGAATGGAAGGGCAATCCGTACCGGCTCGACGGCTGGCTGAAACCCACGCTCACGGCGATCGAGTTTTCGTGCGACGATCCGCTCGTGGCCTGGTTTGCCGACAGCCACGGCCGGATGTACCGCACGCTCGACGGCGGCCGCTCGTGGCACGACGTTTCGACGGGCCTGATGGGCGCCGACGTCCGGAACCTGGTCGCCTCGAAGGAAAGGACGCTTGTAGTTTGGGCGCAGACCGGTGGCGGAGTTTTCGTCACGCGCGACGGCGGAATGAGCTGGAGACCGGCGGGCGACGACGCGCCCGAGTTCGCCGCGCCCGACTTCAGGGAGTGGGTCAAGCTCTCAGATTCCCTGTGGATGCGCGTCAACGGCGAAAGTCAACTGGAGCGGAGCACCGACGGCGGCCGTTCCGCCGAGCCGGCCGCGCAGGGCTGGCGCATCGCAATTGCGAGCAGCGTGTTTCACACCCCGTGGGGCATTGTGGCTAGCGGCCCGGGCGGAGCCTATCGGACTACCGACGGCCGAAACTGGCAGGAATTAAAGCTGTGGCGCGAGGACGAAACCGGCGCCGCCGATTTCTTGCACGCCTACTGGATGGGGCGCTACTACGGCTTTGTTCCGCCCGACGCCGTGAAGCAAGAATAAGGTCGCCAGGCGGCGGACACCATCAAAACTTGGCCAGGGCCGTGTCCGCGTCCTGGTGGATTTCGAACAGCTTGTCGAGCTTGGTGATCTTGAAAACGTCGAGCGGATTCTTGGCGATGCCGCACAGCTTCAGCTTGATCTTGTCGGCCTTGCAACGCTTGTGCAGTTGGATGAGCTTGCCCAGCATGGCGCTCGACATGTACTCGACCGTCTTGAAGTTCACGAGCAATTTTCGGTTGCTCGATGCTTCCAGTTCGGCCTGATCGAACTCCCGGCCGATCTGGTCAATGACCATCTGATCGAGAATCGAGGCCTGGTTGAAGCTGACGACGAGCACTTCGCCGGCGTCTTCGAGTGCGAGATAAGTGTACTTGAACGTCTTGGCCATGGAACGGATCGCCTGGACAGCGTGTCGGTCATCGGCAAGCCGCGACGCGCTGGCGCGGCAGTCGATCGGATAGAGTCTACGGCGGCACCCGTCGAATGGCAACCTCAATGGTTTCCACGCGGCGGCCGTCGTCGTCGCGAACGAAGGGCTTCGTCGGGGGCGGCGGTCAGCGGGCCGTGCGGACCAAGGGGGTTGGCTCCGACCTCTCGGCGTTTTGACGAAGGCTGGGCACGATTGCCGTCGATCGCACCCCGGGCCTCGGCGCGGCGGGTGGCCGGGGCATTTGCCGTGACACGCCGCGATCAGGCGGTTAGAATGAACCCGTTGGAACACAGTGTCTACCGCGCGGCGGCAGCCGTTCCAAGCTGGCCCGTCGCGCGGCACGCTTTCTCGAACGAGGTGGGGCATGCGATCCAGCACCAGCGATTCTCCGGCACGTCGATCCCCCCTGCGCAGGCGCGGCTCGCTCACCGGACAACTCGTCCTGTTCACCGCTGTGGCCGGCGCGGCCAGCATCGGTTCGGCCGTCTGGTACATCCGGCCGTTTTCGGGCGCGACCGAGGATGGCTCGGCGCTCGTCGAGCGGGTCGTCCGCGGCACCTTCGAGCACGACATTGTCGAACGCGGCGAGCTGGAAAGCTCGAACAACGTTTTGGTGCGCTGCGAAGTGCAGTCGCGCACCACGGGCACGAACGGAGTGAAAATCATCGAGATCGTGCCCGAGGGCACCGTCGTGAAAACGGGCGATTCTCTGATCCGCTTCGACGACGCCGCGCTGCAGGCCGAGCGGACGACGCAATTGATCAACGTCGGCAGCGCCGAGGCGGCGGCCGCCCAGTCGCAAAACGACCTGGAAACCGCCGTCATTTCGCGCAAGGAGTACGAGTTCGGCGAATTCGAAACGGAGCGCGAAAAAATCCTCGGCGAAAAGCTGGTGGCCAGCCAGGCCACGATCCACGCCGAGGAAAGCGTGGCCCACAGCAAGAAGATGCTGCGCCGCGGGTACATTCCGAAGCTTCAGCTACAAAGCGACGAGTTTCGCCTGGCCAAAGCCCAATCCGACCTGAGGGCCGCGGAAGTGAAGTTCCACGCGCTAGTCGAATACACGAGGCCCAAAAAGATCTCGGAGCTCGATTCCAAGGTCAAGACCAGCGAGGCAAAGCTCAAGAGCGACGAAGCCAAGCTGGCGCTCGAGCGCCAGAAGCTGCAAGTGCTCGACGAACAAATAGCCAAGTGCGTTGTTAAGGCTCCCGTCGACGGCCAGGTGATTTACGATCACGAGCGGGATGACTGGGGGGGCTCGGAATACCAGATCAAACAGGGCGCGGTGATTCACGAGCAGCGCGTGGTCATCCGGCTGCCCGATCCCAAGAAAATGCAGGTCGTGGCCAAAGTCGCCGAAGCGCGCATCGACCGCATCAAGGTCGGCATGCCCGCCAAGTTCGAAGTCGAAGGATTGCCCGACGTCAAGCTCACCGGAAAGGTGACGCGGGTCAACGAGTATCCGGCCTCGGAGAACTGGTTCAACGCGACCGTCAAGGAATACGCCACCACGGTTGAAGTGTTCGAGCCGCCGGCCGGACTGCGGCCCGGCATGACGGCCAAGGTGGCCATCCGCGTGGAGACGATCGCCGACGCGCTGCAGGTGCCGATCCAGTCGGTCGTCGAGCGGGAGGGAAAGTACTACTGTCTGCGCCGCAGCGGCGCGGCGATTGAGCCGTGCGAGGTTGTCGTCGGCGCGACCAACGAAAAGTTCATCGTGATTCGCGACGGGGTGAAGGTCGACGACGAAGTGTTGCTCAACCCGCGGGCACGCCTGGCCGATGTGAACATGCAGGACGCGGCGCTGATCGCGCAAGCGCACCCCGACAAACCGCGACAAGGCGAAGCGGACCGAAAGCCGACCGGCGCTCCGGGCGCGGCCGGAGGCGCCGGGTCATGAGGGGCTTTTCGCTTCGCGCGTGGAAGATCGGCGTGCGGAGCCTGCGCTTGCATCCGTTGCGATCTTCGTTGACCATTCTCGGCATCCTGGTTGGCGTGGCCAGCGTCATTTGGCTGTTGGCCATCGGACAGGGAATCGCCAGCGCCGCGCAGCGGCAGATCGAAAGCCTGGGCGCCGAAAACA
>JBBDNV010000013.1:0-8363 GCA_040877415.1 Pirellulales bacterium
AGGCAGAAGGCTGAAGGCAGAAGGCAGAAGGCAGAAGGCAGAAGGCTGAAGGCTGAAGGCAGAAGGCTGAAGGATGGATGAAGGCAAATCACCAGCCACTGACCACTAGCCACCCAAACAAAAAGCCGCGCCGCGGTTTTACGCCGCAGCGCGGCTCCAGGGGCAAAACCCCCCGCGCCCCTGAGTTCACCCGATCGCTAGCGGCCACGTGGCCGCCATTTCGCTACGCCGCGCCTTGGGCGGCCGGTTGGGAAGACGGTGCGGCGGCCGAGAATTGCGCCTCCTCCGTCGAGCCGCACAAGGCCGTCGTTGACGAATAGCCGCAGGCAATCGTCTGGGCCACTTCGTCGAAGTAGCCCGTGCCGACAAATCGCTGGTGCTTGGTGGCCCGGTAGCCGTCGGCCTCGCGAGCAAATTCCCGCTCCTGCAAAGCCGCGTACGCGGTCATGCCGGCGGTGCGGTAATCGCGGGCCAACTCGAAGATCGACAGATTCAGCGCGTGAAAGCCGGCCAGCGTGATGAACTGAAACTTGTAGCCCATCGCGCCCAGCTCGCGCTGGAAGCGGGCAATGGTCGTCTCGTCGAGCTTCTTTTTCCAGTTGAACGACGGCGAGCAGTTGTAGGCCAGCATCTTGCCGGGAAACTCGGCATGGATCGCCTCGGCGAACTGCCGCGCCTCGACGAGATCGGGCGTCGACGTCTCGCACCACAGCAAATCGGCATACGGGGCATACGACAAGCCGCGATCGATCGCGATCTTCAACCCTCCCTCGATGCGGAAGAAGCCTTCCGGCGTGCGCTCGCCGGTGGTAAACCGCTCGTCGCGAGGGTCGACGTTGCTGGTGAGCAATTGGGCGCTATTGGCATCGGTGCGGGCCACCAGCAGCGTTGGCACGTCCATCACGTCGGCGGCCAGCCGCGCCGCGGTCAGCGTGCGGATGAACTGACCGGTGGGCACGAGCACTTTGCCGCCCATGTGGCCGCATTTCTTTTCGCTGGCCAACTGGTCTTCAAAGTGCACGGCGGCCGCGCCCCCTTCGATCATGCCCTTCATCAACTCGAAGGCGTTCAGGGGTCCGCCGAAACCGGCCTCGGCGTCGGCCACGATAGGCAGAAAGTAGTCGTGATCGCCGCGTCCTTCCAGGTGTTGGACCTGATCGGCCCGGCGCAGGGAGTTGTTCAACCGGCGCACCAGGTTCGGCACGCTGTCGGCCGGGTAGAGGCTTTGATCGGGATACATCTGGCCGGCGCTATTGGCGTCGGCCGCCACTTGCCAGCCGCTCAGGTAGATGGCCTTCAAGCCCGCCTCGGCCATTTGCACGGCCTGGTTGCCGGTCATGGCTCCCAGGGCGTTGACATAGGGCTCGCGGGTCACGAGGTTCCACAGCTTTTCCGCGCCGCGCCGGGCCAGCGAGTATTCGATGTGCACGCTTCCGCGCAGGCGCACGACGTCGTCGGCCGCGTAGTCGCGGCGGATACCCTCCCAACGAGCTCGATCGTTCCAGTCAGCTTCAATGTCGGCGGCGGTTCGTTGGTCGGACATGGTCAAGCAGCCTTTCTACGCGCGGTCTGTGATGGGAGTCTGTGATGAGAGGATCGAAGGGTTCATGCCAAATGGTCGTAGGCCGCGAGCGTCAAGAATTCGACGAATTCGTCGGCCGTGCTGATCGAAAGGAAGATCTCGCCCGCTTCGTCAAATTTGCGCCCGGAGTAACCCTTCTCGCCCAGGCTTTCGCGCAACTGGGCCAGTTCCTCGCGGAGCACGCCTTCGACCAGCGGAGCGGTGATTTTCGTGCCGTCGGCAAAGCATCCCGCCGGATGGCGGATCCATTGCCAGATTTGGGCCCGGGAGATTTCGGCCGTGGCCGCGTCTTCCATCAGGTTGAAGATTGGAACGCAGCCGTTGCCGCCGAGCCAGCTTTCCAGGTAACGCAGGCCGACTGCCACGTTGGTGCGCAGGCCCTCGGGCGTGATCGTTCCGGCCGGCACTTGCAGCAGATCGGCGGCCGTGATTTGCAGCTCGGGATTGCGGCGATTGATTTGGTTAGGGCCAAACATGTGCGCATCGAACACCTCCGTCGCTATGCCTACCAGCCCCGGATGCGCGACCCAGGTGCCGTCGTGCCCGTCGCCCGCTTCGCGCTCTTTGTCGGCCCGCACCTTGGCCAAGGCCAGCTCGCTGGCGAGCGGGTCGTTCTTGATCGGGATTTGGGCCGCCATGCCGCCCATGGCGTGCGCTCCGCGGCGATGGCACGTCTCGATCAACAGCCGCGAGTAGGAACGCAGAAAATGGGTGGTCATCGTCACCTGGGCCCGATCGGGAAGCACGAAGTCGGGCCGGTTGCGGAATTTCTTGATGAAACTGAAGATATAATCCCAGCGGCCGCAGTTCAGCCCGGCGGCGTGGTTGCGCAGCTCGTAGAGGATTTCGTCCATCTCGAACGCGGCCAGAATCGTCTCGATGAGCACCGTGGCCTTGATCGTCCCCTGCCCAATGCCCAGCGCCATCTGCGCCAGGCAAAACACCTCGTTCCACAGCCGGGCTTCCAGATGGCTTTCCAGCTTCGGCAGGTAAAAATACGGGCCGGTGCCCTTGTCGATCAAAGCGTGGGCGTTGTGAAAAAAGAACAGGCCGAAGTCAAAAATGCCGCCCGAAACCGGCTGCCCGTCGACCAGCACGTGTTTCTCGTCCAGATGCCAGCCGCGGGGGCGTACCAAAAGCGTGGCGGTGTGCTTGTCGAGCGCGTAGTGTTTGCCTGGGGCGCTTGTGTATTCGATCGTGCCCGAGACCGCGTCGCGCAGGTTGATCTGGCCGGCCAGCGTCGCTTCCCAGGTGGGCGCGTGCGAATCCTCGAAATCGGCCATGTACATCTTTGCGCCCGAATTGAGCGCGTTGATCACCATTTTGCGATCGACCGGGCCGGTGATCTCCACGCGTCGGTCCTCGAGATCGGCGGGCACCGGCGCGATGCGCCAGTTTCCGGCCCGGATTTCGGCCGTTTGCGGGAGAAAATCGGGCAACTCGCCGGCGTCAAGCCGAGCTTGCCGCGCTTCCCGGTCCCGCAAAAGCTGCTGCCGCTTGACGCGCGTCAGCCGCTCCAAATCGGCGACGAACTGCAGGGCTTCGATGGAGAGGATTTCTTCGGCCTTGGGCGGCAGGGGAGCGATGATCTCGATTCCGCTGTTCGCTTGGATGGTCGGGGTGGCTGGCATCGGGTCTTCCTCGTGCGGCTGGCCGTGGCTTTCTGGCGGTGCCCGGCGGCCCACCTAGGCATTGCCACCTTGGGCCAAGCGGGCCGGATCTCCTTAAGCCTACTGTAGCAAGCCGCCCGAGGATTGAATACAATAATACTTTCAATGGCGACCATTGTACCTATCAATAAAATGCTTTACATTGGCAGGCGCTATAACACGTCGCGACGCGCCAATCCGCCCGGAGTTGCACCATGGCCGGCGTTTCCAGTCCGCAGTACTACAAGCAAAACCGTCTGCAGCAGCTGCGCGGGTTCTGCTGCGCCGCGCAGGCCGGCAGCATTTCCAAAGCCGCCGAGCGGCTGTTTCTCAGCCAGCCCAGCGTGTCGCTGCAGATTCAGGCGCTCGAGCGCGCTTTCAAGACCGCGCTGTTCGAGCGCCGCGGCCCGAAAATCAACCTGACGCCCGACGGCCGAACGCTCTACGAGCTGGCCGCGCCGTTGGTTGAGGAAATCGATTCACTCGAAAACACATTTGCCGCCAAGCGCGGCGGGCTGGAAACCGGCCGGCTCGACATCGCGGCCGGCGAGTCGACCACGCTCTATCTCTTGCCGCGATTCGTCAAGGAATTCGCCGACGCGTATCCCGGCATCGAGCTGAAGTTGCACAACGTGACCGGCCGGGACGGCCTGGCCATGGTCCGTGCCGACGAAGCCGATTTCGCCGTCGGCTCCATGATCGAAGTGCGCGAAGACATCGAGTATCAGCCGATGTTCACCTACGACCCGATGCTCATCGTGGCCACGAACCACCCGCTGGCCAAGCGCAAGAAGGTCACGCTCAAGGACGTCGCGCCTTACCCGTTGATCCTCCCACCCAGCCACCTGACCACCTGGGGCGTGGTGGACTACGCCTTCGGCAAGCACAACCTCAAGTACGAAGTGAAAATGGAGGCCGGCGGCTGGGAGGTGATCAAGAAATACGTGTCGCTCGGTTTGGGCATCTCGATCGTCACCAGCATCTGCCTGACCGGCGAAGAAGACCTGGTCGCGATTGGGCTGTCGCGCTACTTCCCCAAGCGCACCTACGGCCTGGTGATCCGCAAAGGCAAGTATCTCTCCGCGGCGGCGCAGCGATTCGTCGACTTGATGCGCCAAGCCACCAAGGGCCAGCGCCCCGCCGCGCTGGCGCCCGGATCGAACCAGTTGTTCGGCTTTTACGGCCCCCTCGACGGCCGCGCCGACGGCGGCCCCCACGGACGGCCTGCAAGGCGCGCGCGAAGTTAGGCCGGCGCACAATCGTTAGCGGTTCGATGTTTCCAGCGCCGGCGCCTTGCTCAAAAGTTCTGTGATGGCGCGCTCGAACTCTTCCCGCGGCGTGGTCCGGTTGAGCCGCACATCTTGAATAATCCCCCGCTGGTCGAGCAGCAGAATCGTCGGTGCATCGGGAGAATTCCAGGTCTTATAGATCGGTCCGTCCAGGCCGTCCCACCAACAGCGCCACGTGATCTCGCCGGACGCCAATGATGCCTGTAGCGTGTCGACCTTTTCGTCCATGCTCACGCTCAGCATCGCGAACGCGTCGTCTCTGAACTTTTCGACGAGCTGGCGTTCCAGCGGGTATAGCTTGCGACACGGTCCGCACCAGTTGGCCGAGAAGGTCAACAGCACAACTTTCCCGCGATAGTCGCTGAGGCGAAACGTATTCCCATCGGCGTCGCGGCCTTCAATATCGGGAGCCTGCTTGCCGGGAACCAGGTGGTTAAGCTCGAACAGCAACGCACGGGCCAGCTCACCGTAGGTTTTTCGCTCGGCGACCTTGTCCGGCCGGACCAGAACCTTGAGGGGTCCCGCATAGGCCCAGTTCCCCGCCGAAACGTCTCGATACTCCTCGATGACGAGCGCCAGGAGACGTTCGATTTCCGCGCTCGCCTTGTCGGGATCGTAAGGATACTCCTGCTCCAAATAGGGCGTCATGAAAACCTTCAGGGTTCGGTCAAGATTCGTCAGCCGCGACTTCCGCTTGAACTCCTGGCACATCTTATGGTGGTGGCCCTGGGTCTGGATGTATCGGGCCAAGGATAGGCCGGCGGCAGCCCGCGTCGCCCGGTCTGGGCCCTCGCCCAGCGCCGTGCGAAGCAACGATTCGGCTTTCTTCGACGGGAGTTGGAAGCTGAGCAGCCCAAGTATCAAGGTCATGCGCGGATCATCCAGGTGGTGCTGCGCCACCAAATCAATCGCGCGCTCTCCGGCTTGCCATGTCGCGCCGTGCACGTTCACAGTGGAGCCGCGGCGCCGGATTGCGAAGCATAGTGCGTCGAGCGCAAACGGCGAATCCGCATGAAGCTCCGCCAACGCAAGAAATCGTGGTAACAGCCGCTCATCGGGACTTAAGCTTCCGCTGCGCATTCGATTGAGCCACTGCTCGTCCGAAAACTCGGCGTTCGAGTAGTCAGAAATGTCATTCGGTCTCAACTGCCTCCACTCGTCCTCCTCCAAGTGGCGGTATTCTTCGCCAAGTTTAACAAGCTCTTTCTCGACCGGGTCCAAGGCCGGCTCTGCGGCCTCGCAGGCGCTAGCCCCAAGGATCGCCGCCAGGCAAAAGAGATCGAGAAAGCTGGCCTTTCTCCGTCGCATTTCTTCACACCCTTCGTTTTTGGTAACAGGCGGCCTTACAGCCGGTGCCACGCGCCATGCCATTGTATCACATCAACGGTTCGGCCTTCAGAGTCCCATCGATGCCGCGCGGCACCGCCCCGCTCGAAGCTGGTCCCCTCCGCGCTTCTTTTCATCCTACCTCCTTCATCCTTCGTCCTTCCGTTGGGCCTGGGGCTAGACATGACCGCCTGATATGATGATTTTCATGGCCGCTTCGCAGTATGAATTCGACATTCTGGTGATCGGCGCCGGGCACGCGGGCACCGAGGCGGCGCTGGCGGCGGCGCGCATGGGGGCGCGCACGGCGCTATTAACTGCCAATTGCGACACGGTCGGGCAAATGAGCTGCAATCCGGCCATCGGCGGAGTGGCCAAGGGACACATCGTGCGCGAAATCGACGCGCTGGGCGGCGCGATGGGCCGGGCCATCGACGCCACGGGCATCCAGTTCCGCATGCTCAATCGCCGCAAGGGTCCCGCCATGCACAGCCCCCGGGCCCAGGCCGATAAGAAGGCCTATCAAGCCCAGATCAAGCGGATCGTCGAAGAGCAGCCGAATTTGACGCTGCGGCAGGAAATCGTCGAAGACGTCTTGACCGAAGCGATTGACGGACAAGCACGGGTCACCGGCGTACGCGTGCGCGGCGATGCGATCTATCGGGCCCGCGCGGTCATTCTGACGACCGGCACGTTTTTGCAGGCCCTGATGCACACCGGCGAAGCCAAAACCCCCGGCGGCCGAGCCGGCGAGGGAACCACCACCGGCATCAGCGGCGCGCTTGTGCGGTTGGGGTTCGAGCTGGCCCGCTTCAAAACCGGCACGCCCCCGCGCATAAACGGCCGCACCATCGACTACTCAAAAACCGAGATCCAGCCGGGTGATGACGAACCCCAGCCGTTTTCTTTCCTGACCGATCGGATCACGACCGAGCAGCTCTGCTGCTGGATCACGTACACCAACCACGAAGCCCACGAGCTGATCCGCGCCAACTTGCACCGCGCGCCGATGTACAGCGGCCAGATCACCTCGAGCGGCCCGCGCTACTGCCCCTCGATCGAAGACAAGGTGGTGCGCTTCGCCGACAAGGACCGGCATCAACTGTTCCTCGAGCCCGAAGGACGCAACACGCTGGAAGTTTATGTCAACGGCATTTCCACGAGCCTGCCGCGCGACGTGCAGGAAGCCGTCGTACGCCTGGTGCCCGGGCTGGAAAACGCCGAAATCATGCGCTACGGTTACGCCGTCGAATACGATTACGCGCCGCCGGTGCAGTTGAAACCTTCGCTGGAAACGAAGCTCGTCCGCGGACTGTACTTTGCCGGTCAAATCAACGGCACGACCGGCTACGAGGAAGCAGCGGCGCAGGGCCTCGTGGCGGGAATGAATGCGATGCTTGCCGTGCGCGGCGCGGAACCGCTCGTGCTGGCGCGCAACCTGGCCTACATCGGCGTGTTGATTGACGACCTCGTGACTCGCGGCGTCGACGAGCCGTATCGCATGTTCACCAGCCGCGCCGAATATCGGCTGCTGTTGCGACACGACAACGCCGATCGGCGGCTCACGCCGCTGGGAAAGCAAATCGGCTTGGTCGACGAGCCGCGCTGGGAGCGGCTCGTTGCCAAAGAGGCGCAAATCGCGGAAGCTTTCGCGCTCGTGGAAACGCGCCGCGTGGAGGGCGCCAGCTTGAGCAAGCTGCTCAAGCGCCCGGAGACGACGTGGAGCGATCTGGTCCGGCGCGAACCGCAACTGGCCCGGTTTTCTACCGCGGTCGCCGCGCAAGTCACCTGCGACGTGAAATACGCCGGCTACGTCGCCCGCGACCAGGTGGAAATCGCGCGACAGCAACGACTCGCCGAACGGCGGATTCCCGACTCGTTTGACTTTGCCGGCGTGCGTCATCTGCGGGCCGAAGCCCGTGAAAAACTACTTCGGGTCCGTCCTTTGAGTTTGGCGCAGGCCAGCCGGATCAGCGGCATCACGCCGGCCGACATGACGCTCTTGTCGCTCCATCTGGGCGGTCGATAACCAGCCGAACGGCAATTCCCCTAGCGACGTCGGGCGACGAAAAACGCCCGAAAACGCGTACTCTGCGAAAATGGCAAGCGGGGTGAGCGTTCATTGCAAAGTGCTCTAGGAGGCTTGCAAAGGGCGGGTCAAGTTTTTTTACATCGATTTAGGGCGACTCCCATAAGTCATTTTATGCTATGCCATTGCGTCAATAGTATCGATATTGACTCGATTCCGACTCGGGCTATAATAGGGCCCGATGGCAAATTCGGTAAACTTGGCAGGAACCGTACAAACGCATTGCTGACTTAAAAGTAACCGACTGGTCAAACATTAGGGACGCAGCAAGCTAAAGGCTAGGTTCCGTCTAGCGTGACACGGAGGACTAGGTGCTTCCGGTGATTTCTTGGCGTCGGGGAATCGTTCGGGAGTCCCGCTTAGACTAGCCTACACCATCGGCTAGGGAGAGGGGTGGTTAGCAAACATGAAAACTGTGTTCACCACAG
>JBBDNV010000014.1:0-8355 GCA_040877415.1 Pirellulales bacterium
AACCGGCCTCTACCTCGACCAAGCCGACAACTACGCCCTCGTCGCGCAACACGCCCAAGGCAAACGCGTCCTCGACTGCTTCAGCAACCAAGGCGGCTTCGCCCTCGCCTGCGCGTTAGCCGGCGCCAGCGAAGTCACCGCCCTCGAAATCTCCGCCGATGCCTGCGCTGTGATCGAAGCCAATGCGCAGCGCAACGGCATTTTTGCAGGTAGGGACGAGCGGCCCGCTCGTCCGCCCGAAACCACCACGGACGGTCGCCGCGGCGACCGTCCCTACCTCCACATCATCGAAGCCAACGTCTTCGACTGGCTCAAAGCCGCCACCACGCGCGGCGACAAATACGATCTCATCATCCTCGACCCCCCGAGTTTCACCCGCGACCGCGCCCGCCTCAACGACGCCCTCCGCGGCTACAAAGAAATCCATCTCCGCGCCGCCCAACTCCTCGACAACGGCGGCCTCCTCGCCACCTTCTGCTGCTCCCACCACGTCAGCGACGCCAATTTCTTGGACGTCATTGCCGACGCCATGGTCGACGCCAAAAAAACCGCCCGCCTCCGCGCCAGCTACACCCAACGCCCCGACCACCCCATCATCCTCGGCCTCCCCGAAAGCGCCTACCTCAAAGGCCACCTCCTCGAAATGGCCCCGGGCCGGTAGAAAATCCGTTCAAGGCGCGGAACCACCACTCGTATCGCCCTTCGCGTCCCGCTCCCCGGGATCCGCACCGAGCGCCCGCGGATGCCAATTTTTCCTCGCCACGCCCGCCGCGGAAAACCTACCTTTCGGTCGGAGACCGACCTATGGCTGAACACCGATCAACCCGCGACGATTTCCTCGATCTCGACGAGGACGCCACGCCCAACAGCGTCGAGCAAATCGACGACCAAGTCGCCCAAGCGCAGGAACGCCTCGTTGCCCTCAAGCGACAAGCCGAACAACTCGAGCGCGAAAAACAAAAACTCGAGGAACTCAGCCGCCGGCAGGACCAATTCGACACCGGCCGCGCCGAAATGGTCGACAAATTCACCTCCTCGCTCGTTCACATCCAGCGCGAAACCGACCAGACACTCAAGCGCCTTGAGATCCTCAAAAACGTGCAGGCCAACTTCAGCACTTACCTCGAGGAACTCGAGGCCATCAACCCGCAGGAGTGGACCCAAACCGAACTCAACAAGGAGCTATCCAAAGCCCTCGGCGCGGTGGAAGACGCCCGCTCGGTATATGTCAAAGCCCAAGCGCAGGTCGCCGCCGAAGAGGAAGCCGCCACCGGCCCGGGCTCCAGCCCCTACGAAGGCGAGATGTTCGGCGGCGGTCACAGCTTTGGTTACTGGTTGATGGCCGGGTTTGCCTTCACCTTGCCGCTCTCCGCTCTCGGCCTCATCGGCCTGCTGTTCTGGTTCATTCAACTGGGCTCGAAGTAACGCCTCATGGCCCGGCGATCTTCCAACCCGATCTCCGACCACGTCCGGCGTCTGCAGGGCGAACAAGAGCGCCTCATGCGCGAAATGGCGGAAGCCGAAAAAGCCCTGCGCCGGAAGCCCAAAACGGCCCGTCCCCGCGCCATGCCGGAGCGCAAAACGCGACTCAACAGCAACGTGGCCGCCCTTGACCTGCCACGGCCCAAAGATCACCTCATCCGCGGCGGCGTCACTTCCCAACGGCGCCCGGCGCGCCGGCGCAAGACCGACGCGCGCATTGCCCAGATCAAATTTCTTCTCCTCTGCCTGATCCTTGCCTCCATCGTCCTCTTCGTCTGGAAAAACCTGCCGGGCTGAGCCGGAAACGAAACAGGCGGGTTCTGGAAAGTCGCCGGAGCCTCAGCTTTCCTTCGCGACAAAAAGCGCGGACTTCATCGGCTCCAACTTGAACGCAGTCCGGCCGTCCTTGACCTCGATCTCCTGCCCGGACAACGCATCGACGTAGGTGCCGTCGGTCAACTCGGGTCCGGCACCCAACGTGAACTCCGTGACCGTGCCACCGCGGTTCCACACCGCGAGCACCGCGTCGCCGAGGTACGCACGCACGAACGCATAACGATCGCCCTCCGCCACCAGCGGCCGCCGGCTCCCGTAGCGCAGCGCCGGATGCTTGTGACGCACCGCCGCCACTTTCGAGAAATGCTCGCGCACCGCGCTCTCCTCGGCCGTCACTTCGTCGCCCCAGCGCATCATCCGGCGGTTATCCGGGTCACCCGCGCCGCTTTTGCCGATCTCGTCGCCGTAGTAGATCATCGGCACGCCGTCGACCGACAGGACGAAGGTCAGACCGAGTTTGAGTTTCTCGTAAGCCTGCGGGTTGTCGACCTTGGGCGGGAATTTCCAGCCAGCCTCCTCCTCGTCGGACTCCTCCGGATGCGGCAGATCGCCGTCGGCATAGGCCATGAAGCGCGCTTTGTCGTGATTCCCCAGCAAAGGCGACATCAGCGTCTCCTTGCCGTAGATCAGCTCGGAAGCGGAGAGCGAACGCTCCAACTCTTCCAGCCCGCTGCTCTGCCTGGCGAAGACATCGATAATCGTGTCATAAAGCGGGAAATCGAACTGCCCGTCGAGCATGTTGGGGCCGACAAAACTCATGATCCCCTCGCGGTCCATGAAGGTCTCACCCACGCTGTAGAGCGGCACCGCGCGGCCCGGATCGACGGCCACACGCATGGCGGTGCGGTATTTCCACCAGAAATCCCGCTCGATGTGCTTGACCGCATCGAGGCGGTAGCCGTCGAGATTGAAGCGGGTGGCGAAATCGACCGCGTTGGCGATGAGAAATTTCACCGCTTCGGGGTTGCGGAAGTCGAAGGCTGGCAGCCATTCCTCGAACCACGTGGTAAACTGGTGGTCATCCCACTGCCGCAGGTTCTTCGAACCGTCGGGCAGCTCGAGGCTGCCGAACAATTCCGGCTTTTCCCGCCAGAGCGGATGGTCGGTGTGGACATGCTTGAGGACAAGGTCGGCGATGATGAACATGCCGTCGCCGTGCGCGGCAGAGATCATATCGGTCAGCGCCGTCTCGCCGCCAAACCGCGGCTCGACCTCGGTGTGCGAGACCGGCCAGTAGCCGTGATAGCCGGTGTAGTGGCGGAATGGCTCGAGGTATTCCTGCCACGCTCCGTCCGGGTTGCGGTTGATCGGCGCCAACCAGAGGATGTTGACCCCGAGGTCGCGGAAATAGCCCTCGTCGACTTTCTGGCGGATGCCCTCGAAGTCACCGCCCTGATAATTCGCCGGGGCCAACACACGTTCGTCGTCGACCGGACGGTCGTTGTCCTCGTTGCCGTTGGCGAAGCGGTCGGTGAAAGCGTAATAAATGATGCCGTCCTGCCATTGAAATCCGTCGAGCTGCTGGACCGGCACGCGGGCGGCCTTGCTCACGTTGCCTTTGGCATCGGCCGCCACGACGCGCACCCACGTTCCGACGGGCGCCTCCGGCACCTCCACCGTGATGACGCCGCCCTCGCGCTGATGTTCGATCACCCGGCTGGTCCCGTCGGGCAACTGCAACACGGCCGAAACCTGCACGATATCGGAACCTCCACGGGCCAAACGGAAGACGCTCCGCCCTGCACCGGCCTCCATCGCGTAGACCACGGGGGACGCTCCACGATCGGATGCGCCGACGCGGGCCACAGAGTTCTCGTTGCCCGTGCCGTCGTCCTGCTTGTCGGGATTGGCCGCATCGAGGTTCCACTCGCCGTCGATCACCAGCTTGTAAGGATACACGCCGGCGGCCATCGGCACGAAAACCTCGTACCCACCGCCCCCCACGGGTTTCAGCTCGTGCGACGCGGTGTTCCAATCATTGAAAGAACCCGCGGCGTGCACCTTGCCGACCTCCCGACCCGTCGGCGGCCGGTAGGTGAAGGTGTAGCCGTCGGCCGGCTGCACCGCGACCAGCAGCACCGCCTCGCGGATGACCTTGTCCTGCTCTTCCTCCGTGCTGACCTTCACCGCCGTGTCTTTTCGTCCGAGACCCGCCCGCTCGTCTTGGGCCAGGGCCGTGACCTGCAGCGGGATCTCGATGAGCCCGGAAGCGTCCTTGGCCACCGCAAGCATCAGGTTCCGGGAATTCGCGTCGAAGACCAGATCGGTCAAACCTTCCACCTTTTCCGGCAGCACCAGGCGTTCCTCCGACTGCGGCGCGCGGAAATAAAACCGGTTCATGTCGAGCACCAGCCGCTCGCCCGCTGTGACCGGTTGCATGGGAATCCAGCCGATGAAGGTCTGGAGTTTGTTGGCCTCCGTGTTTTGGGCCGCCGCCGGGCCGGGCAGCCAAAGAGTCGGGAGCAGCAGAGCGAGGAAATGGTGGAGGCGGAGGATTTTCATGGCTTGAAGGGAGAGGCGGGCGGGCTTCACGGTCCCGCCGGCGATTGCAATTCGTAATACGCGGCGGCGAGAGGTTGAAGCTCTTTGATGAGGAGCCCCGGACTCTCCATCTCGGCAGGCGTGGTCGTGATTTCGGCCGCTTCGCCCGGCACATCGCCGAGCCGGTCGCGCGCCACGACCGGAACCCCGGTGGAACCGGCCAGGGTGTCCCAACCGAGGAACTGCAGGGCGCGGCGCGGAAACTGGATGCGCACGTTCCGCAGCGTCTCCTGCGGATGCAGATTGACCACCACCAGCATGCGTTGCCCCGTCAGAGGGTCATGACGGAGATACGAGTAGAGCCAGTGACCGGGCGAGCCTTGGCCCACGCGGCCATAGCCGTCGTTTTCGCGATTCACGGGATTCAGCGGAAAAAATTCCCCGTCGCGGAAAGCCGGCTCGTCCACCACCGCCAACAGCCGCCGGTAAAAATCTCGCAACGAGCGCTGCCCGTCCGAGAGGCCGCCGCCGTCGAACTTGCCGCCGTTGACCCACTTCACGAACTCCGGCATGGACCAATAATCGTAAATTGTCGTCCGCCCGTCATCGCGGCCGAATCCTTCCGCCCCACTCCCCGGTTCGCCCACCTCCTGGCCGTGGTAAACCATGACCGGACCGCGGGAGAGACCAAAAAGAAGCGCGGCCACCGGACGCCCCACGTTCATCCCCGCCCCGCCCCAATGGCCCGCCGCGGCCAACCGCACCTCGTCGTGGTTTTCCGCGTAGCGCAACGCATTGTCGAAAAAGAACGGGGACCCCCGGACCTCATCAAGATCATGGGCCGTGCCGGTGCCGTCGTAGATTTCCTTGAGCGCGTCATAGGCCGGATCGTCATAGACCGCGTTGAAACCGGCTTCGAGCAACTCGGGCATGATCGCCCCCTGGGTGACCTCCGCCACCCGCGGGTCGCCGCCCGGCACCTTGGCCTCGTCATCGTCGTAAGCCTCCGCCACCCAGAGCACCCCCGCCTCGCGCTCCCGCGAACGCCCGATCAGCCACCGCCAAAATTCGGGCGGCACCATGTGCGCCATGTCGGCGCGGAAACCATCGACCCCCAGCTTCTGCCAATGGGTGATGATTTCGTCCATTTTCTTCCACGTGTCGGGCACAGGCAGATCCGACTTTGCCCCGTGCGGATACCGGCGCGTCGCTTTCTCCGGGTCGGTGAAATCGTAGCCGTAATTCAGCTTCACCGTCTCATACCACGTGTCGGCGCCGGGCGACCAACTGACCGCATCATTGCCGGTCACCCGGCCGAATTCCATCTCGCCGTCGAACATCCCATCGCCCCCACCCGCCGCCTGCACCGTCGGGCTGGTCGGACGCCCGTTGCCGTCCACCGTGGGTAGCAGCAGTGGCGGCCCCTCGCCCTCCACCTCGGCATCACCGGTCAGGTAGAAAAAGTTGTTCTGCGGATCGAAAAACTTCGAGCGATCGTCCTTGGCGCCGAAACTCAACTCCGGCTTGGCCGTCGAGTTGTAGCTCCGCGCCACATGGTTCGGGACGAAATCAATCAGCACCTTCATCCCCTGCGCGTGGATGCGCCCGGTCAACTCCTTGAACTCCTCGCGCCGCTGCGCCGGATCATCCGCGTAGTCGGGAGAGACATCGAAATAATCGCGGATGGCATAAGGACTGCCGGCCAGGCCTTTGAGCAGGTCCGGATCATCGGCCGGTTCGCCGATCTCGGCATAGTCCGTCGCCGTGGCCTGCTGCAGCACGCCGGTCAGCCAGAGGTGGGTGAAGCCCATGGCCTTCAACTCGCCCAGCGCGGTCTCATCGAGGTCGCTGAACTTCCCCGAGCCATTCTCTGCGAGCGTGCCATTCGGAGTCCGCGTTTCGTTCGTGTTGCCGAATAGCCGCGGCAACAACTGGTAGATCCGCACCTTGTCCGCCCCGGGATCGGTGCGCCCCGCGCGGCGGAAGGTCGTGCCGCCCTTGCCCTTTTCCATCACGAGGGAGTGACGAATGACCCGCTCGCCCGGACCGGATAGCGTCATGGGATCGATGGCGCCATAGAGCCGCCCCATCCCGTCGTCCGTCGCCATGTCCTTGAGATAAACCACCAAATCGAGGCGGTCCGTCTGGCCCGGCAATTTGTCCGGGATGCGCAACAGCACCTGAGCCGGTTCGACGTCGACGGAAAACGCCTCCCCGGCCTTCTCGCGCGGCCCCCATTGCGTTTGTTGCCAGCGGCGGATCGTTTTTTCCTCGCCGGACGCCGTGCTGCGCGCCGTGAGCAGGATCTCCGCCGCGAACGGCAGCCAGACGGCGGCCCCATCTTCGCCAGGCGCCGGCGGGAGCAAAGAACTGCCCACCCCCGCCTGCCGCCCCATGGCGACGAAAATCGCCTGCTCCGGCCGGTCCACCCCGGCTCCAACGATGAGAATATCGAGGCCGTCGGCTGTCTTGGTCAGCCGGTAGCGAACCTCATCGGCGCCCTCCGCATCGTAACGCGTATTTTGGGCCGCGGCCGCGGCGGCCCACAGGAAGAGACAGGACAGGAGGAGGCAACATCGATGCATCGGCTCGGACAATGTCGGACGCCCCCGCGGGAGCTGTCAAAAGAATCCCGTCTTTTCTTGCCCCCGGCCGTCATCCTGCCTTTTGCTGCCGCTCGCACCATTTTGCAAAACAACCAATCCAGCCCCTCCTTCGGCCACCCCGAACGCGCGTGGCACGAGGCCCTGCCCCGCAAGTTTTTCTCGTATGCCTTTCTCCTGCTCACCGTCCTCCTGGCCCTCGCGCCGCTCTGGCAGATCACCGTGCTGGCCCTCGAACCGTCCGGATCGGCCGACGGCCCCGCCTGGCGTCTGCCCGCTTCCATCAACCTCGACAACTTTTTCCAATTGCTCGCCGGCACCGATTTCCTGGGTTGGCTGGCCAACTCCCTCATTGTCGCTCTGGCCGTCACCGTTGTCGGCGTCATCCTCTCCGCCACCGCCGGTTATGCCCTCTCGCGCTTCCGCTTCTTCGGACGCCTCGCCGTACTCAACAGCCTGCTCGTCACCCAGATTTTCCCCGCCACCATGCTGCTCCTGCCGATTTTTCTCATCCTCGTGCAGTTCCAACTGATCAATACCTTTTTCGGGTTGACCCTCATCTACCTCGCCACCGTCCTGCCCTTCTGCATCTGGCAGATGAAAAGTTTCTATGACACTATCCCGGAGAGCATCGAGGAGGCGGCCGCGATGGACGGTTGCAGCCCGGCGGAAATTTTCCGCCACGTCATTCTGCCCGTCTCGGCTTCCGGCCTCGCGGTGACCGCCCTCTTTTCCTTCGCCGCGGCCTGGAACGAATATGTGGTCGCCGCCATCCTCATGCAGGACTCGGAGTTGTTCACCCTCCCGCTTGGCCTCCGGCTGCTGCATGCCGACAGCACGGCCGGACAACCCGGTCTCTTCGCCGCCGGCGCCCTCTTGGTCACCATCCCCATGCTCCTGCTTTACCTGCTCCTCAGCCGCTTCCTCGTGGCCCGCGTGCAGGATATTACCATCCGCCACTAATCGCCCCGGTAAACGCAGCGCGACGTCGGCGTCTCGTGGATCTCGATCGCGCTGAGTTGCGGCAACTGCGGCTTGAGTTCCCGCCAGAGCCATCCGGCCAACTGCTCGAACGTCGGATTCTCCAACCCCGGAATGTCGTTCAAATAACGGTGGTCCAACCGCGCGATGAGCGGCTTCGCCACCTTGCTGATCTCCGCGTGATCCATCAACCATCCCGACTCCGCCCCGACCGGCCCCGTGACCGACACTTCTATTTTGTAACTGTGCCCGTGCATCCGCGCGCACTGGTGATCCGGCGGCACGTTGGGCAGCGTGTGCGCGGCCTCGAAATGGAAAGTCTTGGTCAGCGTGATGTTCATCGCCTCCTTGTAGCGCCCCGCCACCCCCGCGGCAAATGGTCAAACTACCACCCCGGGCGGATCACGAGACCTCGCTGCAGCAGTTCTGAAAGGTAGAAGCGCCATCTTGGTGCTTGTCCTCAGAGGTTAAG
>JBBDNV010000015.1:0-8178 GCA_040877415.1 Pirellulales bacterium
CGCTCCAGAATCCATGCTACAATCCCCGCAGCAATCTCAGTGCCGAACAGGATTGAACCTGTCCCGCTTTTTCGCTCAACATGGAAGAGTGACGGTTTACTTTGAAGCCTATGACTGCGTGGGCTGCGAATTCCGCGAAATATGGGAGATGTTTTCATCGCGATGACGCGTGGCGACGGCCTGACGGCGGGAAAAGCAGCGATAACTTCCCCAAGGGCAATCGATTACGAGGCAATGACCCCCCGAAAGGCGATTAGTGGCATTCCGGCGGAGGCGTACTCGGTCGCGTAACTTGTCATTCAAGAAAAAATAACGGAGCACAAAACCATGAACGACGATCCATGGTTTGAGGAACTCAAGAAACGGCAAGCGGAAGCGCCTGACGAACAGGGGCCGGCCGACGACGAATTCACTTGGGCGGACGCCGGCACATGCGACGACCCGGCCGCGAGCTTCATCGATCAGATCATGCGCGGCTCGTGGCCGGTACGGATGCCGCTGACACTGGAGATTTACGCCGAGGGCTCACGGCCTCAAGTCCATCCTCTCGGGCCAGGTCAGCAGCGACGCCGCTCGGACAGCCGGATGATCACGCTCGTGCTGGAATTCAATCGGGCGAAGGTTCGCGAGCTCATGCTCGAACAGTTTCACTCGCCACACGATCCGGGAGATTCCAAGCTGGCCGACATTATCCCGCTGGCGCGCGTCGACCGCCAGTGCTTCCTCGAAACGGCGGCCGCACACTTCGTCGAACTGCTGGCCAAGACCGACACGGATTTGCGCCGCGACGCCTGGCTGGTCGAGTGTCTTAGGGAGCTGAACGATTACGAAGGGGATCTGATTCCCGATCTTGTCGCGGAGACGATCAGCGCGGACCGCGCCGCCGGCGCGCGGCTCCGCGACGTCATCTTGGACACCGTCAGCGACCCGCAAGCGCGCGAGCATCTCGGTTGGCTGGCCGCGGCGACGATCTCCGAGAGATTGCAGGAATTGTGACCACTTCCCGAGAGCCTCGAAGTGGCACGCCAGCGCGTCAAAATACCCATTCAATAACTGGGGACGAATCATGAGACCTTCCGCGACCTTCTTCTTCCGGCTGTCGTTGGCGTTCGCAATCGCGATCGCAAGCGCGGGATGGGTTCTGGCCGAGCCGAACGATACCGAGTGGGCACGCGCGAGCGAGGACGACCGGGCTATCAAGATCGAGACCGACAAACTCGAAGCCGTCATTCCCAAGAAGAACCCCAAACAGTGGATGACCGGCATCGAAAAGGGCTCGTTTCTCGATAAGGCCAGCGGTTTGCGTGAAGTCGGCGACGGTCTGATGGTCATCGATTGGCTCATGGAGGCGGGCAGCGACCTAGCGTATGGCGATCGGGCAATCGCCCCAGACGGGCATGGCGTCGGCCGGTATACCTGGCACACCAACGAGACCGACCCGGCCAGGCAACTCTACGCCCTCATGGCCCACGGCAGCAGCCATCGCAAGCGCATGGTCGAGGGCCCGCAGCTCTGCCACAGGATGAAGCCCGTCGAGCCGGAGGTCATCCGCGGCGCAGACTTCATCGCGGTCCGGACGACTTATCAGTACGAGTACGCCGCCCCCGGCCGCAAAGCCGGATCGCGCTGGACGCAACTGATCGTGTTTCCCAAAGGCGAGCGGTTCTTCGTGTTGATGGACAAGATCGACAGCGTCAACGATTCGCGGGAGATGTTCCTGCGGAACGACACGCCGGGCTGTGTCCGCCATGAGCAGGGCGACACGTTCAGCGAAATGTACCTCAGCTATCTGAGCGGCCCCCATGGGGTGCGCATCCCGTCGAGCGAGTTCTTCACGCCGTTCCCGCCCGACTTGAAGTTCGGTTATCGCCGCGACTTAAACACGACGCCCGCGCGTTTCATTCGCGCGTACCATTTGCGGGACAAGCAGACGGGCAAAGACGGCCCCTGGCTCGCCGGTCTGACGCTCGAACCGTCCGTGGTGTACGAGGCGTGGTGCAGCCAGCGACCCGGCAACATCATCGTCATGATCGAGGAAATCCACGGCAAGCCGGTGAAGGCGGGCGAATCTTTCAGCGCGGCCCACATCGTGGGCTACTTCGACACGATCGAAGCCATGCACGAGGTGTACGACCGCCACAAGGGCCACACCGTCCTGATCGCCGACCAATCGGGATGGCGCCTGGAAAAGTAAACGCCGAAGCGGGAACGTCACCTGATGGCGGCCGCCGGTGGTCTATTCGGGCTCGAACGCCTGACTCTGCGCCTGTTGCATGGCGGCACACGCGGCGGCCGAAAGCCGGCCGTCGTGCAATGCCGAGGCCACCAACGCGGCGTCGCAGCCGGCGCGGGCCAGCGCTTCCAAATCGGCCGGCCCGCGCACTCCGCCGCCGGCAACGATTTGCAATTCGGGCGCGAGACACCGCAGCGCGCGGCACAGGGGTTCCGTCCCTGCGCCTTGGCCCATGCCGACATTGGCCAGGTCGAGCACGATCATCCGTCGCACGCCGGCACGCAGCGCGATCGCCGCAATTTGTTCGGCCGAAAGGCCCCGCCAGGCCGGTCCGCCCGCCAGCGGCACGCCGAGTTTCAGATCGAGGCTGAAAATCAGCCGGCGTGATCCGATCACGGCGCACATTTCCACGAGCGCGGCCGGATCGGCCAGCGATTCAAGGCCCGCCACGATTCCCGCGATTGCGCGGCCGTCGACTTCGAACCGGGCCATGTCCCGGGCTTGTGCGACGTCGTGCAATCCCGCGTCGATCCACAAGTCGAGCCCCAGCCGCATGAGCTCGTAATAGATGGACCAGGCAGGGGGCCGGGAGTCGTGACTCCCGACACCTTGTGGTTGACCATGCGAAAAAATAGTTCTGACCCCTTTTTGGATCGCGTCCAGATCGGCCACGTAGGCGTGTCGAAAGCCCAGCTTCAGGAAACCTTGGGCAACGGTGCTGGGGCGGGCATCGCGGCACAGCACGCTACGAATCGGCCGATACTCGTCGCGCCGGCCGCCCACGCCGCGCACCACCTGGCCGCGCATCAAATCCATGACCGGAAGAATTTGCACGTTACTTGCCGACGCTCTGCTCGCGATAGAGGGGCATGTGGCGGTAGTAGACTTCGAGCGTCATGGCGGCCAGGGCGGTGAAATAGAGTCGACCGCCGCCGCCGGCGCCAAGGTCCGAGCCTTCGAAATACCAACTGCCGAGCTCGTGTCCGCGCCTGGACTGCGTTTTCACGAGGTAATCGCGCATCACTGCATTCCACCGCTGCCAGGGATATCCGCCCCAGTGGTGCATAACCTGCGTGGCGTAGAAGTTGTAGTACATGTTGTTTGACATGCCCGATTTGTCGGTCGAGGGGCCGAGCGTGCTGAGGACTTGCACCCCTTGCCCGAGCGGCCGGGTGTCGCGGTTCCAGCCCAGGTACATGCGGCACAACAGGCCGATGGCGGTGGTGCCCGGGCGGCGCGAGTCGGGACGCTGATAGCCGTAGACGGCGCCGCCCTCGCCCTGCACCGAATCGAGAAAATAGCCGGCCTTTCGCAGCGCGTCGCGCGGCACGCGCAGATACGCCATCTCGGCGCTTTTCAGCGCCATCAACTGCCAGCCGACCACCGAAGTGTCGCCGGGGTCGCGCGGACGGTATCGCCAGCCGCCGCCGATGGGATCCTGGGCGTCGACGATGAAATTCACGACCCCTTGCGCCGGCTCGCGCAGCGACGGATCGTGCGTCATGCCGTACGCTTCGCACAGCGCGATCGACGCCAGCCCGTGACCGTACATCATGCCGTGTTGATCCCACAAGCTTCCGGTCTTTCCCTGGTACTCGACCGAGCGGACCAGGAATTTCAGTCCCTGTTCGATCGTCCGCTTGTGGTTGCCCTCGAACTGTGTCTGGCCGGTGCCCAAGAACGGCAACAGCGCCAAGCCCGTGGCGGCGATTTTTCCGGGAGAATAGCCCGGGTTGGCGCAACTGCCGCCGCACTTGGGGTGTTTATGGTGCTGAAAGCTCCAACTGCCGTCGTAGTTCTGGTGCTCGGCAAGCCACACGAGGGCCAACAGGACCGCTTCCTCGCTTTCGGGCGTGCCGCCCCCGGAGCGCAACAGGGCTTGGCGCCGATGGCCGTCCAGGCGCATCTCGAGGCTGTTGCCGCCGGCGCTCGCCAGCAGATTGTCGGCGTCGGATTCGCCGCCGATCAATTTCGGATCGCCGCCGGGAAAAATCGGCCGGATCGGACCGGTGGCGAGGTCCGTGGCCGGCAATTCGGCCAAGGGCGCAGGCTCGAGCGCACGGTCCTGCTTCAAATCGTCGGAGCTGTCCATCAAGTTGGCGCTCAGCTCCTCGGGCCGACCTTCCTCCAAGCCCTGGCTCTCGCTGGAGACAACGAGCGAGGGGGACGTATCGCGGACGGCGGTCAGCGTCGTCACGAGCGCCAACACGATCACCAGCGACAGGTGCATGACCGTGCTGGCCAGCCAACTCGGCAAATGCACCCACCAGTCGCGAAATTCCGATTCCTCCCCGTCGCCGGTCTCGATGGCGGCCGCTTGAAATTCCGGCGCGGGCGCCACGGGGATCGGCAGGCCACCGCTGGCGTTCACCGGCAAGCCGACCGGCAGCGGCGGCGGGCCATTGAATGGCGCCGGCACACTCAACGGCGGCGGGCTATTCACCGGCGGCGGGGACATCGGCCGGCCGGGCTCGCTCGCGGACGGCGCGCCGTCACCAACGTCCCCCGCGGCATTCTCCACAAGGGCCGCATCGACTGCTGGCGAGCGCTCGTTCATCCTGTTACCCCTGGTACGTGCAACTTCGAGCCGACACACCCCGAGAATCCGAGCCGACTCGGACCCGGTTATCGTGCCTCTATTGGTCGCGTCGGCGCGTCCGAGGGAACCGCGTCGGCACACACTATCCCATTCTCTTTAGTGTAAGTGATCGACCGAACATTTAGTACACGCATTCGCGGCAATGCTCGCAAAAATGGACCGCTTTCCACCGGCGCGCCGGCCGACCGGGCGGAAAAACCAGCGATGAGCCGCGCGCCGGGCCGGCCCCTTTTTTTTACCGGCGAAACGGGCCCCTGGCGACCGCCGGCACCCGCGTTGTACAATTCGTTCTTCACCGGTCCGTGGGGCCAAACGAACACTTCGCCAGCGAGGAGTGGACAGTCGGATGGGCAAGAGCAAAAAAAAGGTCGAAGCCGTGTTCCTCGTGTGCGACGAGACGGGCGACTACAACTACACGATCAGGCGCAAGCCCGGCGGCGAGAAGCTGAAGCTGAAAAAATACAGCCCGCGGCTGCGAAGGCGCACGTTGCACACCGAAAAGAAGAAATAGCGCGTGTGCCACGCTTGGCCGGTCCACGCGTGCTTACAGACACGACTGCTCGCGCAAGCGCGGACTGTCCGACCATTTCGGTGCCGCGGCTGGCACGTCGAGCGGCGCGAGACAACTCGGATGGACGAGCCACCCGGGGCACGGGCGGGCTTCAATTTGACGCTTTGGTACGTCAGGACGATATGGCCAAGCTGTGGCGGATTCATCCTCATGACCCGGCGCGTATCGTGGCGCTGGAGCGGTCGGCGGCCGTGCCGGCCGTCGTGGCGCAGTTGCTCTTGTGCCGGGGAATTCACGACGCCCAGCGGGCGCGCGATTTTCTCGAGGCACGGCTGGCCAGCCTGCGCGATCCGGAGGAGCTGCCCGGCGTCACGGCGGCCGCCGATCGGATCACCGCGGCGATCGCCGCGGGCCGACAGATCGTGATTTACGGCGACTACGACGTCGACGGCATGAGCGGCACGGCGATTCTATACTTGTGCCTGAAGATGCTTTCGGCCCAGGTAAGTTACTACGTCCCCCATCGCATCGACGAGGGCTACGGCCTGAATTGCGAAGCGCTGGAATCGCTGGCCGGCCGGGGCGCGCAGATGATTGTCACCGTCGACTGCGGCGCCTCGAGCCTGGCAGAAGCCGAGCGGGCCCGGGAGCTGGACTTGGAGTTGATTGTTACCGATCATCATCACTTCCGAGACGCGCTGCCGGCGGCCGCTTGCATCGTGCACCCGGCACTGCCCGGCACCGCCTATCCGTTTGCCGGATTGTGCGGGGCGGGCGTGGCCTTCAAGCTGGCCTGGGCCTTGTGCCAGCGGGCCAGCCAATCGAAAAAAGTCGGCCAGCGAATGCGCGATTTTCTGATGCAGGCCGTGGGCCTGGTGTCGCTGGGAACCGTGGCGGACGTCGTGCCCCTGGTCGACGAAAACCGCGTGCTGGTGCGCCACGGCTTGACCAGCCTGCGCGAGCGGCCCGGCCGGGGCATCGCCGCGCTTTTGAGTGTGACCGGCATGGACGCCAAGGCGAAGCTTTCGAGCGAAGACATCGCGTTCAAGCTGGCCCCGCGACTCAACGCCGCCGGCCGCCTGGGCCAGGCCACCTTGGGCGTCGAGCTGCTCTCGACCGATTCCGATGACCGGGCCGCGACCTTGGCCGCTTATCTCGACGAACTCAACGGCAGCCGCGAAAGCCTGGAACGGAGCATCTACCTGGCCGCCAATAAGCAAGCCACCGACAGGTTCGACCCCGAGGGCGACGCGGCGCTCGTGCTGGCCGAGCGCGGCTGGCACGCGGGCGTAATCGGCATCGTGGCCGCGCGGCTGGCCGAAAAGTTCCACCGCCCCGTGGTGCTCATCGCGTTGGACCCCCTGGGCGTCAAGCCGGGTATCGGCTCGGGGCGCAGCGCGGGCGGATTCGATCTGTACGCGGGACTGGCGGCCTGCGCGGACCATCTGGTCAGCCACGGCGGCCACGCGGCGGCGGCCGGCTTGAAGATCGAGGAAGGGCGTCTCGACGCGTTTCGGGCTCAGTTCTGCGAGTTTGCCGCCGCGACAATGTCCGCACAGGCGCGCCAGCCCGAATTGCGGATCGACGCCGAGGTTCCGTTCTGCGCGCTGACGGCGGCGGCCGTGGCCGATATCGAACGCCTGGCTCCGTTTGGGCATTCGAATCCCCGGCCCCTGCTGTGTACGTCCAACGTCACGTTGTGCGGTCCGCCGAAGCCGGTGGGCGGCGGCCAACGCCATTTGTCGCTCCGGCTGGCCCAGCATGGCGTACAATTAAGGGCGATTGCTTTCGGGGGCGGCGACTGGGCCTGCGAGCTGTCGCAGTCTGCGGGCCCGATCGCCGTGGCGTTTCGGCCGTTCGTCAATCATTTTCGCGGTCGCAAATCGGTCGAGCTCGAGGTTTGCGATTGGCAGCCCGCGGCGGCCGTGGCGGCCGGCGAGCTGTGCGCGTAAGACCGCTCGACGGCGCGCCCGCGAGCGAGAGAATTCCCGTTTGGGTTGGGGCCCATGCACAACGAGGATCCCTATCGAGCCGCGCGCGATGAGATGCTCCGCCAATTGAGCGAGCGCGGCGTCCAATCGAGCCGAGTGATGGCGGCGATGGCGCATGTGCCGCGCGAGCGGTTCGTGCCGCCCCAGGTCGAGCACATGGCCTATGCCGACCGCGCGCTGCCGATCGCATGCGAGCAAACGATCAGCCAGCCCTACATCGTGGCCCTGATGACCGACGCGCTCGAATTGGCCGGCGACGAACGCGTGTTGGAAATCGGCACCGGCAGCGGCTATCAAACCGCGATCCTGGCCGAGTTGGCCGCCAGCGTGGTCACGATCGAACGGCACGCCGAGCTTTCGCGCGGCGCCCGGCGGGTGCTCGACGAGCTGGGCTACGCGAACGTCACGTTCATCGTCGGCGATGGCACGGTGGGCTGGTCCGAGCAAGCGCCCTATGATCGGATTCTGGTGGCCGCCGCGGCCACGCGCGTTCCGCCGGCGCTCGAGGCACAACTGGCCGAAGGAGGCACGCTGGTCATCCCCGTCGGCTCGAGCGAGGGCCAGATGCTCGAGGCCTATCACAAAGTGGGGGGCAAGCTGTACACCGAACCCTTGTCCGGCTGCCGCTTCGTGCCCCTGGTGGGCGCGCAACAGGCGCCGGAATAAAGGGGGAATCTGTTCGGCGTGCCGCCGCGACGTTGGCCGCCAGTGCGCATCCGCCGTTGACCCCCGCGGTGCGGCCTGCAAGAATACTTTCCTGGCTACTTCGGGGCGTAGCTCAGCCTGGATAGAGCGCTGCGTTCGGGACGCAGAGGTCGCAAGTTCAAATCTTGTCGCCCCGATT
>JBBDNV010000016.1:0-8070 GCA_040877415.1 Pirellulales bacterium
AGGCCGTTGAACACACGGACGGCCCGCTGTTGATTCTGGCCGGGCCGGGCAGCGGGAAGACGCGCGTCGTTACCCACCGCGTGGCCAACCTGCTCAGTCGCGGCGTGCCGGCCCGGCAAATTGTCGCGCTCACCTTCACCAACAAGGCGGCCGACGAGATGCTGGCTCGCGTCGAAGTGCTGGCCCCGGGCCAACCGGTGTGGATGAGCACGTTTCACCGCTTCTGCTCGCGGCTGCTAAGGCAATACGCCCCGTCGGTGGGCCTGTCGGAAAACTTCACGATCTACGACACGGCCGACAGCCGGCAGGTGCTCCGGCGCACGCTCGACGAATTGGACCTCGACGCGGCGATCTACACGCCCGAGCGCATCGCGTCGGCCATCAGTTGGGCCAAGAACAACCTGATCACCGCGGACGAGTATCGGCCCCGGCCGGGCAATCCGCTGGGGCAAATCGTGTCCCGGGTCTATCCGGTCTACCAGGCGCGGCTGTTGGCTTCCGCCGCCGTCGACTTCGACGACCTGCTGTTGCACGTCGCCATGCTGTTGCGCGAAAACCCCGAGACGCGCGCCGCGCTTGACGAGCGCTTTCGCTACATCCTGGTCGACGAGTATCAGGATACCAACCTGGCCCAGTACACGATCGTGCGGGCCCTTTCGATCGACGCGCCGAACCTGGCCGTCACCGGCGACCCGGACCAGTCGATCTACGGTTGGCGCGGAGCGAACCTGAGCAACATTCTGGATTTCGAGCACGACTATCCCGACGTTCACGTGGTGAAACTGGAACGCAACTACCGCAGCACGAAGTCCATTCTGCGCGTCGCCGACCACCTGATCAGCTACAACCAAAAGCGCAAGAAGAAAGGACTCTACACCGAGAACGACGAAGGCACGAGCGTGCGGCTGGTGAACTACGCCGACCAGCGGTCCGAAGCCGAAAGCATCGCCGCGACCATTGCCGGCGAAGTTCGCGCCGGCCGCCGCCGGCCGCGCGATTTCGCCGTCTTCTATCGCGTCAACGCCCTGTCGCGCAGCCTCGAATTCGCGCTGCGCGACGAGGGGGTCCCGTACCAGATGGTCAACGGGCTGGAGTTCTACCAGCGCCGAGAAATCAAGGACGTGCTGGCCTACCTGCAGCTCGTGAACAACCCGCGCGACGACGTCTCGCTCGTGCGCGTCATCAACAATCCGCCGCGGGCGATCGGCAAAAGTACGATTGCGCGGCTGGGCGAGCACGCGGCCCGGCACGGCCTGTCGCTTTTGGACGCCGCCCGCGAAAGCGGCCTCATCGAATCGCTGGGCAAGCGCGCCGCGGTGGCCGTGGCCAAATTCGTCGCGCTTTACGACCGGCTTGCGCTTTTGGCGGCGGCGCCGGTCGAGGAGATCATGGGGCACGTGCTGGCCGAGTCGGGCTACCAGCAGTTTCTCGTGGATTCCGAAGACGACGAAGACCAGGAACGGCTGGCCAACATCCAGGAACTCTTGACCGCCGCCCGGCAGTTCGACGAGTGTTTCGCCGGCGACGGCGCGCTGGAGGCTTTTTTGGAGGAAGCCAGCCTGGTCAACGATACCGACGCCTGGGCGGTCGACGACGACCGCGCGACGCTGATGACGCTGCACGCCTCGAAGGGGCTGGAGTTTCCCGTGGTGTTCATCGTGGCGCTCGAAGACGGTCTGTTGCCGCACGAACGCAGCCGCAACGACGAAAACGATCTGGAGGAGGAGCGCCGGCTGTTGTTCGTCGGCATCACAAGGGCCCGCGAAGAGCTGCAATTGAGCCTGGCGACGAATCGCGAATTCCGCGGCCAAAGGCGGCGGACCGTGCCCAGCCAGTTTCTCATGGAGCTGCCCCGGGCAGAAATGGAAGTGCTGGGTCCCGCGCCGTCCGCCGCACCCGATTGGGCCACGACGGAAGACGACGCCGAGTCCCGGCGCGCCGCCGCAGGTGCCGACGAATTCTCCTGGGAAGCGGACTCAATGCGAGAGCTCCCAGCGCGATCGTCCTCGTCAAGCCCGGCGTCGGCCGCGAAACGCCCGATCGGCCCGCTGGCCACGGCCGCCGAACTTCACCGCGGCCGGCAGGGCGACGCCCCGCGCGTTTCCCCCGAAGTGTTTCACCAGGGGATGCTCGTGCGGCATCCCGACTACGGCCTGGGCAAAATCGTGGCGCTCAGCGGCAGCGGTGCCAGACGTTCTGCCACCGTGCTGTTCGCCTCCGACGCCGGCGAAAAAAATTTCGTGCTCGCCAAAAGCCCGCTCCGCCCCGCCAAGAGCGGTCACTAGGATGGAAGGCATGAAACCGGCCTATCCAAAAATCGCGCAATTGAAAAACGTCGATGAGTTGCGCGAGCGATTGGCGGCGCTCGGGCTCGATCTGCCAGTCGATGACGAGATCCTCACCGCGGCGGCCGGCTCACCACTTGCCGAACCGCTTTCGATCGGCCCCTTCACGGTCGGCAACCGCTGGTGCATCCATCCGATGGAAGGCTGGGACGCTCAGCGCGACGGTTCGCCGTCGGCACATACGCTGCGCCGCTGGCGCAATTTCGGCACTAGCGGCGCGAAACTGATTTGGGGCGGCGAAGCGGCCGCCGTCGTCCCCGCGGGACGCGCCAACCCGAATCAGACACTGGCCACGCCCGAAAACCGCTCGGGCCTGTCGGCGCTGTTGGACGGATTGCGGCGAGCGCATGCCGAGCGGTTCGGCGAAACGTCCGATCTCTGCGTCGGCCTGCAACTGACCCATTCCGGGCGCTTCTGCCGCCCGAATGGTCCCCCGGAGCCGCGACTGGCCTATCACCATCCGCTGCTCGATGCCAAGTTTCATATTGACCCGCATGACGCATCGCTCGTTTTGAGCGACGGCGAAGTCGAACGGCTCATCGACGCCTACGTGATTTGTGCCGGTTTGGCGCGCGACGTGGGCTTCGACTTCGTCGATATCAAGTCGTGCCACGGTTATCTTTTGCACGAATTCTTGAGCGCCCGCACTCGACCGGGCAGATTCGGCGGCGA
The DNA here is from genome assembly GCA_040877415.1 of Pirellulales bacterium. Classification (GTDB taxonomy): domain Bacteria; phylum Planctomycetota; class Planctomycetia; order Pirellulales; family PALSA-1355; genus JBBDNV01. The sequence goes on from JBBDNV010000016.1 coordinate 3,018, forward strand.
CTTCGCCGGGCGCACGCGGCTGCTGACGACGATCATCCGGCGCGTCCGCGCGGAATACCCCGATCTGGCGGTCGGCGTGCGTCTCAGCGTGTTTGACACCGTGCCCTATCAGACGAGCCGCGAAATCGGGCAACCGTACCCCTACGACGACCAGTTGCCGTATCAATTCGGTTTCGGCGTGGCCGAAGACGATCCGCTGGCCATCGATCTGGCCGAGCCGATCGCCTTGATTCGCTTGCTCAAGGAGTTGGGCGTGATGGCCGTCAACATCTCCTGTGGCAGCCCGTATTACTGCCCGCACGTGCAGCGGCCGGCCATCTTTCCGCCCAGCGACGGCTATTTGCCCCCCGAAGATCCGCTCGTGGGCGCGTGGCGCCAAATCGACGCGGCAAGGCGCTGCAAGGAAGCGGTGGGCGACATGGTGATGATCGGCACGGGCTACTCGTATTTGCAGGATTATCTGCCGCACGTGGCACAGGCGGTTGTGCGGCGCGGTTGGACCGACGCGGTGGGGCTGGGGCGGATGGTGCTTGCTTATCCGGAAATGCCCGTCGACACGCTCACGCTCGGCCAGTTGGCCCGCAAACGCGTGTGCCGCACATTCAGCGATTGTACGACGGGCCCCCGCAACGGACTGGTCTCGGGTTGTTTCCCGCTCGACCCTTATTACAAGGCCCTGCCCGAAGCCCGCCTGCTCAAATCGCTCAAGCAGGAGGCCGGCCAAGAGGGTTAGTCGATCGCGCTGGCCCTTGGATGCCAAAGCGACCTTCCCGCTGCGCTGGGCGCCGACTAGAATTCCCGCACACATGACCGGCGCGCAATCAGCCGTTACCGCGCCCGTTCAGCTAAACGATCTGGTCGGGCGACTGGAAGCGCAACGCGGCTTTGCCGAGGTGATCGCCAGCTTACAAGCTGGGCATGCGGCCACGCTGGGCGGAGTCTGGGGGTCGAGCTGCGCGCTGGTGGCGGCCTCGCTAGTGCGCCATGCACCGGGTCCGCTGGTCGTCGTCTGGCCCCACATGGACGACATCGACGACTTTTGCGACGACCTGGCGCTGTTCACGTCGATGACGCCCGAACGATTCCCGGCCTGGCAGCGCGAATCGCGCGAAACGGTCATCCACGACGAAATCTACGGCGAGCGTTTGCGGCTGTTGAAGCTGCTGGGCGCGGCGGATCCGCCGCGCCTCGTGGCGACGAGCATTCAGAGCCTGCTGCAGCCGGTGCCGGGCCGCGAGACGCTTGCGCGGCACACGCGCCGCATCCGCCGCGGCGACACGCTCGACGTCAAGGAACTGCTTTCGTGGCTGGTGGCCGGCGGATTTCACAACACCAGCGCCGTGGAGCTGCCCGGCGAATTTGCGCCGCGCGGGGGCATCGTCGACGTGTTTGCCCCCGATTGGTACGACCCGGTGCGCATCGAGCTCGTGGGCGACGAGGTGGAATCGATCCGCCGCTTCGAAGTGGCCGCGCAGCGCAGCCTGGCCGCGCTTGCGGAAATCGACATCACGCTCGCCGCCCGCGGCGAACCCGACGGTGAGCACTTCGCCGGCTACTTGCCCACTAGCGCCTGGTTCTACCTGGTCGAGCCGGTCGACCTGGAAGAGGAAGGTCGCCGCTACCTGGAACGCCTGGAACGCCCGCAGGACGTTCACGGCGTCGCCCCCACGATGCGCCAGATCACGCGCTTTGCATCGGTCACGGCGGCCAGCGTGCCGACCGGTTCGCTGGAAACCACGTGCCACTTGGGCATCGAGTCGGTCGAACGCTTCAGCGGCGACATCGGCAAGGTGCGCGATGAGCTGGACGCCGCCATGGGCGCCGACGGCGGCGGACAGGAGGTGTTCATCGTCTGCCAGACCGAAGCCGAGTCCGAGCGCCTCGGGGAAATCTTCTCGACGACGAAACTCGCGGCCGCCGGCAAGCTCGCCTATCCGATCGGCCGGCTCAAGTGCGGATTCCGCCTGGTGAGCGAGGGGATCGCGCTGGTGAGCGGCAGCGAGCTGTTTCACCGGGCCGATTTGAATCGCCCCTCGCGCCGCCGCATGGGGCGCGCAATCGACAGTTTTCTCGAGCTGCGCGACGGCGACTACGTCGTTCATCTTTCGCACGGCATCGGCCGCTACCGCGGACTGCAACTGCTGGAAAAGGCGCATCAGGCCGAAGAGCACCTGGTGATCGAATTCCACGGCGACACGAAGGTTTACGTGCCCGCCTCGAAAATCGAGCTGGTGCAGAAATACGTCGGCGGCAACAAGAAGAGTCGGCCCACTTTGGCGCACGTCGGCGGGCGAATGTGGCCCCGGCAGAAAGAAGCGGCACGTTTGGCGGTCACCGACCTGGCCGCCGACATGCTCGAATTGCAGGCCGCCCGCGCGCTGCGTCCGGGCATCAAGTTCAACCGCGACACACCTTGGCAGCGCGAATTCGACGCCTCGTTTCCCTACGCGGAAACGCCCGATCAATTGACCTCGATGGCGGCCATCAAGTCCGACATGGTGCAATCGCGCCCCATGGACCGCCTGCTGTGCGGCGACGTGGGGTTCGGCAAGACGGAGCTGGCCATGAGGGCCGCCTTCCAGGTGGTCGACAACGGCTACCAGGTAGCCCTGCTCGTGCCAACCACGATTTTGGCCGAGCAGCATTTGCGCACGTTTTGCGGGCGGATGGCCGAGTTTCCCATCGCCATCGCTGCCTTGTCGCGATTTTGCTCGCCCAAAGAAACGCGCGAGATTCTCGAAGGCCTGGCCACGGGCACGATCGACATCGTCATCGGCACGCACCGCCTGGCACAGCAGGACGTGGCCTTTAAGAACCTCGGGCTGGTGATCATCGACGAGGAGCAGCGCTTTGGCGTGGAAGTGAAGGAACGTCTCAAAGCTCTGCGGCAGACGGTCGACGTGTTGACGATGACGGCCACTCCGATTCCGCGCACCTTGCACCTTTCGCTGTTGGGCGTGCGCGACATATCGAACCTGGAAACGCCCCCCGACGACCGGCTGGCGATCGAGACGCGCGTCACCCGGTTCGACCCGGCGCTGGTGCGCCACGCCGTCCTGCGCGAGCTGAACCGCGACGGCCAGATCTATTTCGTCCACAATCGCGTGCAGGACATCGAAAAGATAGCCCGCCAACTCGAAGAAATCGTCCCCGAAGCCCGCATCCGCATCGGCCACGGACAAATGTCCGAAGGCGACCTGGAGCGCGTGATGCTCGATTTTGTCGATTATCGGTTCGACCTGCTGCTCGCCACCACGATCGTCGAAAGCGGGCTGGACATTCCCAACGCCAACACGATTTTCATCGACGAAGCCGATCGCTACGGCCTGGCCGATTTGCACCAACTGCGGGGCCGCGTCGGGCGGTACAAGCATCGGGCCTATTGTTACCTGCTCGTGGATCCCCACAAGCACCTTTCGAGCACCGCGGCGCGGCGGCTGCGGGCCATCGAAGAATTCAGCCAGATGGGCTCGGGCTTTGCCATCGCCATGCGCGATCTCGAGCTGCGCGGCGCCGGCAACATTCTGGGAACGCAGCAGAGCGGGCACATCGCCACGGTCGGCTACGAGCTGTATTGCGAGCTGTTGGAACAGGCCGTTCGCCGGCTCAAGCAGTTGCCGCCCAAGGTTTCGGTGGACGTGGCGATCGACCTGCCGTGCCAGGCGTACCTGCCGCGCTCGTACGTTTCCGACATGCGGCTGAAGATCGACCTTTATCGCCGCCTGGCGCGGCTGTCGAACATGGACCAGTGGGAAGACCTGGCGGCCGAGCTGGTGGATCGCTTCGGCCCGCGGCCGGCCGAGGTCGAGCGGATGCTGCTCGTGGCCAAATTGCGCATCTGGGCCCACGCCTGGCAGATCGAGTCGATTCACCTCGAAGAAGGTTACGTGGTGTTTCGCTACATCGCGCGGCGGCGGATCGAGCAGTTGGCTCAACGCTCTGGGAGGCGGCTACGGATTGTCGACGACGAAAGCGCCTATCTTCCTCTTGGAAAAGACGTTACGGAGAGCGACCAGATCGTAAGGCTGGTGGAATCTCTGTTGCGGCCCGAGTAAAACCTTCCTATAATCCCGCCCCGCCGGAGAGTATGCGTTAGCAATTGCCCTCCGGTCGCGGGTCCTATCACGGGGTGTTCCACCCCAAGTGCGCGTCCGAGCGTGTTCCGCTTTTCCATCGGGCTTGGCCGATTCAGGTTGAACGTGACGCGAACGCATTGCCGCTTTCTGGCGATCTTTTTGCTGGCCGCCGCCATCGAGCCGCTAGGCACGCAGTTGCGCCAGTGTGCGCCGGCCGTTTTTGGGCGTTCGGGCCTGGCGCTCGGGCAGGCGTTTGCCGATCCCGGATTCGGTGATCCGATCAACCTGAGCGGACCGACCCAGCCAAACGGTTTGCCGCCGGCCGCTTACCCGAATGTTTACGGTCCCAACAGCTACGGCACCGGATCGCCCAATCGGCCCGGCGCGCCTGTCCGGCCGCCCTCCTGGCCCGGCGGAAACCCACAGCCTGCTGGCGCCGACGCAAGCGTCCGAGGGGGCGTGCCGCCGAGCGGCCATCGCGTGGCGACGGCCTTGCCCGCAACAGTGGCCCCGCTTAAGAAATCGCCGGCCGATCCGCCCTACGACCCGGCCGAAATCCTGGCCCGCGTCGCCTCGGAGAGGATTCAGGCCTGCGAAGTGCTGCCGATGATCAATCGCGCGATCCATCAGGCCGTCCAGCAGGACGAACAATTTGCGAAGCTGTCCGAGGAGGCACGCCAGCACGAGATTTACAAGGCCCAGCGGGTGTACATGCAGGTGGCGCTGAAAGAGATGATCGGCACCAAGCTGTTGGTGGCGGAATTGCGCTCTTCGGCGGATAAGAAGGCCCTTGACGAGAACGAAAAGAAAATCCGCGATTTCTTCAACACCACTTACCTCAAGCATTTGCAGGACGACTACAAAGCGTCGAGCATTCCCGACCTGGAAACCAAGCTGCGCGAGTTCGGCGGCTCCATCGAATCGCAGCGCACGCTGTTCATCGAGCAGAATCTGGCCAGCGGCTGGCTGGGCCAGCA
>JBBDNV010000017.1:0-40644 GCA_040877415.1 Pirellulales bacterium
GCGAAAAACGGCGGTCGCGAGGTGCCTGTCCCAGTTTTTCAACACGCTGCTAGGGTGCCAGGTTGTCGCGCCCCGCCTTCGAAGGTCAGGAGTTTGCCATGTTCGAGCTGTTTGCCCAAAGGACATCGGTCGGCAATTTGATCGTCATCATTCTGGTCGGCGCCGGGGTGGTGGTGCTGTTGATCTTTCTTGCCGTTTTTGCCCGCTATTTCCGGCTGTGGATCCAATCGCTGACGACCGGCGCCCGGATCGGTATTTTCGACCTGTTGGGAATGACGTTCCGCAAGGTGAATCCCACGGTGATCGTGCGGTCGAAGATCATGGCCGTGCAGGCCGGGTTGACCGACGAGATGGGCATCACCAGCAAAACGCTCGAAGCGCATTACCTGGCCGGCGGCAACGTGCCCTTGGTGATTCGTTCGATCATCGCGGCCAGGAAGGCCAAGACCATTGACCTCGATTTCAAGCTGGCCACGGCCATCGACCTGGCCGGCCGCAACGTGCTCGAGGCCGTGCAGACCAGCGTTTATCCCAAAGTGATCGACTGTCCCGCGCGCGGCTCGGCCCGCGAATCGCTCGACGCGGTGGCCAAAAACGGCATCCAACTGAAGGTCAAGGCCCGGGTCACCGTGCGGGCCAACTTGAATCAGATCATCGGCGGCGCCACGGAAGAGACGATCATTGCCCGGGTGGGCGAGGGGATCGTCAGCGCGATCGGGTCGGCCGATTCCCACATGGAGGTACTGGAAAAGCCGGATCGGATCTCCAAGGCCGTGTTGGCCAGGCGGCTCGATTCTCAGACCGCCTTTGAAATCGTCTCGATCGACATCTCCGACATCGACGTGGGGGACAACATCGGCGCCCGGCTGCAGGCCGACCAGGCCGAGGCCGATACGCGCGTCGCCCGGGCCCAGGCCGAAGGCCGCCGGGCAATGGCCGTGTCCCAGGAACAGGAAATGTTCGCCAAGATGGAGGAAAGCCGCGCCAAGGTGGTCGAGGCCGAAGCCGAAGTGCCCAAGGCCATGGCCAAGGCGTTTCGCGACGGGCACCTGGGAATCATGGACTATTACAAGCTGCGCAACGTGCAGGCCGATACCGATATGCGCAAAAGTATCGCCGGCACGCCCGTGGCCAGAACGTAGCATTCCCCCGGCGGCGATACCGCCGGGATTGACGGTGCTCGAAAGGCAACAGGCCGCAATCATGTTCGACGTCACGCTCATCGCGGCCGACTGGTGGAGCTGGCTGATTCCAGCCGTCTTCATCATCGTCTACCTCGTCAATCACCTGTTGACGGGGAAGGCCGAGGGCGCAAAGCAGCGCGACGCCGCAGCGCGACGCCGCGGTGGGGCCGGCGAGCGGCCGCTGCGCCCCCAACAAGCCCCGCAGCAAGGCGGGCAATCGCAGCTCAACGCCGAGATCGATCAATTTCTCAAGCGGGCCAACGAACGGCGCATGGAAAAGGCGCGCCGCGAAACGCCCGCCGCCGGCGCGCCCAAACCGCCGCTCGCGCCGCCACCCCAGCCCCTGCGCGAGCAACCCCTCGAGATCGAGCCGCTCGAACACCACGGTTTCGACGCCGTCGAGGAGTCGGTGAAGCAACACCTGGGCAACCGCGGCTTCGAGCAGCGGGCCGAACACCTGGCCGACGATATCGCGCGCGCCGAAGGGGACATGGAGCGGCATTTGCAGCAGGCGTTCGGCCACCGCGTGGGCACGCTGGGGAGCGTCGATCCGGTCGCCCCCACGACCCCCGTGACCGACGTCCGGCCCTCGACCGCCGACGACCGTTTGGCCGCCGCCAAAGCGCTGGCTGGGCTTTTGGCGAATCAAGAGAACATCAGGCAGGCGGTCGTGCTCAAGGAAATCCTAGAGCGCCCCATCGATCGCTGGTAGAATGCCTGCCTCGCTAGCGGCGCTGTCCCCGACTCGACTCACTGCCACGCGCGAGGAAGCACTCTCCATGGCACCTCCAAAGATCGTTCCCGGCCTGGCGCGCATCGGCTGGATCGGCACCGGCGTGATGGGCACCAGCATGTGCGGCCACCTGCTGGCCGCCGGCTTTTCCGCCACCGTGTTCAACCGCTCGAAGGCCAAGGCCCAGGGGTTGGTCAGCAAAGGGGCACGCTGGGCCGAGAGCCCCAAAGCCGTGGCCGAAGCGTCCGACGTCGTCTTCACCATCGTCGGCTTTCCCACCGACGTTCGCAGCGTTGTCCTGGGTTCCGACGGGACCCTTGCCGGCAGCCGGCCGGGCACGATTCTCGTGGATATGACCACCAGCGAACCGTCGCTGGCAGTCGAGATCGCCCTGGCGGCCAAGAAAAACGACGTGCACAGCGTCGATGCGCCCGTTTCCGGCGGCGACGTGGGGGCCCGCGAAGCTCGGCTGTCGATCATGATCGGCGGCGACAAGGAGGTTGTCGAGGCCCTTGCGCCCTGCTGGCAGGCCATGGGCAAGACCATCGTCCACCAGGGCCCAGCGGGCGCCGGACAGCACACCAAAATGGTCAATCAAACGCTGATCGCCAGCGGCATGGTCGGCGTCTGCGAGGCCTTGCTCTACGGCTATCGGGCCGGGCTCGACCTGGAAGTGGTGATGCAATCGGTCGCCTCGGGCGCGGCCGGCAGTTGGTCGCTTTCGAACCTGGGCCCGCGGATCATCGCGGGGAATTTCGAGCCGGGCTTCTTCGTGGAACATTTCATTAAGGACATGGGCATTGCGCTGGCCGAATCGAAACGGATGAAGCTTTCGATGCCGGGCTTGGCGCTGGCGCATCAGCTTTACCTTTCGCTGGCGGCCTGCGGACACGGCCGCGACGGCACGCACGCCTTGCAACTGGCCCTGGCCAGCATGGCGGGGATTGATTGGAAGAATCGCTAAATCCCGCACCAGGCGACCGTCGTTTGAGCGGGTTTTGCACGCCCCCCCGGCCGACCCGCTTGGCCCCGCGCCGGCCGATGGCGTAGCCTTTCTGTGCTCGCCGGTGCGTGAGTTTGCTTCCCGCCACCAGGTCCGCACGAGAGACCCGCCGCGGATCTCGGCTCAAAAACGTCAGGGCCAAAGCCCATGTTAACCCTACCCTTGGAAACGGCGTCCCCAGTCCGCACGACTGCCCGACACAACATTCTGATTGTCGACGACGACGAAGCGACAGCCGAGATTCTCAGCAGGCGGCTGAGCCGGCAAGGATTCGGCACTTTCGTCGCCGGCTCGGGCAAGCTGGCTCTCGAGCTGGCCCGCTCGGAAAAGCCGGACTGCATCCTGCTCGATCTGCGGCTGCCCGACGTCGACGGCTTCGAGCTGTGTCAGGACCTGGTCGATTCCCAAAAGACCAGCGAGATCCCCGTGATCATCGTCAGCGGCCTGGAACGGCCCGACATCATCCGCCGCTCGCGCGCGGCCGGCTGTCAATACTACGTCCGCAAGCCGTACGATCCCAACGCGCTGTTGACCCTGATTCGCCAGGCGATCGACGAAGCGCGCGAGGGTTAGTGCACGGATGTAGGTCAGGGCTTGCCCTGACAACGGATGCTGACACGTACGGCGCTGAATGCGGATCGCGATTCCTGTCAGGACGTAGGTCAGGGCTTGCCCTGACAACGGATGCTGACACGCACGGCGCTCGACGCGGATCGCGATTCCTGTCAGGCCGAGGCCTGACCTACGGGATTCCGACCGGTTCGACGCCCGGCGGTTCGCGGGTTTCGTCGGTGATGATTTTCCAGGTGGCGCCCATTTCGCGCATCGCGCGGAAATCGACCGGGGCGTAGGCCACGTCGAGGTGCGGGGTCGGCAGCAGCTTGCCGCCGGCCAAGCGCGAATCCATGGCCGACTCGAGCACGCCGCTGGCCAACAACGTGCGCTGGACCGGGTAGGGCGCTTTCTTCTCGCGAAAATGCGTCTGGATCGCGTGCGAGAGGGCCTTGAACAGATTGCGGTTCTGCCAGGGGCCGACGTAATACGCGGTGGCCAGCGGCACTTCCCGACCCTTCAGGCGGCAGGCAAAGTTCCAGCGGATGCCGTCGTTGCCCACTTTCATGGCCACGCCGCGCAGTCCGTCGCGATAGTGCACGACGATCGCGTGCACGGGCGGCTTTTCGCCGATCGGCGACGTGCCGCGCGAGGCGATGTACCGCACGAGCTCGCGGTTCGCGCCGAGTTCGGCCGCCATGGCCGCGGCCGCTAGCTCGCTGGACCAGACTCCCGCCGAGGCCGCTTTCCACAAGGACTCGCCTTCCAGGAACTGCACCTCGCGGACGCCCGTTTCGCCGCCCCGGCGGGCTTCGACTTGCGACTGGAGCACTTCCAGAGCATGGAAGTCGTAACCTTCCAGGCCGCCGCCGTGGATCGAAACGGCTTCGTCGATCTCGGCCTCGGCCGGCAACTCCAAAGGCGGGCGCCGCTCGGCCAAGGGGACCGAACTGCCCGCCATCAGTGGGAAGCCCATTTCGCGGGCCACCTCGACCATCTCCTTGGCCCAATCAAAGCGGTACGAAAGGTGCTTGTCGTTAAACACCGGCACCGAGCGGCCGCTGCGCTTGAACACGGCCACGATCTGGTCGAAGAACTCTTTGCGCGGATACTGGACCTGGCCCTTGGCGTTGGTGGGATAGTTGCCGTGCTCGCCGATCAAGAGCACCGCGTCGACTGCCAAGGTGTCGCCGCCGGCGCACAGGGCTTCGGCGATCGAGGGATAGATCGGGATGTTGAATTGTTTGGCCACGTCGCGCGACATGTCGCTTTCGTGAATCTGGTCGACGAAAAAGCCGGCGACGTCCATGCCCGGCTGGACGACCTGGCCGTTGAACAGGTACGGCTGGAGAAAGTTTTCCAAAATTACGTGCGCGTGACTGCGCGAATAGAACGTGTTGATGAGGGCGGCCACGCGGATCGGTTTATCGGCCTCGGCGGCCCACGCGAGGCGGCCGGAGACGTTCACTAGCGCCGCGCCGGCGGCACATTGGGTCAGAAAGTCGCGACGATTCGGCTGCTGGCGACCGGTCATGGCGGGGGCTCCTGGGGGCGGGCGGGAAATCGGGGCTTTCGTGCCCTTCAATTCAACTGCGCCCGAGCGACGATTGCAAGCGCCTGCGAAACGGTCATCGGCGCGCACTCGGGCGCGCTACTCGCCGTAGAGTTTCCTTACCGAATCTCTCACGAGAACAATGATCGTAAAAGCTCCCAGAATCGTTCCGCACGGGAAGAACAGGCAATCAATCCCCGCGACAACAAGGGAGAACAAACGCCTCTTGCGTTTTTGCAGGCAGCGGCCCGAATAGATGGTAATGCCTCCCAGCGTCCAGCCTGCGAGTACGAAAAGCCCGGCAAAGATCGCCATGAAGACAGCCACGAACGGCGGAAAGACCGCGCGGCCCTGCGGATCGCGGAGGATTTGCGGATCGATCGCGATCGCAATCCCAAACGCGACGTGGATGATGAAAATGCTGGCAAACAGCACCACCATTCCGCCCACGACGTAGTGGAAGATCGCCAGCAGCTTCAAATGCTCGGCGTCGACGAAGTCTTGCTGGAACGCACGGGGCCCTTCGCTCATCATTTCATTATAGGGAATGGACGCCGATCGATGGCAGCCGTCCAACACGCTTCTCAGGCCGGGTATACCAATACGCCCAGGCAATGAATACGCCCTGCAAGGGGAGACGCAACAGATGCGCCCTCGGGCCGGCTTCGGGAATCAATTCCTGGTGCAGGTACACGTGGATGTTGGCCGGAAACACGGCGATCAGTAGCGCAATGATTCCCCAGGCGGCCAGCCGCGTTGTGCGCCCAACCATCAGCATCGCGCCGAACAGCACCTCGAAAACGCCGCTGACGACGACCGCCGTCCGGTGCAGCTCTGCTGGAATGTAGTCGGGCATGATCTTCAGATAAAAGCCCTCGTTGACGAAATGAAGCACCCCCGCGCCCACAAAGAACACGCCGAGCAGCCATTTCAGAATTGTTTTGACGTAACGCATGAAATCGCCAAGAAAAGCCCGGCCGACGCGAACAACAAGGTTGGTGCATCATAGCAGCGCGGGCTGATAAAATGCACGACTCGGACCTTGGTGGCCCCTCGCCTGCACGGAGAAATGCAATGAACTCGCGAAACCTGTCATTCCTAATCGCCCGCGCGCGACTGGCCGTGTTCGGCTTTGTCGTGATCTTGGCGGCCCCATGGGTCGCCGCGGCCGAGCTTTCGGCCGAAACGAAAGCGGCGGTCGACGCCGCGGTTGAAGCATTCATGAAGAAAGCGAAGGCGCCGGGATTGTCGGCCGCGATCGCCGTCGACGGCGAGGTGTGCTACGAGCACGGCTACGGGCTGGCCGACGTCGAAAACAATGTGCCGGCCACGGCCGAGACCATTTATCGGCTGGCGTCGATCTCCAAAATGCTCACCGCCACCGCGGTCATGCAACTGGTGGAACAGGGCAAGCTCGACCTCGAAGCGCCGATCCAGAATTACGTTCCCGGCTTTCCCGAAAAGCAAGCGCCGATCACCTGCGAGCTGCTGCTAAAGCATCAAAGCGGCATCCGGCACTACAAGGGCGACGAAGTGCGCAGCAACGTCGCTTACGCCCACGTGGCCGATGCGTTCCGCGTTTTCAAGGACGACCCGCTGTTGTTCACGCCGGGCGAAAAGTATTCGTACACGACCTACGGCTTCTGCGTGCTGGGCGCGGCGATCGAAGGGGCCTCGGGGCAGAACTACGTCAGCTACCTCGACGAGCACATCTTCCGGCCCTCCGGCATGAAGACGATTCAAGCGGACAGGGTGCACAACATTATCCCGCACCGGGCTGCCGGCTACCGCCGGAGCGGGCCGCTACTGGTCAACGACATCCAGGTTGACGTCTCGAACAAGATTCCCGGCGGCGGCTGGTGTGCGACTCCCGGCGACCTGGCCCGCTTTGCCGTCGCCCTGTCCCAGGGGAAGCTGGTCAGCTCCGAAACGTTGGAACGCATGTGGACCCCGCAAAAGACTTCAAAGGGCGCCGAGACCCCGGTCGGCTACGGCTGTTTCATGCGCACGATCGACGGCGACCGCCGCATCGACCACGGCGGCGGCCAGCCGAAAGTGTCGACGTTTCTCACGTTCTCGCCGGCCCAAAAAACGGCCGTGGCCGTGATGTGCAACCTGCGCAACGCGCCGGTCGAGGCGCTGGCCGACGAACTGCTGAAAATCGTCCGCGAACCCTCAACAGCCCGCTAGCCGCGAAAGAAACGTCCCGGGCTGGAAACCGACGTCGCGGCCGGCAAAAACTCCCCACGAAAAACCCCCTTCCGCTTTATGGGGTCCGCCCTATAATGACGGGTTCAGATTTGTCAGGGGCCCCCGAGGCCTTTTAAAGCGGGCAAAGGCGGACAAAGCGGATAGCAGCATGCCTAAACAGAAGACCCACAAGGGCGTCAAGAAGCGGTTTCGCGTCACGGCCGGCGGCAAGGTCAAGCACCGGCAAAGCGGCACCAGCCACCTGGCCTCGCGCAAGACCCACAAGCGCAAGCGGCTGCTGCGCGGCACCACCGTTCTGGCCCGCGAATTCACCGAACAGATCAAAGGCGCATTGGCCGGCGGAAGCTATTAGTAGTCTCGAAGAAGGTAGACGGCGATGAGAACGGTCAAGGGAGCCGCGCGCAACAAGGCCAAGCGACGGCTGTTCAAAAAGGTCAAAGGCTATCGGGGCGGACGCGGCGGAATGTTTCGCACCGCCAAGGAGACCCTGGTTCGCGCCGGCGTGTTCGCGTTTCGCGACCGCCGCGCACGCAAGCGCGAATTCCGCAAGCTGTGGATCATCCGCATCAACGCGGCCTGCTGCGAGCGCGGGCTGCGCTACAGCGAATTCATCCACGGCCTGGTGAAAGCCAACGTCAACTTGGACCGCAAGACGCTTTCAGAAATGGCGATTCACGATCCCCCCGGGTTCGACGCCGTGGTGGAGAAGGTCAAAGCCGCGCTGGCCGCTTGAATCTGCGTCCTTCCTCATACCAGCCCGAAGCGCAAGCGAGGGGAACCGACGCACGGCCCTTGCTAATGCTCCCTCGCTTGCGCTTCGGGCTAGTGTCACGAACGATCGCTAAGGGGACGCTCGGCCGATGGCGCTTGCTGAATTTCAAGCCGAACTCGAATCGTTTGCGGCGGCCGCCCAGCAGGCGTTTGCCCAAGCGGCCGACTCCGACGCGCTCGAAGCGGCGCGGATCGAATACCTGGGCGCGAAGAGCGGGCGCCTCAAAAGCCTGCAAAAGCAGCTCGGCGGAGTGCCCAAGGACGACAAGCCGGCGGCCGGCAAGCGGTTTAACGAGGTGAAGGCCGCGGTCGAAGCCGCCTTCGCCGCCGCCGGGCGCCTCACATCGAACGCCGCGCAAACGTCGGCACACGACCCGTTCGACCGCACGCTGCCCGGGCCGCGGCCCACGCTGGGCCACCTGCACCCGCTCTCGCAGACGATCGACGAGCTCAAGGACCTGATGGGCCGGCTGGGGTTCACGGTGGCCACGGGACCGGAAATTGAAGACGAGTGGCACAATTTCGAGGCGCTGAATATCCCGCAGGGGCATCCGGCCCGCGATCCCCTGGAAAACTTCTACCTGCAAACGGCCGGCGTCGCCACGGGCGCCCCTTTGCTGTTGCGCAGCCAAACGAGCACGGTGCAGATTCGCGTGATGGAGAGCACCCCGCCGCCGGTGCGCGTAATTGCGCTGGGACGCGTGTATCGGCCCGACACGGCCGACGCCACGCACTACCCGATGTTCCACCAGATCGAAGGCCTGCTCGTTGACAAGCACGTGACGATGGCCGATCTGAAGAGCGTCCTGCGGCTGTTCGCCAGCAGTTTTTTGGGCGGCGACGTGCACATCCGGTTCCGGCCCTCGTTTTTCCCGTTCACCGAACCGAGCGTCGAGGTGGACATGCAGTGGCACGACGACGAAGGAAAGACCCGCTGGATCGAAATGGGCGGAGCGGGCATGGTCGACCCAAATGTTTTGCGGGCCGTGGGATACGATCCGGAAGAAGTGACCGGGTTTGCCTTCGGCATCGGCGTGGAGCGCGTCTGCGCGCGGCGGCACCGCATTACCGACATCCGCGAGTTTTACAAGAACGACGTGCGGTTCTTGCACCAGTTTTGAACGAATTGGATGGCGATGCTCGTTTCCTGGGACTGGCTGAAACAGTACGTGACGCTCGACATGGCGCCCTCGGAGGTGGAAGAGCGGCTGATGATGGCCGGTCTGAACCACGAAGATTCGCACCAGGTGGGCGACGACCTGGCGATCAACTTCGAAGTCACGAGCAACCGGCCCGACTGCCTGGGCCACCTGGGCATCGCGCGGGAAATTTCCGTGTTGTTTGGCCGCCCCTTGACGATTCCGCCGGCCAGGCCGCGCGAATCGGCCGGCCCGCTGGGCAAGCTCACCCAAGTGCGCGTCGAAAACCCGCGCCAATGCCCGCGCTACACGGCCCGCGTGATTCGCGGCGCAAAGATCGGGCCGAGTCCGGCGTGGATGGTCAACCGGCTGGCCACGGTCGGCATCGGCTCGATCAACAACATGGTCGACATCACCAACTACGTCATGCTCGAATGCGGCCAGCCGCTGCACGCCTTCGATCTGGCGAAGCTCGCCGGCCGCGAAATCGTCGTGCGCCCGGGCCGCCCGGGCGAAACGTTTCTGGCGATCAATCACAAAACGTACGCGCTCGACGCGTCGGTTTGCGTGATCGCCGACGCCCTGCGGGCGGTCGGGCTGGGCGGCGTCATGGGAGGCGCCGAGAGCGAGGTTTCCGAGCGCACCGGCGAGGTTTTGATCGAGGCCGCCGAGTTCGATCCGGTTTCCATTCGCAACACGGCCCGCAAGCTGGGCCTGCACAGCGATTCGTCCTATCGCTTCGAGCGGGGGGTGGATCCCGAAGGCGTTGATTGGGCCAGCCGCCGATGCTGCGAGCTCGTTCTGGACCTGGCCGGCGGCGAGCTGGCCGAAGGCGTGATCGACGTGGGCCCAGAGCCGCGCGAGCGCGCGCCGATCACGCTGCGATTTGCCCAACTGAAACGCGTGCTGGGGATCGATGTGGAACCCGAGACAGCCCGGCGGATTCTCGCGGCGCTCGGCAACCGCGAGAGGAACCACGACGAGCGGCACCTGGAAGTCATTCCGCCCTCGTGGCGGCGGGACATCACGCGCGAAATCGACCTGGTCGAGGAAGTCGCGCGGATTCACGGCTACGACAAGATCCCCGAGGACGCCAGCGTGCCGATGGCGCCCAGCCACCGCACGCGCATCGACCGCGTGCTCGCGCGCGTGCGGCAGGTGCTGTGCGCGGCCGGCTTTGACGAGGCGATGACCGTTAGCGCGGTGGACGAAGACTGGTCGATCGCGTTCAGCCCGTGGACCGATAAGCCGCCCCTGCGATCGAGTATGCCCGTGCTGCGCCGCGCCGACCGTTTGCGGCGCAGCCTGGTGCCCAGCCTGCTGGGCGCGCGGCAAACGAACGAATCGCTGGCCAATCCCAGGATCGAGCTGTTCGAAATTGCCCACGTCTATCTGCCGCAAGAGCCGGGCCAGTTGCCGAGCGAGGAGCTGATGGTCGCCATGACCAGCGGCCGCGACTATGGGGCCGTTAAAGGCGCGATCGCAGCGCTGCTGGCGGCGCTCAACCCGCGCGCGGAGCTGGAAGCGCGTCCCACGCGGCAGGAGCTGCTCGACGAGCGGCGTTCGGCCGAGCTGCACGTGCGGCGGCCCGACGGGAGCGATCTGGTGTTGGGATACCTGGGCGAAGTCACCCGTGCGGCGGTGAATCGGTTCGAGCTGCGCGCCGGCTCGACCGTGGCCGAATTGAAGCTGACGACGCTCGACGAGGTCGCGGACCTGGTGCCGCAGTACAGCCAGCCGCCGGTGTTCCCGGCCGTGTCGCGAGACTTGAATCTCGTGGTCGACGAAAGCGTCGAGTGG
Organism: Pirellulales bacterium; assembly: GCA_040877415.1. Lineage (GTDB taxonomy): Bacteria > Planctomycetota > Planctomycetia > Pirellulales > PALSA-1355 > JBBDNV01. The sequence goes on from JBBDNV010000017.1 coordinate 10,946, forward strand.
GCCGAAGTGGCCAAAACCGTCAACGCGGCCGCCGCGCCTTACGCCGAATGCCTCCAGTTTCAGGACGTCTATCGCGATCGGGAGCGGCTGGGCGCGGACAAAAAGAGCCTGTTGTTCACGCTCACGCTGCGCTCGAGCGAGGGCACGCTTACGAACGAGCAAGCCGACGAGGTTCGCACGCGCGTGGTCGCCGCCTGCCGCATGGCCCACGGAGCGCAGTTGCGCGCGTGAGGACTAGTTCTCCCGCGCGAAATGGCCCGCCGTTTTCAGATACTTCGGTTGCGCCAGCCGTCCGGCGATCGCCAGGGCGCTCGGCTGCGGGGCGTCGACGCGACCGAACATTTCCGCCGCCTGGCCCATGCGGAAGCGTTCGAAGGCCTGCCGCGAGATGGGTTGAAACCCGCGCCGTCGATCGGCGGAGCGGGGCGTCCAGGCCAGCAACTTTTCCAACCACGGTTCCACCACGGCGGCCGGCCGGGCTTGCCGGCTCATGCGCCACTCGGCGTCGCGCAATTGCCACAGCGTGCGCAAATCGTCGCGATTCATGCAGTAGTCCTCATCGCCCACCAGAATGAGCTCGCCCGGCATGTGGTCCAGTCCGGTTTGAATCGCCTCGGCCAGACCCAGCCGCACGGGATGTCGAATCACGCGAATCTGCGGGTAGCGGGCGGCCAGCTCGCGGGCCACTTCGGCCGTCTCGTCGGTCGATCCGTCGTCGAGAATGGCCAACTCGAACCGCCCGTTCGCCTGCGCCAGGACCTCGAGGATTTCCGCCACGGCGGCCTCGAGATTCCGCTGGGCGTTGTAGACCGGCAATAACACGCTGGCCGTGTTCAAGAAATGCTCCCGTCAGCTTTCGAAACTAGGTCGGTGGTTGCTGGGGAGAGCCCCCTTAATTCCGGCCGCGCTTGCGCGCCCGGCATCGAATGGCGGCGTGAGGCAAAGTGGCCGCCCGCCGCCCACTGATTGATCGGACCGCCACGGCGGTCATCTCTACTTGAGCGAACTGAAATACGCTCTGTGCACGCTGTAACGATGACTGCGCCGGCGACAGCGCCTGTGCCCGACTGCAAGCGGCTTTCCGCTCCGCACAAAACATCTGGAGAACTGCCACGAGCGGCACAGGCCGCACAGGTCGAACCGCCGAACCCGGCTGCCACTCGTTGGTTGCCAAGCCGGGGTGTAGACGTTTAGCCCGGAGCCATCGGCGACGGGCAAAAAAGGCGCCACTCGTTGGTTGCCAAGCCGGGGTGAAGACGGCAGTAGACGGGCACGAGTGGACAAGCCACCCGTGGCACCCCCCCTCAACGTTCAATCGACGGTCCGCCGGTACGTCACGCGGGCACGACCTCGACGGAATAGTCGCGGCCTTCCCAGCGATCGCCGTCGGCCCAGCGAAAGGTGAATCGGATCGGCGACCGCTGACCTTTGACAGTGGGCAAATCGACAAATGAAATCCCCAGCGGCGTCGTTCGCGCCGGCGTGTCGTGAATGGTTTGCCACTCGTCGGCCGTCCAGTGCAGCAAGAATCGGTCCGGCGATTGTACGCGCAGCGTGTTGCCCGCGGCGACCCGCGTGGCGTGGCGGTTGGGCTTCCAGAACTCGATGGCGTCGTGCTTGCGGGGCGATTGATAGCGCTTTGCCACTTCCGGCAGAAAGTCGTAAACCCGGCCGTCGGCCACGCTTCGCAAGAGCGTGAGATACTCGGCGTGGGCCCAGACGAGCGGCATGGCCGAGCCGGTCGGCCGCCCGAGCCACAGCCGCGCTTCGGGCCGGTCGGGGGCATCCCACACCTGTTCGGGCAGCATGCCCCCTTGGGCAAACCGTTCCAGGGTCTCGATGTACGGCCGCACGTCGCGCCCGGCGGCCAGTTCGTAGTGGGCCCGCTCGCCCGAGAGCAGGGGCCAGCCGCGGCCTCGTCCCCAACCGTTAAAGGGTCCCCCATCGTCGCGCTGGCCGTAACCGTCGTGATTGTACCGCCGCCAGCAGGGGCCAAAGGGCGTCTCGACTTTCAACAATGCGTCCACGACCGCCAGCGAATCTTCCATGAGCGGGTCGCCGGCCTTGCGGATTCCGTAACGCACCAGCTCCAGAAAGCCGGCATCCACGATGTCCCTGGCCGGAAACTCGCATTGCGAGTCGGGCGCCTGATTCTTGATCACCACCGTGGCCCGGTCGGGATCTTCCATCGGCTCGGGATTGCCGACGTCGGCCGGCAGAATGCGGATGTAGTGCCGCGAAATGCCCGGCACCAGGGTGCTTTGCGTGGTGACGGTCCAGCGCTCGAGATTGGCTTCCAGGAAATCGGCGTACTGCCAGAGGTATCCGGCCGTGGCGTCGTCGCCGTGCTCGTCGGCCATCAGGGCGGCGCAGGCCAAAGCCGCGATGTTCGCCGCCAGCGACGAGGGGGAATAACCGCTGTTTTCCTCCCAGCGTTCCTGCGGCGTGGCCGGCCCCTGGCGCACCAGGTATGCCGCCGCGCGCAGCACCATCGAATAGGGATCGAAATCGCGCAAGGCGCCGGCCTGTTTCACGCGCCAGGCCAGCAAGATGGCGAACGACACCTCGTCGAGCTGCACGCCCGACCAGTAAGGATCGCCGTTGATCCAGAAGTTTTGATGGAACCCGCCATCGGCCGTCTGCGTGCAGGCCAGGTAGACCAGCGAGCGATAGGGCGTGGCGGTGTTGCCGGTGGCCAGTAGCGCCGTCGCGCTGTGTACCAGATCGCGCGGCCAGACGAGATGATACCCGCCGAGATCTTCGTCCCCCTTGGAATCTCCCCAGGGAATGCTGAGCGACGCGATCATGGCCCCCGGGAAACTTTTGTCCTCGTGGGCCAACAGCAGGCTGTGGCTGCGTCGATAGAGGACTCCGCGGTCGCCGCACGTGCCGGCCAGCGGAGCAACGTGTCCGCAGGTTCGCTGCCATTGCTCGATGAACCGCTCGCGGTGATCGGCAAACGGCGTTGCCATCGATTGCACCAGCGTGGTCTGGGCGTGGCGCAGGCTGCCGCCCAGCGCCACGGCCAGCGTGAACTCGAACGAATCGCTCAGGTCCAACTGGCCCGCGAGCGCGATATTGCCATTCTCGGCCAGGTCGAATTGCCAGTCCATCCGGTAGTTATCGGCCAGGTCGGTCCAACCGTCGCTTGCGCCGACGTAGCCGCACGAGCGCCTGAGAAATCCGCTGGTGGCGCCCATCGCCAGCCAGGTGTTCCCTTTGTGCGCCATCAACAGGTCGCAGCCGGCCACCGAGTCCAAAAAGCCGGTGTTGCCGCGGCCCCCGCCTTCCAGGTGCGGAGCCAGGAGCACGTACAAGCGCAAACGCGAAAGCAGGCTTTCGTCCCCTTCGAGCCGGGTGTTCACGAGCAGGCACGAATAGTGCGGATCGGTGATCACCTCTTTGACTATCCGGTATCCGTACTCGTCGTTCGTGTTGGTCAGCCGAAAGCCGAGCGAGTGGTCCGAGAGCTGCTCGATGTTTGAGGTCGTGTGCCGTCGCTCGTCGTGAAAGAACGTCTCGCCGTCGGTCACGAGGTATTGCAGATCGCGCGTCTGGGGTCGATCGATGGTCGGATAATAGACTTCGCTGACGATGCCCGCCGCCAGCGTGAACCAGATGCGGCTGCGCGCGAAATAGGCCGTGCCCACGGCCGATTTGTCGCTGCGCGTCCAGCGCGGCTCAATTCCAGGCGCTCCGAAGGCACGGCGGGGGGGCGTGGGTTGCATTCGTGCTGTGTTCCAGGCGGGCCGTGCGAAGTGCGGGCGGATCGCTTTGGAAGTTTAGCTTGCCGGCCGATTTCGGCAAAAAGACAGGAAAAACCGCCCACCCCGCCGAAGCCGCGCGACTGGACCGGCCTATTTGAGCGCATCCCCGTTTAGCCCGGAGGCACCGCCGACGGGCATCTGGATGCGTGACATCCAGATGTGTCAACCCGGCGCGGGCGATGTTATTCTTAGCGGCTGAGACCACGCCGCCAGGAGATCGTCGCATGATCCGCAATCCGTCAATATCGGCCGTTTGCTTTGGCGCGCTCGCCGGGTTGCTTTCGCCGTGTGTCGCGGGCGGTGCCGACGCGGTCACGCTGGCCGGGCTGTCGGGCCGGGTGCACGTCGAAGTCGACAATCACGGCGTCCCGCACGTTTATGCCCAGTCGTGGACCGACGCGGCGCGGGTGCTCGGCTATTTGCACGCCACGGACCGGCTGTGGCAGATGGACATGTTCCGACGCCAGGCCTCCGGCACGACCGCCGAAATCCTGGGCAAGCAGGGGCTCGAAAACGACATCCTCATGCGCCAGCTCGGCACCCGACGCACGTGCGAGCAAATGTGGGCCTCGGGCGATCTGCCGGCCCTCTTTCGAACCGAATGCGAAGCCTACGCCGCGGGTGTGAATGCCAAAATCGCCGAGCTCGGCGAGAAAAACCTGCCGGCGATGTTCGCCGCGCTCGGCTACCGGCCCGAGCCGTGGCAGCCGGTCGATTGCCTGGTGTTTTCCAAGTACATGGGCTGGGACCAGTCGGGCACCGCCGACGACTTGTGGTTCGGCATGATGGTCGAAAAGCTGGGCGTCGCCGCGGCCGAGGAATTGTGGCCGCTCGAACGTCCTTACGAAGTGCCCACGGTCAAGTCGCAATGGACGCGCCCTGGGAAGACGGCCCGCCGTGAGCTGGTGCCGCTCCCGGGCGCGGCCGGCGCTTATGCCGCGGCGCTGGAAAAACTTTCGCGCGTCGAGCTCTTAGGTCGGGGGGGAAGTTTCGGCAGCAACAACTGGGCGGTCGACGGCACGAAAACCGCCTCGGGCAAGCCGATCTTGTGCAACGATCCGCACCTGGGCTTTCGGCTGCCTTCGATCTGGTACACGGCCCACGTTTCGGCGGCGGGCAAGAACGTCGCGGGCGTCACGTTTCCCGGCTCGCCGGTTTTCGTGCTGGGGCAAAACGACCACGTCGGCTGGGGCGTGACCAACATGCAAACCGACGCGGTCGACTATTTTGTCGAAACGGTCGACGAAAACGATCCGCCCCGCTACCGCCACCGCGGCCAGTGGAAGAAGCTGGAGCGCACGAGCGAAAAAATCCCGGTGCGCGGCGAGTCGGACCACGAGCTTTTGATCGATTCAACCGTGCACGGCCCGATCGTCAGCCGCGCGGGCGGCCGCACGATCGCCATGCAGTGGACGGGGCTGAAGCCCACGAAGGATACGGTCGCTTTCTGGAAAATTTCGCGCGCGGGGAATCTCGAGGCGTTTCTCGCCGCCTGCGACGACTTGACCGTGCCCGCCTTGAACATGGTGTATGCCGATGACGCGGGCACGATCGCGATCTACCCGTGCGGCGAGCATCCGCTGCGGCTCGGCGGACAAGGGCGCATTCCGATGGACGGCGCCACGGGCGAGAACGATTGGGCCGGCTTCGTGCCGCGCCGCGAGCTGCCGCTGGCCGTGAATCCGGCCGATCATTTCGTCGCCTCGGCCAACGGGCGGCCGCAGCCCTTGGGATATCCGCACTACCTCGGCTGGATGTGGGACCCCAGCTACCGTATCCGCCGCATCAACGACATGCTCTCAAAGGCCGAGGGACTCACGGTCGACTCGATGCAGGCCATCCAGCTCGACGCTTACGACAAGGCGGCCGAGCGCTTCGTGCCGGTGCTGCTGGCGGCCGTGGCCAGCTCCTCGGCGGGCGATCCGCTCGTGAATCGCGCGGCCGAGGAGCTCAAGAAATGGGATTACGTCGGCGACACCGACGCCATCGCGCCGGCCATTTGGCTGCGCTGGTTCGATCACTATCGCCGCGCGGTGTGGAACGACGAATGGGCCAGCCGCGGCATCGAGCAACCCGGCGGCTCCTGGGGATTCTCGGGCGACAACAAGCGCGAGCCGATGCTCGAGGTGCTGGAATACATCACGCGCGAGTTTCCCGATTCCGTCTGGTTCGACGACCGCGCGACGCAGAAGCGCGAAGCGCGCGACGAGATCATGCGCCGCTCGTTCGCGGCGGCGGTCAAGTCGCTGGCCGACGAATTCGGCGACGACCCCGAGAAGTGGCGCTGGGGCAACCTCAATACGCTGCGCATTGGCGCGCTCTCCGGGCAGCCGGAGCTCGCGCGCACCGGCGGGCCGATCGTGGGCACGAGCTTTACCGTCAATCCGGGCGGCGACACTGGGCCGGTCGGCGGCGGGGCGTCGTGGCGGCAGATTATCGACCTGGCCGACACGGCCCGCTCCGTGGGCGTCTATCCCGGCGGACAAAGCGAGAATCCGGCCAGCCCGCTGTACGCCGATCAAATGCCGCTGTGGGCGCACGGCGAATACCTGCCCATCAACATGATCGCGCGCGCGAAGTTGGCGGCCGAGGCGCGGGCGAAGTCGCTGGAGTTTGCGCCGTAGGCAGATACCAGCCCGAAACGCAAACGAGGGAGCGCCAGAGACCCGCGCGGCGATTTCCCCTCGCTGGCGCTTCGGGCTCGTATTGGCGGCTTTTCTTGCACTCCGGGCCCCAAGCGGCTACCTTGGTGGGGTCACCCCGGGCATCGGCCCCGCACTTTTTGCCCCCACGACGGTGCGACGATGAACCCACGCCACCCGCTAGCGCCAAAGCACCTGCGACTTTCGCGCCGCACGGCCATTCAGGCCGGAGCGGTCGGGCTGTTGAATCTGGGCATGAACCACGTGGCGGGCTTGCGGGCCATGGCAGCGCCGGGGACGGCCGCCGCGGCGCCCAAGGCGAAGGCGGTTATCTACATCTTCCTTTCCGGCGGCCTCGCGCAACACGACAGCTTTGACATGAAGCCCGCGGCGCCCGACGGCATTCGCGGCGAATTCAAGCCGATCGCCACGCGCACGCCGGGCGTCGAGATCTGCGAGCACCTGCCGATGCTGGCCCAGCGCAGCCACTTGTGGGCCCTGGTGCGGTCGATGCACCACGGTTATCCCGAACACTCGACCGGCCACCTGCTGATGCTTACCGGCCGGTCGCAAGTGCCGCTGGGTTTCGACCCCTCGCAGCCGAAGCCCGGCGATTGGCCTTCGATGGCGGCGATCGCCCACTCCGTTTGCGAGCCGCCGAACAACGTGCCGCCGGCGGTCGTGCTGCCGGAGGTTCTGATTCACCGCGAGGGGCGCGTCATTCCCGGACAGTTTGCCGGCGAAATGGGGCAAGAGCGCAACCCGATGTTCGTCAGCTACGCGCGCTTTAGCGCCACGGCCTACGGCGCCTGGCCCGAGTATGGGTTTCATCATGCCCAGGGGCGCGAAAACCCCAAGGACCTCACCTTCGAAGCGCCGAACCTGTCGCTGGCGGCCGACATGGACCCCCAGCGGTTCAACCAGCGGCTCGACTTATTGGCTTCGATCGGGCGGCAGACCGAGAAGCTCGAGCGGGCGGCCGAAAACGAATCGTTCGACCGCTACCGGCAAAAGGCGGTCTCGCTGTTGGCCGATCGCCAAACGCAAGCCGCGTTCCGCGTCGATCGGGCCGATCCGGGGCTTTTGGATCGCTACGGCCGCAATACCTTCGGCTGGTCGCTCTTGATCGCCCGGCAACTGGTGGAAGCCGGCGTGAGCATGGTGCAAGTGAACCTCGGCAACAACGAAACGTGGGACACCCACGGCAACGCCTTTCCGCACCTGAAGGATTTTCTCTTCCCGCCCACCGATCGGGCCGTTTCGGCGCTGTTGGACGACTTACAGGATCGCGGGCTATTGGAGTCGACCTTGATCGTGATGGCCGGCGAAATGGGGCGCACGCCCAAGATTTCGCTGCTGCCGGAGCATTACGCCAAGCCGGGCCGCGACCACTGGGGCACGCAAACGGTGTTCTTTGCCGGCGGCGGCGTGGCCGGCGGCACCGTGATCGGCTCGACCGACAAGAACGGCGCGTTTCCGGCCGCCAATCCCCAGAAGCCCGACAACATGGCGGCCACGATCTACCAGGCGCTGGGCATTCCCCGCGAGCTGGCCTGGCACGACCACCAGAACCGCCCGCACTTCGTTTATCATGCCGATCCGATTCCTGGGTTGACGTGAATTTCGCTTTTCACAGCATGCTCACACTGGAATGTGAGCATGGCATCCCGGCGAACCCACTCGAACGATTTGTTATTGCGCAAAGAATCCCCCGGCAAAGCCGGGGGCTAACCCGTTCGTACCGGTTGCCACTCCATCCATAGCCCCCGGCTTTGCCGGGGGATCGGAGTCATTACAACACCGCATCGTAGCACGTGCGGTTGGAGTTGCACGAGCGGCGGTCGACCACCGCGCTGTCGGGGCCGAGGATGTGCAGGGTCTGGTTGCACCAGCAGTGGCCGCTGCCTGTCTCTTCCATTTCCGGCGGCGGCTCCATCTGGCCGGCCATGTAAATGGCCTTCGAGCGCAAGTGCCGGCAAACGGGCTGCAACGGCCCGGTCGGTTCGTCAAAGGTGCGGGAATAGGGCATGATTAAAGTCCCTGTAAACGCCCGGAGCGATGCTCCTGGGGCTAAACGGTGTTGCTAAAATCCTCCGGTTTCCAGGCCGGCGGCCAACAACAGCGATCGTTTGACCGCCACCTTGGCCAGTTGCACCTTGTAGTCGTTGTGCGCAAGCGGCGTGGCGACGCTCGCGGCCGCCTCGCCGGCGGCTTCGGCCGACTCGTAGGTGACCGGCCGGCCGACAATCGCTTCGCTCGCTTCGCGCGAAATCCAGGGCGTGGGGGCCACCTGGCCCAGCACGATCCGCGCTTCGACCACGGCGCCCGCGTGCGTGAGAATCGAAGCGGCCGCCGCCACCAGCGGATAATCCGGCCCCGCGCCGTGCTGCACTTCATACGAAGCGCTCGTGCGGCCTTCCGGGTGCGGCAGGATGACTTGCGCCACGATCTGGTTGGGCTCGAGCAGGTGCTCGCGCTGGTGCTCGCTCTTGGGCGTGCGGAAAAACGCTTCCAAGGGCATCAACGTCTCGTCGTCCTCGCCCGGACCGATCACGCGCACCCGGGCGTCCAGCGCGATCAAGGCGGGCGCCAATCGCGACGGGCAAACGAATTTCGCCGCTCCCGAGTTGCCGAAAATCGCGTGATAGCGATTGTCTCCCTCGACCACGTCCTTCCCCCGATGCGCGAGCAGCCCCTGGCCGGCACGGAAATACCAGCAGCGCGGCCGTTGGCAGAGCTCTCCGCCCAGCGTGCCTTGCGATCGGAGCTGCAGGCTGCCGAGCGCGCTTATGGCTTGCCGCACGGCGGGAAAAAACTCCGAGACCGGGTTGTCGAGCAGATCTTCGAGCGTCACCATCGCGCCGATGCGGACGCTCGTCGAGTCGGCTTCGATCGAACGCAGCGAATCGACGCGCGACAGGCTCACCACGCGATCGGGCGTGACGATCATTTTTTTCATCAGGCCGACCAGGTCGGTCCCGCCGGCCAGCACTTCGGTTTTGCCCCGTTCGGCGGCGAGGAGCTCTAAAACCTCCCGCTCGGTACGCGGCGCGGCATATTCAAAGGCTTTCATCAGGCACTCCTCGTTTTCAAAGTGTCGAGAACCCGCTTGGGAGTCATGGGCAAGATCGGCACGCGCACGCCCAGCGCGTTCGCGACGGCGTTGGAAATCGCCGCGCCGGGACTGATCACCGGCGGTTCGCCGAGGCCAACGACGCCGCGGGCCCGTTCGCTGTCGGGCTCGTAGATTTCCACGACCAACTGGCCGATGTCCCCCAGCCGCGGCAGGCGGTAATCGGCAATCTCGGCGTTGAGGAACGCCCCGCTCTTGCGGTCCATGATGCGCTCCTCGAACAGGGCATAGGCAATGCCCATGACGAGCGCGCCGTAGATTTGGCTTTCGGCCGTCTTGCGATTGACGACCAGTCCCATGTCTTGCACGGCGACCATTTTTTTCATCTTCACCACGCCCGTTTCGCGGTCGACGTCGACTTCGGCCATCTGAACGCCGGCCACGCCGGAACCGGAAAGCTTGGAATTGCGGCCGGGGGCTCCGCGGCCTTGCACCTCCAACGGGGTCATCCCCAGCAGACTGCAAGCGTCGTTCCAACTGAGGCTTTTTTGGGGGTTGTTCTTGTCGGCGATGCGGCCGTTCTTGGCGACCAGGGCGTCCGAGGCGACGCCCAGCTTCTGGCCGACCTTTTCAAACAGCTTCGCCAGGGCGTCGAGCCCGGTGCGGCGGCTCGATTCCGACACGCCGCCCACGGTGGTGCTTCCGCCCGAAGGGCCGCTGGTCGGATATTTCGAGTTGCCGATATTGACCTTGATCGCGCCCACCGGCAGTCCCAAGGTTTCGGCCAAAACGACGGCGATCACGGTGCGGGTGCCGGTGCCCAGGTCCTGGCTGGCCAGAAACGCTTCGACGCCGCCGTCGGGATGGATTTTGACCAGGCAGCTCGAAGGGTGTCCGCCGCCGCCCCAGGTGTGAATGGCCATTCCCAGGCCGGAGACGATCGAACCGTTTTTGGGTCCCTTGCCGTGCGGGTGCCACTTGGACTTCCAATCCATGAGCCCCTCGGCGATCTTCATTTCCTCGGCATAGACGGCCGCGCGATCCTTGTCGGCCACGTTGGCCAGGTTGCGCAGGAAGACGTCGTAGCTGTTCATGCCCAGCTTGGCGGCGACGTCGTCGATCGCCGTTTGCGACAAGGCGCATCCCTGCGGATGGTTGGGCGCGCGCCAGGCGCGAGCCGGCGCGGCGTTGATCTTGACGTTCGTGACGCGGCGCCGGTAGTTGGGCGGCACGATCACGTAGGGCACAACCGACTGGTTGACCCCGCCGCCGCCGAAACCGCCGGCCGTCCAATGGTGCGAATCCCAAATGGTGATCACGCCCTCGGAATTGGCGCCGACCTTGACGTCGACAAAGCCCGAGGGGCGCGAGCCGGCGTTCTTCAGCTCCAGGTCGCGGTCGAGCATCAGCTTGACCGGGCGGCCCAGCTCCTTGGAAAGCGTGGCGGCCATCGAGTCCCAGCGGTCGACGGCGAACTTGCTGCCGAATCCGCCGCCGATGTAGTCGCAATGCACCGTCACGTCGTCGGCCGTAATTTTCAGTGGCGAGGCGAACTGCCCGGCCGTGCCGGAGACGTTTTGCGTGGACAGATGGGCGGTCAACTTGCCGTCTTTCCAGTCGCAGGTGGAGCCGTGGGGCTCGAGGCACATGTGCGTGATGGCCTGGATGCCGTAGCGGCCCTCGACCACGGCGGCGGCTTCTCGAAAGAGCCGCTCGATTTCCTTCTCCTCGAAATCGGGGTCGTCGCCCTTTGGCTCTTTTGCCAACTGCACCTTGCCGCCCGCTTTTTCGGCGCGGCCGGCCGATTCGGCGGCTTCGACGTTTTCGTCGTCGACGAACACGTCGAGCGCTTCGTAATCGGCCTTGATGGCGGCCAGGCCTTCGGCCACGGCGCCCTCGGTTTGGCCGACCACAACGGCCACCGGATCGCCCTGCCACTGGATTTCGTCGCCGACGTTTTTCATGGCCCGCGCGGCAACCACGCCCTTGACGTTTTCGGCGGGGCCCAGATCGAGCGACTTCAGCTTCGAGTGCGCGAGCGGGCAGCCCAGAACCCGGGCGATGAGCACTTTGTCAGGATTGATGTCGTAGCTGTATTTCGCCGTGCCGGTGCACTTAGCCGCGCCGTCCACCTTGTCGTGGCGGCCGCCGAGCACGGAGACGTCTTTTTTATCGGGCCAAACGTATTCAACCATTTCCAGCTCCTTTCAGAACGTCGAGGACCGCCGGAATGATCTCGGCGTACGTGCCGCAGCGGCACAGGTTGCCGTTCAATCCCTGCCGAATCTCCGCCTCGGTGGCTTTTGGATGTTTGGTGACAAACGCCTTGACCGCCATCACGAAGCCCGGCGTGCAGAAGCCGCACTGCGAGGCGTCGTGATCGACGAAGGCCGCGGGCACCGGATCGCCCTCCAGACTTTCGGCCGTCTGGATCGGCTTGCCGACGCACTCGATGGCCAGGACCGTATTGGCGCTCGCGGGCTTGCCGCCGACGAAGACCGTGCTGCCGCCGCTGGAGCCGTCGACGCTGATCGGCTTGGCCCCGGTCAGGTTCAGTCCGTAGCGCAGCGCCTCCAAGAGCGTGGTGCGCGGCTCGACTTCGACCTTTTGCGGCTTGCCGTTGACGGTAAGCGTGATCGTGGTCATGCCGGATACGACGGACGTCGCTTGCTCCTCGGCGGCCAGGCCCTGCGCGCCCGTGATGGCCGTGGCGGCGGCGGCTCCGGAGCCCTTGAGAAATGCGCGGCGGCTGAAGCCCTGTTTGCCGTGCGCTCGTTGCTCGGGCTTGTTCATGCGAGGCCCCCTTACGATGACTGGGGTTGGAAAACGGTTGTTGGCGTATTCGCGTCGAGTTTTGGCGGACGAATTTCCAGGAGTGTTATAAGCCCGTCGCGCGCGCCACGCAAGCGCCGCGGGGGGGCGGTTGCATACCAACCCGAAGCGCAAGCGAGGGGGCGGCGGTTGCATACCAACCCGAAGCGCAAGCGAGGGGGCGGCGGGACACGGTTTCAGATGCTCCCCTCGCTGGCGCTTCGGGTTAGTATTCGTCCGTCGTGCCCGCCTCGGGGTGGAATCGCCAGGGCCCGTCGTTTGTCAGGGCTGGAAAACCTCCTCGACGGGCCGCTCGCGGAGCCGCGTCTTGCCCTGGCAGCACTCGCACGGCTTGAGAATGTACATCGGAATGGCGCAAACGTCGCACCAGTAATCGATTTCCACCATGCCGTGCTCCGTGGGACGCAGCACGCGAATCACCTGGATCATGGGCGCTTTTTCGTAGCGGCGCACGAGCAGCTCCAACTCGACCCCGCGCAATCGCCCGTCGACGGCAAACGCGCGGCCCCGCGTGTCGGGCACGATCGGCAGCACGGTGCCGTCGGGAATTTCGAGCACGACCGAGGTTTCGGCGGCCGCCGGCTCGGTGGCAACCCCGTAGCGCCGCTCGAGAGCGTCCTCAAGCCACGCGACTTTGCCGCGCAGCTTCTCGGTGGTGTGCCTGGCCGAGGATTTCGATTTCGCGTCCGTATCGTCCGCGACGCCGCGATCGACAAAGGCGGCCACAAGTGCTATCGCGCCGATGAGCACCGCGGCAGACAACGTGCCGTTTCGCCCGGTGCCATGCTCACGCTCGCGTGAGCATGCGGCATCAATAGAATTGTTGAGTCCTCTTGGCATCAAAATGCAGGCTCACTCCGCGGCCTTGCCCGCGACAACCAGTTCCAGCATTTGCTTGCCCCCTTTGGCGTCGCTGCCCGCGAGTCGCAGCACCCACCACTCCACGTCCTCGATAAGCCGTATCGCCGGCGCGTCGCCCTCTTGGGGCTTCAGCATCGGTATGATGGCCGGATGGGTCGATCCGGCACTCTCGGCACTGGTGGCGAGGAAATCGTCGCCTTCCAAGGTCTTGGGGTCGCGATCGGCGGCGGCCGGCAGCATCAGCAGAAAGTCGCGCGTTTCGAACGTGCCGACGTGATTGCCATCCTCCGGCTGGTTGCCGTAGCGCAGCGTATACACCCCGGCGCCGATCTCCTGACCGCGGAAGTCGGAACCCTTGCGCGGAAAACGTAGCGCGCCGGCCAGCGACCCGGGCTCAAGCGGATAGATGATCGAGGGCGTCGGTTGAAAATCGGGTTTGACCGCCAACTGCCTGGCGAGCCAGATTTCGCAGACGGTTTTGCCGTCGGCGCCCGCGACCTTGTATCCGGTGGGCGAAAGCTTGGCCACCACTTCGCCCGAAAGCACGTCGGCCGGCGGCCCGTCGTCGAGCTTCTCCACCCGAAATTCGTCCGCCGCCAGTGCCGCTTGCCCAAGAATCACGAGCGCCGCGATCGCCGCGAGCCACCTGGTCATGATCGTTCGTGCTCCACGGTGTGTTGGTACGAGGATCGGGTCGATTGCCGAACGCCAAGTTCTGTACGACGATTATAGGCCCCAGCCACAAGGGCAGGCAAAAAGCGACCCGCGGCCGGCGGGAAACGGAAAAAAGAAAGCCCAGGGAAGGCCTTCCCCGGGCTTTGGCAGCTTCGACAGTATTTTGCGGCAATCCGCACTCAGTAGGAAAAACTGGCCAGAAACGCGCTGCGCGTGCCGGGATTCGACCAGGCGGTGCCCAGCCCGGGGCCCGCGAAATGGCCCACCACCGTATAGGCCGGCGCGGCGTTCTTCACGTCGCACAAGGGGGGATAAAACGTCATTTCATTGGAGCACACGCAATCGCCCTTGTGGAGCTTGCGGGTGGTGATTTCGGCCAGGTCGCCGGCCTTCAGCGTGCCCACCAGCTCGAAGTGATCGGCGGTCATTTCGATCGGCGAAGCGACGACTTTGACAATCTCGCCGGAATGCCTGGCATAGCGGGTGGCAAAGCTCACCAAGGCGTCGTGCTGCTCGCCGGTCGCCTTTTTGTCGACGATGATGGTGGAGCGAATGTTTTGGGGATTGATGGCCAGCGTGCCGCCGAAGCCGAGCGTGTCGGACGCAGTGGTCACGACGATGACCTTCAAGCCGGCCAGCTCGACCCCTTCGTAGCTGCCGCGCTCGATGTTCCAGGCCATCATGGCGTCGTTGCCCCCGAGGCCGACCTCGCCGTTGGCGAAGCAGGGTCCGGTATAGACGTCGCAGGTGCGCGTTTCAAGATAATCGCCCTTGAGATCGCCGGCAAAGACGGCCGGCGCCGCAACCAGCGCAACCAAGGCGCAAATGCTAAGGATACGAAACATGGCAAGGGCTCCTATGGGCGTGAATAGCTTGGCTTATAGACCCCGGTCATTCTAATGCTCCGGCGGGCCCGGGTCCAGCGAATCGAAAGGGCCGAATTCTCCGCGGTTTGCAGTCAGCACCATCGCTATTTTCGAGCCCGGGGATGCCGCAGCGGAAGCCAGGCGCCGTTCTCCTTGCTGCTGGCGACGCACTGCTGGATGAAGAACATGCCCTCGACGCCGTCGTTGACGTTGGGATAGATGGTATGGGTGGCTTCGAACTTTCCGCCGGTGGCCCGGACCGCCATGTTGTCGAAGGCGGCGCGGTAGACGTTGGCAAAAGCCTCGAAAAACGCCTCGGGATGCCCGCTGGGCAGGCGGCAGGCGGCCCTGCCTGATTCGTTCATAAACGGGGCGTTGGGGTCGCGCGTGTAGACGGCGTGCGGCTGGCCGTTGCGGCGAACGATCATGTGATTGGGCTCTTCCTGGCGCCAGGAGAGCGAGCCCTTGGTGCCGTCGACGTCGATCGCCAGGTCGTTCTCGCGGCCGTGGCTGATTTGCGATGCGACGATGCTGCCCAGGGCCCCGTTTTCGAAGCGAATCACGGCCTGGCCATAGTCGTCGAGCTTGCGCCCCTTTTCGAAAATCGCCAGGTGGCAACTGACGCTCTCGGGCAGAAGGCCCGTCATGTAGCGGGCCAGATTAAAGGCGTGCGTGCCGATGTCGCCGAACGAGCCGGCGGCTCCGCTTTTGGTCGGATCGGTGCGCCAGGCGGCCTGTTTCTGTTTTTCGTTTTCCAGCCGCGTGCGGAGCCAGCCTTGCAAGTACGAGGAGCGCACGGCGTTGATCTCGCCCAATTCGCCGGTAAGGATCATCTCGCGCGCCTGCCGCACCAGCGGATAGCCGGTGTAGTTGTGCGTGACGGCGAACACGGCTCCGGATTTATCGACGAGCGCCGCCAGTTCCTCGGCCTGTTTGAGATCGAACGTGAGCGGCTTGTCGCACATGACGTTGAAGCCCGCCTCGAGCGCGGCCTTGGCGATTTCGAAGTGCGTGTAATTGGGCGTGGCCACGGTGACGAAATCGATCCGCTTGTCTTCGGGCAGCCGCGCTTCCGCCCGGAGCATTTCGGCATACGAGCCATAGGCCCGCTCGGGCGGAATGTCGTAGTCGGGGGCCGACGCTTTGGCCCGCGCGGGGTCGCTCGACAGCGCGCCAGCCACCAGTGCCGCGCGGTTGTCGAGCACGGCGGCGGTGGCGTGCACCCGGCCGATAAACGCGCCTTGACCGCCACCGACCAGTCCCATGCGAAGTTTCCGATTCAGGGCGCCGTTGGTGGACATGCTTGCTCCTCGAAATGCGGCTCGCGGTTGGTGTTGCGGCGTTTCATTTTTAGCAAATGCATCGGGTGCTGTCGCCGGGCGGGGACAAACACTTCGGCTGGCTTTTGCCCCCGCAAAGCGGTACGATCCAGGGTGTGCGCGATTTCGGGGTCTGCCACCCCAGGAGACCGGCCGCGAGTGAACGTGACGGATCGACACGGCGCGAGCCGACGGAGGAAAGCGAAAGGACCAAGTCGATGGCAAACTCGCGAATCGCCTGGTTGTGCGTGGGCCTGGCGGCCGGACTGATCGTGGGGCTGAACCTGGCCGGCTGGTGGCCGCAAGTGCCCGTGCACGCCGTGGCGACGCACGGCCAGGATAATTTCGCCATCGCCACCGGTCCCTTGGACGAAAACGTGGAGGGCATTTTCGTGTTGGACTCGGTGACCGGCGATCTGAAGGCGGCCGCGCTCAATATCCAGACGCGCCGCTTCAACACCTGGTACGAATACAACGTGTCGCGCGACCTGCCCGCCGCCGGCGCCAAAAATCCCCAGTACCGCCTCGTCACCGGCATGACCAACATTCGCCAGGTCGTGGCGGCCGGGCAGCTCGGGCGCACCGTGGTCTATGTGGCCGAGGCCACCAGCGGCCAGGTGATGGCCTACGGCGTTCCCTGGGTGACGGGACGCCACAGCTCGCCGATTCGACTCCGCGAAACGTTGATTCCCCTGGACCGCTGGCAGTTCCGCACCACGGCCATCCGCGAGAATTGACCCCTCCCGGCGACCAAACCGCGACGACTTACCGCCCGACGACACTGCCGCTAGATCGATCCAACCGTGAACATTCTCGTCAACGGCGACAAGCACGA
This sequence comes from Pirellulales bacterium, assembly GCA_040877415.1. GTDB lineage: Bacteria > Planctomycetota > Planctomycetia > Pirellulales > PALSA-1355 > JBBDNV01. Next base: position 27,816 of record JBBDNV010000017.1, read on the forward strand.
CGTGCCCGAGGGCACGACGATCGCCCAATTGCTCTCGCGGCTCGACGTCCCTGCCCGAGCGGTGGCCGTTGAGGTAAACTTGGAAGTCATCCCGCGGGCTCGCCACGCGGAGCACCTGCTGCGCGAGGCGGATCGACTGGAAGTCGTGAGTTTAGTCGGAGGAGGCTAGCAGCAAAGATGGCAACGACGACACAAGCCGACACGTCGCGGCGGAAAGACAGCCTGCGAATCGGCACTCACACGCTCGCCAGCCGGCTGATCGTCGGCACCGGCAAGTACGCCAGCTATGAGCTGATGAGCGCGGCGCTGGCCGCCTCGGGCACCGACTGCATCACGGTGGCGGTGCGGCGCGAGCGGTTGATCGACAGCCGCGGCCAGAACATCCTGGATTTTATCGACACCAGCCGCTATACGCTGTTGCCGAACACGGCGGGCTGCTTTACCGCCGACGACGCGGTGCGGGTGGCGCGGCTGGGACGCGAGATCCTGTTGGGCCTGGAAAACGCGGGCGCCGATTGGGTGAAGCTGGAAGTGTTGGGCGACACCAAGACGCTGCTCCCCGATCCCGTGGCCACGCTCGAGGCAACCGAAAAACTCGTCGCCCTCGGAATTCATGTGCTGTGCTACACGAGCGACGATCCGATCGCGGCCCGCAGGCTCAAACAGGCCGGCGCCACAAGCGTCATGCCGGCCGGCAGCCCGATCGGTTCGGGGCAGGGGATTCTCAATCCCAACGCCATCCGCATCTGCCTGGAATATCTCAAACAGGACGACCCCGACTATCCGGTGATCGTGGATGCCGGCGTGGGCACGGCCAGCGACGTGACGATCGCCATGGAATTGGGGGTCGACGGCGTGCTGTTGAACACGGGCATCGCGCACGCGGCCGATCCGCTGCAAATGGCGCTGGCCATGAAGGCCGCGGTCGAGGCGGGACGCCTGGCGTATCGGTCGGGGCGCATCCCGAAGAAACTTTATGCCACGGCCTCGAGCCCCGAGACCGGCACGATCGCGCCCAAGCCGCGGTGAGTTCTCTCCCTCTCCCTCGATGGGAGAGGGCCGGGGTGAGGGTGAGGCGCTATTGGTGCGCTCTCCCCGTCACCCTGCCACGCCGCAAGCTTCACGTGGCCTGCATTCCGGAGGCGTCGAACGTTCGTTCGGCGACGTGGGTCGCGGCGCCGTCGACGGCCGTGCCCTGGCCGGTTACACCCAAATACACAACGGCAAACAGCACGCTCACAAACGGGGCCGCAAAGAGGGCGCCGATAAAGCAGGTTAACACCGTGAACAGCGCCGCGGCGATGGAAAGCACCACAAATAGCAAGAAAAACACAAGCGCGTTGCCCTGCATCGCGGACGCCGAATACCTAAACGAATCGATGACGCTCGTTCGCTGGTCCACGAGCATGTACAGCGCTTGACTGAAAAACAACAGAAAAATGACGCCGGGGACGAGGCAAAACAACCCGCCCGCGATCGTTCCCACCGCCAGCATCGCGAGAACCACCGCTCCGGGCAAGGCGAGCTGCCCGCCGCCAAACAGATCGGCAAAGTTGACCGTTTCGCCGCGGGCGATGGTCAACATGAACTTCATCAGCCCGACCAGGAAAAAGGAATTAATGAGCCCGAGCGCGGCGATTTCCAGCAGAACCACCGGCACGACGAGCGCCCTGCCGTTGCCGATCAGGGCCGCGCCGAATCCGCCGACGATCACCGTCGCCACGTTCCCACACAGGTTCGTCACCAGACTCCCGGCAATGCAGGCGCCGAGATTGCTCGTATAGATCCGCCAGGTCTTGCTCAGAGTTTCGGAGAAATCGATGCGCGTGGGCTTGAACCCGCGCGGCAACGGCGTGTGGGCCGCGTATGCGGAGGGAGCCTGATACGGGTTGGCGGATTGCGGCGACGCGGCGAAATCAGGCTCGCGCGGCGGCGGCGCGTCGAAGGGGTGTTCGGGCGGGGCCGCCTCGGCCGCCGAGTCGGGAATCACGAGAACCGTGCCGCACTGGGGGCACCTGGCCTTCTTGCCCGCGGTGCCCGGCTGCGTGCGCAGCAGCTTTTCGCAGTTTGTGCAGCGGAAGTCGATCGACATGTCGATCTCCCCGTGGGACACAATTGCGCCCCCGCGGTCCGCAAAACGGCCGAACCGCCGGCCACCAAAACGATAGCTCACGACGCACGCGGCTCGCGCGGGACACCGAATCATTTGGTTATTCGAGCGCGCCGGGTCGAGATTGAGATTTATAACGGCCGCAGCCGCCGGCGCGAAAACCCCCGTTGTGGGGTGTCTCTCTCGGCAACCGGGGCGCAAAACGGCGATTCCGGCCTCGTCGTCAGCCGATGAAGAGGGAGGCCATGCCCCCGGCGCGGGGCGACGACTACGGCGACTCCTCTTCCGGCCCGCTCTTGGTGCCGCCGCCCGTGGTGAGCGTCATTTGCTTTTCAAAGTCGCCGCGGCGATTGGAGTATCGCAGGATATAGTCGCCCTGCGGATCGAACGGCGCCAGGCCCCCGAAACGCGACAGGGCCCCCTTGGATTCCCGGTGCACCCAGGCCAGCCACACGCGATCGGGCGCCAGGCCAAACAGCATTTTCGAATCGGGCTGCCGCTGGAACGCGTCCCCCAGGAAATGCCGGGCCAAAGGCGCGGTGTGCATCGTCATGGTCGCAAAGCAAACCATGATCCAACCGACCCACACGGCCATCAGGTAGCCGCCGGCCACTTCAACGGGCTTGAAAAACCGCACCTTCACGTTGGACATGTAATCGGTGGCGGCCCGCAGCACGACCATCGTCACGCCGAACAGGATCCAGAGGGCGAACAAATCCCAAACATAGGCGAACGAGGGCTCTTGCCGTTCCAGGAATTGGGCCAAAGGCTCGAAATAGTTGGTCGCCACCAGGCCCGCTGTGATCACGTTCACCAGCGTGATCGTGTTGCTCCACAATCCCTGGGTCATCAACGCGGCGAAAACCGCCACGAAAATCAGCACGAGCAGGATGGTCAGAAACATCGCCGGCGGTTTCCTATTGTTTGAGTACGCGCAACAATTCCTGGATCGAGGTCACTCCCCGCGCCACCAACAGCACGCCTTCTTCCTGTAATCCGCGCTGCTTGGCCTTGCGCGCCGCGGCCCGCAGGTTTTCCAGCTTGGGCGCGGTGGTGAGCACCTGCCGAATGCCGTCGTCGACCGCCAACAGCTCGAATATGGCGGTCCGGCCCAAATAGCCGATGCCGTTGCACTGATCGCAGACCACTTCGGGGTGTTTCGGATCGATGGGCACGGTGGGCGGTCGATACAAAGCTGCTACGCGGCCGGCCGGCAATCCGAGCTGCCGCAGCACTTCGCCCGGCGGCGGATAGCCCTCCTTGCACTTTTCGCACAGCTTGCGCACCAGCCGCACGTTGAGCACGCCGATGACCACGGGGGCGAATTCGGCCGGCGGAATTTTGAGCATCATGATCCGCAGCAGCGCCTCGACGGCCTCCTTGGCCCGCGCGCTGGTGATCACCAGCCGATCCTGTCGGGCCTGGTCGCAGAGAATCGAGAGGGTTTCCAGATCGGCGACGTCGCGCAGCACGATCACGTCGGGATACGTGCGAATGAGCTTGGGCAGCACCATGGCCGGCGTTTCGCCGGCCAGGCTGGAGTAGTTCGCCGGGTGCACGTTTTCGATTTCGCGGTGCGGCTTGTCGCCGTCGGACACTTCCGAGAAGCCGCGCGTGAAGCGGTCGAGGCTCGAAAGCACCTGGTCGATGGTGGTCGTCAATCCGCCGGCGGGCAGCGCCGAGAAGATAAACAGGCCTTTTTGCCGCAGCAGTCCGATTAACGCCTCTTGCGTTTTCTGCCGCATGCCCAGCTCGTCGAGCGTGTGGAAGGGGACGTCTTTGGTGTCGAATTGCAGCACGGCGCGCTCGCCGGTTTGCGTGCCCTGGCTGTTCAGCTTGCAGGTGTACTTTCGCTTCGCGGCCTCGAGGGCGAATTGCCCGGCCTGCCGCGCGCGGCGATCGGCCGCTTTCAGCGCGGCCAGCCCCTTGAACACCTCGAGGATGGGGTCGCCCACTTCGCGCGCCAGGGCCGAGCGGTCGTGCCACACCCCGTCGACCTGGTAGCGCACGCTGACGGACTGCGGCGTGTAGTCGAGCATGACGTGCGTGGCGCGTTGTTTCAGCGCGTCGTCGACCAGCTCGCGCGCCGGCATGAAGCCGGCCGATTGCCGCGCGGTAAGCAGGTTGACGTTGTCGTCGCGCTCCGACGCGCCGCCCATGGCCGTGAGCTGGATATCGGGACCGAGCTCGCGCGGATCGACGTCGGCCCCTTCCATCTTGATTCCGATCGAGTTCATCTTTCGCACGAACCAGCGGCGCAGATGCTTGCCGGTGAGCACCTTGTCGTACGACGACTTCACCTGCATGTTGCGATACGTAATGTACGTGGCCAAAGGCGCGACGTAGGCCACGAGCACCAGGAAGATGCCGATAACGAAAATCGGAATGATCCAGAGCAAAACGATCGCGACAAAAAAGCTGAAGAAGACGATGGGATTCCAGATCGCCCAGCGCAGCCCGAGCGCCTGGGCGTCGGCGCTGATCCAATCGCTCGAGCGGACCCAGGCCAGGAAAACGAGCCACGCCCCCATGATTTTCCAGGGGCTCAGGTAAAAGCCGGTGCCGCGGATGAACGAACCGGTGGACGGCCAAAGATCGGGCGCTTGCGCCCACGCGCTTGTGGCGCCGGCGGCCCACAGGGCAATCGCCCCGGCTAACACGACAAACACGCGCAGCATTAGAGGATCCCGGGTTGCGAAACGGCGATGCCTTTGAGAGCCATTTTCAGGGCTTCCGTGTTCGGGGCCACTTCCAAGGCGACCGCCCGGTCGATCAGCTCGCGATTCACCAGCTCCGTCAAGCTCATCGTAAAATCCTGCATTCCTTCGCGGGTCGACATGCGGATGGCATCCGGCAGCTTGTCGTCTTTTTCTTCCAGGATCAGTTTGCGCACCGTGGGCGAAAAGGTCATGATTTCGACCGTGGGCACGCGGTCGACTCCCGGCTTGATCGAGGGCAGCAGTTTCTGGGCCACGATCCCGCGCATGTTGAACACCATCGCGCTGCGCAGCGCCGGGTGCATGTCGGCGGGGAACAGGTCGAGAATTCGGCCGATGGTCGTGGCGGCGCTCGAGGCGTGAATCGTGCCGAACACCAGGTGCCCCGTTTCGGCCGCGTGGATGGCCGTCATGAACGTTTCGCGATCGCGCATTTCACCCACCAGCATCACGTCGGGATCTTCGCGCACCGCGTGCTTCATCCCGATTTCAAAATCCTTCACGTCCAGCCCGATCTCGCGCTGGTTGATCAGGCACTTGTCCTCGGTGTAGATGAATTCGATCGGGTCTTCCAGCGTGAGAATGTGCTTGCGATAGTGGGCGTTGACCCAGTTGAGCATCGAGGCGATCGTGGTCGTCTTGCCCGAACCGGTCACGCCGGCCAAGAGGACCATACCCTGATCGAACTTGCACAGCTCCTCCATGATCGGCGGCAGGTGCAAGCCCTCAAAATTGGGGATCCAGTTGCTCACGCGCCGGGCCACCAGCCCCATGTGCCCCATCTGCCTGAGCATGTTGACGCGGAACCGCCAGCGAACGCCGTCCACCTCGATGGCGTGCGCAAAGTCGGCCCCGCCGGTCTCTTCGTAAATCCTGCGGTTGCGCTCGTCGAGCATCGGCATCAACAGCCGTTCCATCTCCTCGTCGTCGATCGGCCCGCGGTTCAGCGGGCGCAACGTCCCCTTGACGCGCACGTGCGGCGCGACCTCCGCCTTCAGGTGCAAATCGCTCCCTTCGAGCTTCACCAGGGCGGTGAACAGTTTGTCGACTTCCAGCTCTCGCTTGCGCACGGAGTGTTTCTTCAGTTGTCTCGGGTCAACAACAGCCGGTCTTTTTACTTGCCTTGGGTCCGAAGTGGTAGCCACGCCTTGCCTCCTCCTTCTCTATTCCCCCTATTCCTATCGTAACCGATCGGGCCATCCCGATCTCGGGCCGCGCTGGCGGCTTCGTCGGTCCATTATAGAACCTCGCGGACCGGGATGCCCCGATCACGCATCACGCGCTTGGTTTGGGCAATCGTGTACTGGCCGAAATGGAAGATGCTGGCCGCCAGCGCCGCGTCGGCATGGCCCAGCAAGATGGCGTCGGCCAGATGCTCCGGCTTGCCGGCTCCGCCGCTGGCCACGACCGGGATGGTCACCGCGTCGCTCACGGCGCGGGTGATCTCCAGATCGTAGCCGTTTTTGGTTCCGTCGGCATCCATGCTCGTAAGCACGATTTCGCCGGCGCCCAGTCGTTCCACCTCTCGGGCCCAGGCCACGGCTTCGAGCCCGGTGGGGCGCCGGCCGCCATGCGTGTGAACCTCCCACATCTGGCTGCCATTGTTGGGAACCCGCTTCGGGTCGATGTTCACGACGATGCACTGGCTGCCGAACCGGTCGGCCGCCTGGCGCACGAAGTCGGGATTTTCGGCCGCGGCCGAATTGATCGACACCTTGTCGCTGCCGGCCAGGAGCAGTTGGCGAATGTCGTCCAGCGTGCGAATTCCACCGCCGGTGCACAAGGGCATAAACACCATCTCGGCGGTGCGGCGCACGACGTCGAGCATGATGTCGCGCCCCTCGTGGCTGGCCGTAATGTCCAGAAACACCAGCTCGTCGGCCCCTTCCTCTTCGTACCGGGCCGCCACGGCCACCGGGTCGCCGGCATCGCGCAGATTGACGAAGTTGGTGCCTTTGACCACCCGGCCCCGATCAACGTCGAGGCATGGAATGACGCGCTTGGCGAGCATGGAAAGCAGCCGGCTGGGAAAGTCGTAACCTGTTCCGTAGAACCCGCCTAGGAACGTCGCTTGGACGTCGGCGGGGCATTTTGCAGCCTCCAATTTACGCTCGTCCCCCGTAGTGGTCAACGGGCCGCGTTTTCCGCCAGAACTCTCGTATACTAGCGAAAAGCCCAGGGAAGGCCTTCCCTGAGCTTAGGAACTACTGGCCGAACGAATCGGCGACGCGCGGGCCGTTTACGGCGCCGACTCGCCGCGCGTGGCATCCTTGTCGGCCGGACCGGCCACGGCTTCGTTTGCGGCGTCGAATTCCGCGAAAAGACGCTTCGCGTTGTGGACCCCGAACTTCACGGCCCAAAGCGACAAACCTTGGTCATAATGTGTGGTGATCTTTTGCAGCCGAGCCATCGTTTCGCCGGCGCGTTGGCGGGCCTGGCGCGACTGGTCGCGTTTGCCCAGTGCGCGATATGCTCGGGCCAGATGGTATTCCGCTATTAACCGACTAAGCTCGATCTGGTCCTTTTGTTGCGGCCGGGCCAATGCGGCTACTGCGTGCAGCGGCAGAGCGGCAGTCAACACCTTGACTGCCTCGTCCGTTTGGCCCGCCAGATTGAGCGCGCCGCCCAGGGCGGTGGCATAGACCGGGTTCAGCCGATCCTTGGCCGCCAACGTGCGCCCCATTTGAATGGCCTTCTCCCAGTTATCGACGGCGTCGTCGCCCACCACAACCGCCACTAAGGTGCAGAGAATTGCATTGGGACTTTCATTGTCGCCATGTCGGTCCAACAGGTCGCGGCACGTGGCGCGATATCCCGAATCGTCGCCTGCGGCCAACTGCAACAGCGCGCGCTGGAACATAAATGGCCAGTGGTGATGACTTGCCTCGTCGGCGCTGGCATAAGCATCGGCTGCCTCGCGCCAATGGCCGGTCAGCGCCGCGGCATCGCCACACATCGAGTAAATCGCGGCGTTGCCCGCCGCGAGAGATACGGCCTTGGCAAATGCCCCAGAGACATGCTCCCAGTCGCTGCCCGCGTACGCCGAATACATGGCGAGCCCGGCGTACAAGTATCCCAGCATGTGCGAGCGCACTTGCTCGTCGACGCTGCCTGGCTGCCTGGCCTCCCAGCGGCTAATCGCGGTTTGGTAAGTCTCAAGGGCCTCCGCCGCTTGTCCCAATCTGGCCTGAGACTCCGTGAGCCTGCTGTACGAAATAATCAGGTTTTCTTGATAGCCTGGAACTGCTGGGTTTTCCGCGGCGAGCTTTTCTCTGATCGGAATCGACTTGCGGAAAAATGCCTCGGCCTTGGCATCGCGGCCCTGTTGATACTGCAAATATCCTGCGTGGTCGTAAATGAAAGCCAGCCTGTTCTGCTCGCCCAGATCGGCGAGATTTTCCTGCGAGAGTTTTTCTTGGATCGCGATCGCCTTGCCATAGGTCGCCTCCGCATCTGCCCAGCGGGCCATTCGTGCTTGCAGATCAGCCAGACTGTGGTGATCTAAGGCCAGGTTCCCCTGGTGCATCCTGCCCCCGGGATTTTCTCGCACAATTTTTTCGTCGATATCGATCGCCTTTCGGTATGACGCCTCGGCATCGGTCATGCGGCCCGCCGCTCCCTGGAGTAAAGCGATCTGTCTGAAACTCGAGGCTACCGCGCTTTGATACTCAGGCGCGCCGTGGTTTTCGTGAATGAGTTTTTCGCGAATATCGAGCGCTTTCTGCGCCAACGTCTGGGCCTCATCCGCGCGGTGCGCCCATCGCTCTAGATCCGAAAGCTGTTGACAGCTTGAAGCCAAGGCGGCCTGGTATTCGGGAACCGCGGGGTTTTCACGCACGAGCTTCTCGCGAATCTCCAGGGCCTTGCGGTACGCCGCTTGGCCTTCCGCTGATTCGCCCAGATAGTTTCGGATATTGCCCACGCGCGAGTACGTCGCCGCCAACTCGGCCAGAACGTCCGGGTCGTCCCCCTCGTCTTGCAAAAAGCCTTCATAGTAGGCAAGCGCCTTTTGCAATAGCTGTTTGCGCAGCGGCTGCAACCCCGGCGCGTTGGCCATTTCGCCCTCGCTGATAGCCGTAAACGAATCGTCAACGGCCTGACGCGCCTTGCGCAGCGCCACCACGGTGCGCGCCCGTTCCGATTCCGCCTCGCTGGCCCGCGCGCTGGCTTCCAACGCAAAGTATGTCGAGATGCCCGCCCCCACGGCCAGGACCAGGACCACTGCCGTCCCCAGCGCGGCCACCGCACGGTTGCGCTTGCACCAGCGCCAGGCGCGCGACGCGCGTCCCACCGGGCGAGCCGCGATGGGCTGGCCGTTCAAGTAACGGGCCAGGTCATCGGCCAGGGCTTGCCCGGTTTGATAGCGCCGGGCCGGGTCCTTCTCCAGACATTTGAGCGTAATAGTTTCCAGATCCCGCGGAATGCGGGCATTGAGCCTGCGCGGGCTCGGGGGCTCGTCGCGCAGTATCTGCACCACGAGCATCCGCGCCTCGCCGCGAAAGGGCGTTTCGCCGGTCAATAGCTCATAAAGAATCACGCCCAGCGAATAGATGTCGGCACGGCGGTCGGCCTGGTGCCCTTCGCCACGCGCTTGCTCCGGTGACATGTAGGCCGGGGTCCCCAGCACCTGCCCGGCCACGGTGATCGTCACGTCGTCGGCCGCCCGCCGCGCCAGCCCAAAATCGATCACGTGCGGCTCGCTGTCCAAGTCGATCATAATGTTGCCGGGCTTGAGATCGCGATGGACCACTCCGGCCTCGTGGGCGTGGTGCAAGGCTTGAGCGATCGTGACGACCAGCTCAACAGCTTCGCGCATGGTGAGACGCTGGCCGGAGAGCCATTCCCGCAGATTGGCCCCCTCGATATAGTCGCTGACGATGTAGAGCGTGTCGTCCTCGCGCCCCACCTCGTGTACGCCCACGATGTGCGGATGCTTAAGTTGGGCCGCGGCCCGCGCGTCGCGCAGAAACAGTTCCGTTTGCTGCGCGTCGAGCTGTCCGTGGCGGGGAATTTTGATCGCCACCTGGCGCTCGAGCTTGGTGTCGCGCGCCTTCCACACGCTGCCGAACTTGCCGATGCCCACTTCTTCCACTAGCTCGAAGTGGCCCAGCATGCGCGTGCGGGCCTGGTAGGTGGCGGTCGAGTCGGACCCCACCAGGCTGAAACTGCTGCCGCAGGAGGGGCAGAGAATCTCGGTCCAAGAGGCGTCGGGGACCGAATCGAAGGGAGCGTGACAGCGGGGACAGCGCACCTGCATAATGATCCTCCGACGCAACGACGTCGAGGGCGAGCTGATTCTCAAACGGAGATTGTCCAGTCCCGGCGTGGGCGTGTCCAGCAAACACACCGCAAGGGGGGGTCATTCACTCGTGTCGCACGGCCGGCGATTGGTCGCCTCTACTGGGAAAACACCTCGTCCGAACCGACTGTTTCGATGGTTCGCCGGCAATCGGGAAGCGATTCGAGAAACAGCCGACCGTAGGGCTTCGTGCGGACGCGCGGATCGAGGATCACCACCAGCCCGTGGTCCCGCTTCGAGCGGATCAGACGCCCAAAACCCTGCTTGAGCTTGAGCACCGCCTCGGGAAGCTGGTAATCGGTAAACGGGTTGCCGCCGGCGGCGCGGATCGCCTCCAGCCGGGCCGCTAGCAGCGGGCGGTCGGGAACGCTGAACGGCAGCTTGGTGATGATCACGTTTTGCAAAGCGTCGCCGGGGACGTCGACTCCCTGCCAGAAACTGTCGGTGCCCAACAGCACGCTGCGCGGGTTGGCGCGAAACTTTTCGATCATCGCCGTGCGCGGCAAGCCGTCGGCCTGGCAGTACAAGCCGAGGTTCCGCTCGGCCAGCCACGGCGTCAGTTGAGCCGCCACGCGCTTCATCATGTCGTAGCTGGTAAACAGCACGAACGCCCGGCCGTCGGTGCGAGCCACGTAGCGGCGGATCATCTCGACGGCGGCCCGCTCGTAGCGGTCCTTTTCGTCGTTTGGGTCGGGCATTCCCTCGGGGAGCACCAATTCCGCCTGTCGGCGATAGTCGAAAGGGCTGCCCCAGCGGCGGCACTCGGCCCGCTTCAGCCCGATCCGCGATTTGAAGAACTCAAACGAGCCGCTGCGCCCGACCGCCAGCGTGGCGCTCGTCATCACGACGGTCGAAACCTTTTCGAACAGGTGCGCGCGCAGCGCCGGACCGACGTCCAGGGGCGCCGAGGCCAGGCTGATTCGCCGGCGTCCGCGGCGGCTGCGCGCGGTGTCAACCCAATAGACCGTTTCCGCCTCGCGCTGCGTCCGCCAATCTTCGACGAGGCCCGCCAGCGCCTGCAATCGTTCGGCGGGGGCCAGAAAATCGGGCCGCTCGTCGTCGGGCACTCGCGCGCCGCACTTTTTAAGCGTGCGCGCCAGCTTCTCAAGCGCCGGGCTGAGCTCGTTTTCGACAATCTCGGGCTCGCCGACGCGCACGGTGGGCTTTCCCTGCCGCTCGACCCAATCCCCCAGCGCACAGAAGAACTCCTCGGCCTGATAGCGACACTGCTCGACTTCCTGCTGCGCGTCGCCCATCTTGTGATGCACGAGCAAGCCGCGATTCGTGCGGTCGTTGTAGAGTTTCCCCAGCACGTACTCGACCTGCCCCCAGGACAGGTTCACGCCCAAATGATCGCTGGCCACGTTCTGGAGGTTGTGGGCTTCGTCGAAAACCACCACGTCGTAGTCGGGCAGAATGCTGGCGCCCGCGCGCCGCAGCGCCAGGTCGCTAAAAAACAGCGCATGATTGACGACCAGAATTTGGGCATTCTGCGCGCGGCGCCGGGCCCGGTAGTAGAAACATTGCTCGTAGGTCGGGCATTGCCGGCCCAGGCAGTTGACGCTGTCGCTTTCCACCTCGTCCCACACGCCCGCCAGCGGCCGGTAATCCAAGTCCGATAGCGAGCCGTCGCTCGTGGCCCGCGACCAATCGCCGATCGCCCGCAATTGGGCGAAGTCCTCGTCGTGGTGAAAGAGGTTGGCGGCGCGGCCGGCGGCCAGCCGCAGACGGCGAAGGCTCAAATAGTTGTGCCGCCCCTTGACCAGCACGGCCGAAAACTCCAGCGGAATCACGCTGTTGAGCAGGGGCAAATCCTTGCCGATCAACTGTTCCTGCAGGCTGATCGTGTGGGTGGAAACGATGACGCGCCGCTTGGGCTTTTCGCCGCTCGTGGGAGTCTCTCCGGCGACGGCCAGGATGGCGGGCACCAGGTACGCGAAACTCTTGCCCACCCCCGTTCCGGCCTCAGCCACGAGATGGTGCGGCGCGCGAATCGCATCGGCCACGGCTTCGGCCATCGCCAGTTGCTCGTCGCGCCTTTCGTAATGTTCCAGCCGCTCGGCGATGCGGCCGTCGGGACCCAGGATTTCGGCCGGGGTGAGCATACTGGTTCGTCGCCTAGCGCCAGGTGCTGAGTGTGCGCTTCAGGCTAACAATTTGGCCCGCCGCCGAACAGGCGCGCTTGAGAGTGCCTCTGCAATTCCCCAATCAATAACTCCGGTTTTGCGACCTGGAGCGGATTTCCGCAGCGCGCCCGCCCGCGCGCCGTTTTGCAAGCTAGGTTCCCCTTAGACGATAGCGCCGGCGGCACGACTTGCTCTGGGCGTCCGGAGCGCGGCCGCGAGTGCGCCGATTTCTCCGTCCTTGGCCTGAGGTGTCGAGTATGAAAGAGCGTCGAAAGAAAATCATGAAGCGACTCGTCATCGAAGAGCTGGAGCGCCGCCAGATGCTGGCCGCTTCGGAAATCGCGATGGCTTCGACCGGCCTGACGAACAACTCGGTGGAAGACTTCTATCGCTCCCAGGTGGGAACCGAAGCCGGCGGAGCCGCTGGAATTGGAATGTTCGACAACGACATCGGCCCCATGGCCGGCACGCCGCGGTTCTCGACCGCCGCCGCGAATCCCGGCAATCCGGTTTCCTCCTATCCCGACGCCACGACCGGCGTGGGACAAATGACGATCACCACCGGCGCCAACACGCC
>JBBDNV010000018.1:0-40491 GCA_040877415.1 Pirellulales bacterium
CGATGCGGCTGTCGGCCTGCCCGGCCACTTCGTCGTGCATGCTCTTGCCGGCGTCCTCTTCCAGGTGCGCGCGGATGATGCCCACCTTTTTCCGCTCGAAGCGATCCTTGGGATCGCTGATCTCGAGCCGCCCGTCGTGCGAAAACGGCAGGTCGTATTGGCTGATCTGATAACCCTTGGGCAGATCGGGATAGTAGTACTGCTTGCGGTCCCACTTGGTGAAGCGGGCGATCTGGCAGTTGAGCGCCACGGCCGTTTTCAGGCCCAGGTCGAACGCGGCCCGGTTCATCACGGGCAGCGTGCCGGGCATGCCGATGCAGATCGGGCAGGTTTGCGTGTTCGGCGGAGCGCCGAACTTTGTGCTGCACCGGCAGAACAGCTTCGTGCGCGTCAAGAGCTGCACGTGTACTTCCAGGCCGATGATGATCGTGTAGGGATCGCTCACGGGGTTCGTCATCCTGGCTATTCCCCCGGCCCGGTGGGCCTGGGGCTAAACACGTCTGGATTTATCCTTCCACCAACGGCGGACAGCGCTGGTGCCAGTCGGTGGCTTGCTGATACATGTGGGCCGCGCGCAGCAGGCGCTCTTCTTCGAACGGCGGGGCTTGCAGTTGCAGGCCGATGGGCAAGCCCTCGGTATTGAATCCACACGGAAACACGATCCCGCCGATCCCGGCCAGGTTGGCACTGACGGTATACAGGTCGACCAGGTACATGGCCAAGGGATCGTTCACTTTTTCGCCCAGCTTGAAAGCCACGCTGGTCGTGACCGGCCCGGCGATCAGGTCGACTTCCTTAAACGCCTCGTCGTAGTCGCGGCGTATCAGCCGCCGCACCTTGAGGGCTTTGAGATAATACGCGTCGTAATAGCCGGCGCTCAAGGCGTACGTGCCCAGCATGATGCGCCGCTTCACCTCGGGCCCAAAACCCTCGGCGCGGCTTTGGCGGTACATGCGCACCAGGGGATTGTCCATCGCCTCGACGTCGGCGTGCCGTCCGGCGGCCGTTAGTGCCGCGCGCTCCTGGGCCAGGTCCGCCACCATCCGCTTTTCGTCGGTTCGATACCCATAGTGCACGCCGTCGTAGCGGGCCAGATTGCTCGAGGCTTCGCAGGGGGCGATGATGTAATAGGTCGCCACCGCGTACTTGCCGTGCGGCAGCGAAACGTCTTTGACCGTCGCGCCCAGCGACTTGTAGACGTCGACCGCCGCGCGGACCGCGCTCTCGACTTCGGCATCGAGCCCTTCGCCGAAATGTTCGCGCACCAGGCCCAAGCGCGCTCCTTCGAGCGGTTGTGTGACCGTTTGGGTGTACTTGGGAACCGGCAGATCGACGGAAGTGGAATCCATCGGGTCGTGGCCGGCCAAGACTTCCAACAGCAGCGCCGCATCTTCGGCCGTGCGCGCCAGCGGCCCAATCTGGTCCAGGCTGCTGGCAAACGCCACCAGCCCATAGCGGCTCACGCGTCCGTAAGTGGGCTTCAAGCCCGTGACGCCGCACAACCCGGCCGGCTGCCGAATCGAGCCGCCGGTGTCGCTTCCGACGGAAAGCGGCGCCATGCGGGCGGCCACGCAAGCGGCCGATCCGCCGCTCGATCCGCCGGGAATCCGCGCGAGGTCCCAGGGGTTGGCCGTTTTCTGGTAGGCCGAATTCTCGGTCGAGCCGCCCATGGCAAACTCGTCCATGTTCGTTTTGCCGACTAGCACGGCATCCGCCGCTTTGAGCCTGGCGATCACGGTGCCGTCGTAAGGCGGCGCAAAATTTTCCAGAATCTTTGACGCGCAGGTGGTCGTCTCGCCCTGGGTGCAGAGCAGATCCTTGATCGCCACCGGCAAGCCGGCCAGCCGGCCCAGCGGCTTTTTTTCCTTGCGGCGCCGGTCGATGTCGGCGGCGCGTGCCAGTGCCCGCTCGGGATCGACGCGCAAGAAGGCCTTGACCTGGCCGTCGTGCTTACGAATCTGCTCCAGACAGGCCCCGGTCAGCTCGACGGAGGTGATCTCGCCGGCGCTGAGCTGGGCCAAAAGCTCGGTGGCACTGTGGCGCAGGACGGACATGACTTACTCGCCGAGCACGGCGGGAACCAGGTAAAACTCCCGATCGTGGTGGGGAGCGCCGGCCAGGGCGGCCTGGCGATCGAGGCTTTCGCCGAGCTCGTCGGCCGCAAACACGTTGGAAACTTCGAGCGCGTGGGCCATCGGCTCGACATTCTCCGTGTCGAGCTCGGAGAGCGATTCGACGTAGGCCACGATCTGGCCCATTTGCGCGGTCATCAGATCGAGCTCTTCGTCGCTGAGCCGCAGCCGAGCCAGCAACGAAACCTTTTCGACCTCTTCGCGAGTCAGGCTCATGTGTGAGAAAGGATGAAGGCGAAAGGATGAAGGATGAGCCAGAAAAACTTAACCCTTCATCCTTCAACCTTCATCCTTCATCCTTTCTTATCCGGCCTTGGCCGGATTCGCGCCGGTCTGCGAGGGAAGCTTGAACGGCGCGTTGCGGATCCGCTTGGTCACCGCTCCCGACCGCATGCACTGGGTGCAGACGCGGACGGTTTTGTTGGTTCCGCCGGGGGTCGTGATGCGGACGCGCTGCAAGTTGGGATTGAACTTACGCCGCGAAATGCCGGTGATCTTCGTGCCCACGCCGCCCAGGTATTTCGCCTTGCCGCGAACGGTCACCTGGTTTCCCAACACGGGAGTCTTGCCGCAGATTTCGCACTGTTTCGACATCGCGCTCTCTCCTCCCGGTCACGCCACCTTCGGAAAATTGCAAAACCGCCAGTATATCGCCTTTAGGGAGACACGCAAGCGAAGATTGGTTCGCGTCCCACCCGTGCAAAGTGCGAAAGCGACCCTGGCGTACGGCCACGCCGCGCGATGTCATTGCCCGCGCGAGAGCACACGGCTCAACGTGCCAACGTATCAACGGGAGACATCGATGCTCGACCGCGCGATCTTGTCGTTCAACGACGGTCGGGGAACTGGAAGGCGGGACTCGTGGCGCAGCCCCGCAGCGAGTACAATGGCCAAGGCCCGTTTTGGCGGCAGCCCACCA
This sequence comes from Pirellulales bacterium, assembly GCA_040877415.1. GTDB lineage: Bacteria > Planctomycetota > Planctomycetia > Pirellulales > PALSA-1355 > JBBDNV01. The sequence continues at coordinate 3,052 of JBBDNV010000018.1, forward strand.
TGGCGGCAAGTGAGCGGCCATAAACACTCCTCCCTACCGGAATCCCATCTCATGTTGCACCTGCTCTTGTTAGCTGCGCTGGCGCCGCTCTTGGTCTCCGCCGACTCGCCGCTTTCGGTCGGCACGCAATTGAGTTATCGGGGCGCCGTCGAAGCCGCTTCGGGCGAACCGGAAAAAGGTCAAAAGACGTTCGATCTGACGCTGTGGGTCATGGCCGGTGGCGACTCGGGCGCTAGCGTGTTCTGGTTGGTCGACGAGCGTGGCAACGGCCAGTTTCCCTGGCCGGCCCGGTTCGGCCGCTCGACGCTCGACGCGAGTTTTCGCACTCGGGCGGCGGGCCCTGCCCTGCTTTACGATCGCGGCGACGCACAAAGCGTGGTGCCGGTTTTCCTGCCGTTTTTCGTCCCCCAAGAAAAGCTGGCCGCGGGCGCCGAATGGCAGGACGGCGATCTGGCATTTCACGTCGACAAGGCCGGCAAAGCCGCCGGGCGAGCCGTCTGGCACGTCAGCGTGCGCAACCGGTTCGGACCCAAGCGCACCATGCTGGTCGATCAAAGCAGCCCGCTGGTCGTGGGGTTCACCGAGCGGGTGATCATGGGCCGGGGTGACGAGTATCAGCTCACTCTCGAGCTGATCGCCAGCGAAAAACTGGCCGGCGAGCAGCTTGCCGCACTGGCCGGCGCGATCGAGCGGCTGACCGCGGTGCGCGACAAATTGAACCTTGCGGCCGAGAGCCGGCAAATCGACTGGAAGCCCGAGCAGCTTGAACTGTTGGAAAAGCAGTTGCCGCAGGTGGTGGAATCGGCCGCCGGCACGGGGCTGTCGAAACTCGCGATGGCGGCCCAGCGTGACCTCGCCTTGCAATCGGGCCGCAACGACGCGCTGGCTCTCTTGCGGGCCAGGTTCCACGGCCGCGCAGTGGAAGAGTTTTCGGCGCGCGGGCTGGGAAACGAGGCGCTGGCTCTGGCGGACTTGAAGGGCCAGGTCACAGTGTTGCACTTCTGGGACTATCGCGACGAGCCCCTCACGGAGCCCTATGGCCAGGTCGGCTACCTCGACTTCCTTTATCACCGCCGCGAGGGCAGCGGATTGCGGCTCTATGGCGTGGCCGTCAACGGCCGGTTGGCCGACGCCGAGACGCGCGGGGCCGCCGAGCGCAGCGTCAAAAAGCTCAAGGCCTTCATGAACTTGAGCTATCCCGTGCTGCTGGACAGCGGCAGCCTGCTTAAACAGTTCGGCGATCCGCGGGTCGCGGGCGGCAACTTGCCGCTGTTCGTCGTGATCGGTCCCGACGCCAAGATCATCCACTACCACGTCGGCCACTACGAAGTCCACCAGGACGAGGGCCTTAGAGAACTCGACGAAGTCGTACTTAAGGCGCTCGAGAAGAAATCGGGCCGGCGATTACGAGGGGCCCTACGCCCCGCGGGTGATGGCCAGCACTTCTTCGAGCAGCTTGCCGTTGGTGGCGATCGCTTCGCCGGAGTAGATCGTGTCGTTGCCCTGCCAGTCGGTCAGCGTGCCGCCGGCTTCGATGAGGATCGGCTGCAAGGCGGCGGCGTCCCACAGGGCCATCACGGGATCGATCATCACGTCGGCGCGACCCGTGGCCACGAGCATGTAACCGTAGCAATCCCCCCAGGTGCGGTTGACGCGCGATGCCTGGACGAGTCGCCCGATGGCCTGCTGGCGGCGCTCGGTTGGATAGCGCATTTCGCTCGTGGAGACCAACGCCTCGCTGAGCTTGGCGCACGACGAGACGCGCGCCGCTCGGGGCGCCTGTTCGCCGCGAACGTACCAGGCGCCCCGGCCGGTGGCCGCGTAAACGCATTCGTCGAGAGCCGGCAGGAAGATCACGCCGATCACGCTGCGCTTTTGGTGCTCGACGCCAACCAGCGTGCCGAACAGCGGCACGCCGCGCACGAACGACTTGGTGCCGTCGATCGGGTCGAGAATCCAACGATAGCCGCTTTTGCCCGGTTGTTCGCCGAGCTCCTCGCCCAGGATCGCGTCGTCGGGAAACTCTATGGCGATTCGATGCCGCAAGAACTCTTCCGCCTGGCGATCGGCCACGGTGACGGGCGACGCGTCGTCCTTCTGCTCGACGGCCAGCGTTTCGCTCCGGAAGTAAGCGAGCGTCAATCGCCCTGCCTCGCGGGCGGCGGCCAGCGCCAATTCGAATCGCCCCGTCACTTCGGCAGTGCTCATTCACGAGAGCGTAGCGGCCAGGCGAACCCATGCCAAGTAGCACAGGCCGCCGACGCGCCACACGGCGCGTATCGACCCCGGGGCGTCAAGGCATCCTGGCCGACGACGACCCCTCTAACAGGTCGGAAAGCTTAATGGCCTGTAACTGCCGGCGCTGGTTCGAGGCGACTTGTTCCAGCGCTTCGCGCAGCTTGACCTCGTACGCGGCACGTGCCGCGCCTTCGGTGGTCGGCAAAGCGGCGGCGATCGGGCCGTCGATCGCCTCAATGACCTCCAACAGCGAGATTTCCTGCGGGCTCCGTGCGAGCGAATAGCCCCCCTCGACGCCGCGGGTGGAATGGAGAATCCCGTGGGTGACGAGCGTCCTGAGGATCTGCAGCAGAAACCGCTCGGGCATGTGTCCTTCGCCGGCCAGTTGGCTACAGGGAACCGGCGTCGCCGAATTGGAGCTTGCCAATTGCAGCATCGCCTGGACGGCATACGCCACGGTGCGCGAGAGTTTCATCCGTCGGGCGTCCTAAGGAACAGACCGCTGGCAAGCGCGGACGATCATCAGGCCGCGCCAGCCACACCCATTCAGTCGACCCGGCAACCGTAGCGTCGATGGTTGCCAGTGGACACCAGAACCCGAGTTCGTCGAACCGGCAGTTAAGTAATGCGCCGGCGTTGTTAGAAATGCGACACGTATCAGGAACGGCCGCACGGCTCATCCATCTTGGGGGATTGGCTGTCCCTAGTTGAACAAATTTGGGGTTGTTTGTCAAAACAATTATGTACCGGTAGGGTATTTTTCGTTGTCGCACAGGGCTGAGCCGGCAAGCCATGCACGTCTGACAGCGGACGCGAGGAATCACGCTTCCGACGATTGATCGGAGGTGGTGTCCGATCCCAAGCGGCGATGATCGGCCACCAGCGCGTGCCAGATGAGCAGTGCGGCGCCGCAGACCAACAGGCTGTCGGCGATGTTGAAAATGGGCCAGTCGACGACGCCGTTAATCTTGAAATGAATCCAATCGCGCACCGCGTAAACCGGCTGACCAGGTTCGTGGATGGAATCCGGCCCCCAGGTCAGGCCCGGCAATCCCAGCCGGTCGTAGAGATTGCCCAGAATACCTCCGGTCACTAGTCCCAATGCAACCGTCAACAGACGGTCTCGGGCCGCCCCGCCCACGAAAAGCCAGTAGACGATGCCCAGGATGGCGGCGAGCGAAAGCGCGCAAAAGACGATGCCCCGCCCTTGGCCGATTCCAAATAGTGCGCCTTCGTTCAGGTTGGTGGTGAAGCCGAAGATGTCGTCAACCAGCCAGATATTCTGGTTGCGGCCGGGCATTCCCAAGCGGCCAAAAATCCAGCTTTTCGTCACCAGATCGGCCGCGCAGCCGGCGACGGCAAGAGCGCCAAACAATACGTAGAGGCCGCTCGGAGCTGCCTTCATGGCAGAACGTCAGCCCCGTTCAAGCTTCTGTGCGCACTTGATGCACAGCGCGGTGTAGGGAATGGCGTTGAGGCGGACCTTGCTGATCGGGCTCGAGCATTCTTCGCAAGCGCCGAACACGCCGTCCTCGATCTTTTCGATGGCCGTTTCAATCCAATCGAGAGTGACCTCGTCGGATTGCATCAGGCTTAAGGTGAATTCCTGCTCGTAATTATCGCTGCCGATGTCGGCCATGTGAATCGGCATGCTGGAGAGATCGCCATTGGCTTCCGACCGAGTCTTGCGTAGCGCGGCGTCGGCCATTGCCGTCACGTCGCCGCGCAGCCGGGCCCGCAGCGCCAAGAGCAGTTCCTTGTACACCTTCATCTCAGCCTTCTTCATATTTGGCTTCTCCCAGAGCAACAATCCACGGTCGACCCCTTTTGGGAGGTCTACAGAAGCGCCATTGTAAAACCGCCCGCCACGACTGTCAAATCGCGCACCGCCCGGGCAAGTCGCTCCAAACGGCCAGCCGGCTGCGCAGGCGAAACGGTGCCGACGCAAACCGTTAGAGAAGGCGACGTGCCGCGCGGGCTCCACGCGGGCAATCCAACTGGACACGCCACCAAAAGCTGGCTTAGACTACGAAGTTGGGGCCGCTGGCACGTCTGGCCGGCGGCATTTCTTGGGAGCCACGAGCCATTAGCCTCGCCACCCGTACCGACGTCGCCTTTCAGCGCTGCATCATGCCTTGGTGCGGGGCCACTTACGGCATCGGCGAGGTACGCGTGGCCTGCGAGGCGTGCGGCAGCCTGCTGGACGTCGTCTACGACTGGGACCGTGTGAGGCCCCCCAAATCGTTCAGCTTTTTCGAAAAGAAATGGGCGCGCCGCAACGAGCCGCTGGCCGCCAGCGGCGTCTGGCGGTTCTACGAGCTGTTGCCCTTTGCGCCCCGCGAGGCGGTCGTCACGATCGGCGAGGGGCAGACCCTCCTGCGGCACTCGCCACCGGTGGCCAGGTACGTCGGGCTCGAGGGCGGCCACCTGTCTCTCCAGTACGAGGGTCTGAACCCCTCGGGAAGCTTCAAAGACAACGGCATGGCGGCCGCCTTCACCCATGCACGCACCATAGGCGCCAAGCGGGCCGCCTGTGCCTCGACCGGCAACACCAGCGCCTCGCTGGCCATGTACTGCTCGGTGACCCAACTGATGCGCGCCGTGATCTTCATCGGAACCGGCAAGATTTCCTACGGCAAGCTATCGCAGGCCCTCGACTACGGGGCGCTGACGATGCAAATTGCCGGCGACTTCGACGACGCCATGGCCCGCGTCAAGGAGGTGTCCAGCCAGTTGGGCATCTACCTGGTCAACAGCGTCAATCCGTTCCGCCTGGAAGGTCAGAAGACGATCATGTTCCGCGTGCTCGAAGGACTCGGCTGGCAGGTGCCCGACTGGATTGTCGTGCCGGGCGGCAACCTGGGCAACAGCAGCTCGTTCGGCAAGGCTTTCGCCGAGCTCAAGGAAATCGGCCTGATCCATCGCCTGCCCCGGCTGGCGGTCATCAACGCGACCGGCGCCAACACGCTGTACGAGCTCTATGAGCGGCGGAATCTCCGCTGGAACGGCGGCCGGCCCGACCTGTCGATTCGCGATGCCTACTACAACGAGTTGGACGCCAACCGAAAGCGGGCCTCGACGATTGCCAGCGCCATCGAAATCAATCGGCCCGTGAATCTGGAAAAGTGTTTGCGGGCGCTGGAAGTGTGCGACGGCGTGGTGCGCGAAGTGAGCGACCAGGAGATTCTGGACGCCAAAGCGCAAGTCGGCGCCGGCGGCCTGGGCTGCGAACCCGCCAGCGCCGCCAGCGTGGCCGGCGCCAAGCGGCTGGTGGCCGAAGGCGTGATTGGGCCCAACGACCGCGTCGTGTGCGTGCTGACCGGCCACCAGCTCAAGGATCCGACCGCCACGGTGGCCTATCACACCACCGATCAGGAACAATTCAACAAGGTGCTCGGCAGCCGGGGAGTGAAGCGAGCCGCTTTTGCCAACCGCGCCGTCGCCGTGCCCAACGAGCTGGACGAAATCATCAAGGCGATTCAGCTTTATAGCTAAGCCGCCCTGCGTTGGGTGTGCCACGGGTGGCTTGTCCACCCGTGCCGATTGCACTGCATGGCAAGCCAGCCGTGGCACGCGAATCGGATGGCCATGGATCGACTCGCCCGATCGCGGCATAATGAACTCCCGAAGTCCACACGCGCGAGGGAGTCTTAACCACGATGGCTATTCGCATTGCAATCAACGGCGCCGCGGGGCGCATGGGCGGGCGGCTCGTGGCTCTGGCCAGCGACGACGCCGATCTAAAAATCGTCGCCGCGCTGGAACATGCCTCGCATCCGAAACTCGGCGCCGACGCGGGACTGGTGGCCGGCGTGGGCGAGATCGGCGTGCCGCTTTCCGACAGCCTGCCCGAAGGCGTCGACGTGGTGATCGACTTTTCCGTCCCCCTGGGCACGGCGGCCATCGTGGCGACGTGCCGGGCGAAGAAGATTCCGCTGGTCGTGGCCACGACCGGCTTGGAAGCCGACTCCCAGGACAAGATTCGCCAGGCCGCCGGGCAGATTCCGGTGCTTTGGGCGCCGAACATGAGCCTGGCCGTGAACCTGGCCATGAAACTGGCCGAGACGGCCGCGCGCACCCTCAAAGATCATCCCTCGGGCGCGGACGTCGAAATCATCGAGCGGCATCACCGCTTCAAGGAAGACGCGCCCAGCGGAACGGCGCTCAAGTTCGGCGAAATCATCGCCGCGGTGATGGGCCAGACCCAACACCGCCACGGCCGCTCCGGACGCCCGGGCAAGCGGCCGCACGGCGAAGTGGGCTATCACTCCCTGCGCACCGGCGACAATCCGGGCGAGCACACCATCATCTTCGGCCTCGTTGGCGAAACGCTCGAACTTTCCGTCCGCGCGGCCAATCGCGATTGTTATGCCCACGGCGCCCTGGCCGCCGCCAAATTCCTGGCCGGCAAGCCGCCGGGGCTTTATTCCATGAACGACGTGTTGGGGCTGTGACATCCCGGATCGAGCGAAGGCATCCAGTCGCTTGCGGCTTAGCATCGCGGCGGCCATATGTCGTACTCGCGCTCGATTACCAAAAAAATGGCCAAGTGCGAAGAAGGTTACCTGTGCGACGTGTGCGGCGGTGACGTGGAGGAAATCACCGACAGCGATCTCTATCTGCGCTATGTCATCGGGATGCTCGATCCCGAAACGCTGCACACCACCCGCGAGCGCCACATTCGCTGCAACCCGGTGCTCGCGCAGTTTATCGTCGAAGCCGATTTCGAGCCGGTTGCCGTCGACGGCGAATTCGACAAGCGGCGGCTCGACGCCGCCTACGTCCGCCAGCGCGAATCGCTCGTCTCGCGCGGCTATCGCCGCCTGCGCGAAATCGCGCATCTCGACTTGCCGATCATCGACTACCCCTTGCCCGAAGTCCGGGCCAAACTGGAGCGCGACGCGCGCGGAAAATAGATTCCGAATTCGGCAATCGTTGCCCTTATTCTAAGGAGAGAAACCATGCAGGTGCGAGGATTCATCCTGGTTGTCGTCTGCGCGTTGTCACTGGCCGCCGCATCGACTCTGTCGGGCGCCAACGGACAAGAAGATCAGGGCAAGGCCGCCCTCGAGAAACGGCTGCAAGAGTTGCTGAAAGAGCGCGTGAAGACGGCCGAGCGAGCCAGGGATGCCATGCAGGCGTCCTTCGAGGCAGAAACCGTCACGCTGATCAATCTGGTGGACGCCACGAATAAGCTGGTCGAGGCCCGACTGGCAGTCGCCACCACGCCCGCGCAAGAAATCGATGCGCTCGAAAAACATCTTGAGCTGATGCAAAACACCGAACGGAAAATCAAGGTGCGCTACGACATCGGCACGCGCGGCGGCGAAGCCAAGGAGTACGCCACGGCCCAGCGCGAACGCCAAAGCGCCGAGATCGCGTTGACTCAGGCCCGGTTGAAGACCAAGCGATAAGGCCCGTTGTCGTCGTTAGTTCAAACGCAGACGTCGGTTGCCGCCGACTCTTGACAATTTCCAGCCGGTATGCGCGTCGCATCAAAACGACTCGGCTGGGGGACGAGCCGACTACGGCTGGGCGTCCTTTTTCTCGAGGCGGCTGATCATTTTTCCCTCGATCTGGGATCGCGCGACGGCGGTCTCCTGCGGGTCGTCGGCAACCCACACCTCGTCGCCCGTGGTGCGAACGACTCGGCGAATGTGCGTTTTGCCGTCGCGGCGGAAGACGATCACGTCGCCCGGCGCGATCTTCAGGTCGACCAGTCCCGAGCGAAGCACGACGACCCGGTCGCCCCGGTGGATCCTGGGTTCCAGCTTGTCGTCCGCCATGACGTAGGTGCCGATGAACGCCAGCGCCGTCACGGGAACCGATAGCAGCACCACGGTCAGTGCCGCAACCGTCCACCCGGCCCAGCGCGGCAGTCCGGCCGGCACGGTGCTCAACCGCGGCAGCGGCGACTCGCTCGGCCGCGATCGAACGAGATACAGCGGCAAGGCCACGACAAACAGGGCCGCCAACAAGCCCACCACCCAGTAGCCCTCCGCGTCGGGCCGATCTTGAAGCAAGAAACCAAAGACTACCGCCATCGAGTTGTTGGCCGCGTGGGCAATCATGGCGGTCAGGCTGGAACCAGTGCGCACCGCCAGCATGCCGAACAACAGCCCCAGGAACACGGCGGACACCACGATCCACGGATTCCCGTGGTAGAGAGCGAACAAGATCGCCGTATAAATCACCGCGCGCTTCGTCCCGCGGCGCCTGAGCGTTCCCAGGATCGCCCCGCGGAACAGCGATTCCTCGCAAATGCCCGGCAGGATCGCGACGCACAGCAAATGCAGCGGCAGTGCCGCCCAGGATTTGGGCACCAGCTCCGTCAGCACGGGCCCCTCTCCGAGCACCCAGTTCGACAACAGTCCCAGGCAGACGGCCACGCCCCACGCGCTTGCGCCCAACACGAATGCCGCGACCGCGGTGCCCGTCGAAATCGTGCGCCAGCCGAGCGAGTCGGCCACGCTCAGTCCCTTCAGGCGCACGTACACCACCGCCGGCAGCAGGATCAGCAGAATCTCCGTCAGGACCAGCCCGACCATCAGGGACCAAAGCTGCATGATCGAACCGATCGACAGCACGAGCAGCAGCGAGACGACGAACAACAGATACGCCTGGCCGGCGCGGCCGCCTGGCGGCGGAGCCACGATTTCGCTGGTTGCCTCGCTCATGTTGCCGGTCCTCGTCGGGTTAGGGTAACGTGTCGACAGTTCGTTTTTCCGCGGCTGCGGCAATTGCGCCGTGCACGACGACCTGCTCGCCCAATTCGGCTGGCAGGATCTGAAACGTGCCCACGAACGGCGGAAAGACGTAGCGGTCGACTGCCAGCCGCAGCGGCACGAGAAACAAGCTTTCGTCCATCGACGGCACGCCCCCGCCGATCACAATCGCCTCGGGCGCCACCAGCGTAATGGTCTGGGCGATGGCCCAGCCCAGCGCCTGGCACGCGCGCGAGAGCACCTCGCGGGCGATTTCATTGCCTTCGCCGGCGGCCTGCGACACCATTTGAGCGGTTAACTGGTCCAACTTTCCGTCACAGCGGTCCAACAGATCGGCCGCGTACTCCGCTTCGGCTTCTTCGGTTTCGATCAGCCGCTGGCGCACGTCGTCGGGCTTGGTGCCGCGCAGGCCCGAAGTGAGCGGCACAAAAGCGTGTGAAATCGGATCGCTCAGCCGGTCCTGGGCGGCGGCCGCGATGCCCCAGCCGCTGGCCAGCGATTCGACGGTCTGGTCCGGCCGATCGGCGTGCAATCCGGGACGCAAGTGGCCGATTTCGGCGGCGCCGTGGCCGCTGGCGCGAAAGATCTCACCGCCGACCACCAGGCCGCCGCCGATGCCGGTGCCCACGGTGACGTAAAACACCACGTTGCGGCCCCGCCCTGCCCCGTGCCGCGCTTCGGCCAGGCCGGCGGCGTCGCAATCGTTCTCCAGCACCGCCGGAAGCATGAGCACGCGCCGGCACCAGTCGACCAGCGGAAAGTCGTCCCAGCCGGCAACGTGATGGCTTTTGACGACGACCCCCGACGTGGAATCGACCGGCCCGCCGAATCCGATGCCGACGGCCGAGATGCCGTGTCTGGCGATCAGCACGCGCGCCGCGGCTTCGATTTGCGCGAGGATGCCTTCGGCGCCCCCTTTGGGACGCACGTCATAGCGCGCAAGCGCCACGAGCGTGCCGTCGCCGCGGCCGACGCCAAGCTGCAGTTTCGTGCCGCCGATTTCGATGCCGAGAAACATGCCAGGGGGCCCCTAGCTAGCCCCTGCTGTAGCGACCTTCGCGGTTGATGCGGGCAAAGACTTCGTTGAGAACCCAGTGGAACAGGCACAGATGAATGCTCTCGACCATACCCATGTCGTCGAGCGGAACGTGCATGCCCGAGTGTGCCATGCGGCGCAGCTTTCCGCCGTCGAAGCCGGTGAGCGCAAAGGTTTTGAGTCCGTGGCGGTTGGCCCAGTCGACGGCCGCCAGCACGTTGGGACTGTTGCCCGAACCGCTGATGGCAATCGCCAAATCGCCCTTGGTGCCGTAGTTCATGAGTTGTTGGACGAAAATGTGATCGTAGCCGACGTCGTTTCCCAGCGCCAGAATCCAGCCCAGGTTGTCGGTGAGGCTCAAAACTTTGAGCCGTTTCTTGGTTTCGTCGTGCAGTTCGTCGTGGCGCAGCGAGCTTTTTCCCAAATCCTCGCAGATGTGCGTGGCGGTGGTGCCCGAGCCGCCGTTGCCAAAGACGAAAATGAATCGCTCGTTCTCCCAGGCTTCGTAGACCAGATCGGCCCAGGCCTGGATTTCCTTGGCGTCGACGCGCGCCAGCTCGCTTTGGAGCCGCTCGACGTACTGATCGATGCCTAGCTTTACACCCAACATGCCCGACGATTCCCCGCTGGACAGAAACCTCTCGTGCCGTTCAGTTTACTTCCGCACAACGGCGCTGGCCAGGCGCGAGTGTCGCGGTGTCGCGGCAAAAAATCCCCCGGGAAAGCCGGGGGCTAAACCGTTGTTTACGAACCGGCGCGCATTTTAGCCCCCGGCTTTGCCGGGGGATCGGCGGCGGTTAAACAATCCTGCGCGCCGCGAACCGCCCACTCGCATCGCCACCGCTAATTCGCCGCATCGGTTAGCTTGCCGGCCTCGCGCCGCCCGCGGGCAATGTTCAGTGGAGCCACAATGGCCCAGCCTGCTACAAAGAATACGAGCAAGCTGAGAATGGCCACATGCGCGCTGCCGCTGGCGTACATGGTGGTCGAGAAGACAATGGGACCGAGCATGCTGGCGGCTTTGCCGGACAAGTTGAAAAAGCCGAAGAACTCGGCGCTACGGGCCTCGGGCGTCATCAGGCCCATGATCGTGCGGCTGACCGATTGCGTGCCTCCCAGCACCAGGGCGGCAAAGACGGCCATCGTCCAGAACTGCCATTTTTCGGTGATAAAAAACGCGCCGACGAGCAACACCACCCAAACGCCCAGGCACACCATCAGCATGAACTTCTGGCCGATACGATCGGCCGACCAGCCGACGGCCAGTGCGCCGGGCAGGGCCACGAATTGGATCATCAGGATCACGCCGATCAATTCCTGGGTCTTCATGCTCAGCACGTCGGTGGCGAAGACCGAGGCCTGAGTAATCATCGTCTGCACGCCGTCGTTGTAAATCAGAAAGCCCACCAGAAAGATCACCAGCATGCGGTACTGTCGCAAGTGCCTGAGCGTGGACCAGACCTCGCCCAGCGCGCGTTTGCCGGCAACCCAGATCGGTTGCGGCTCGCGTGGCCCAGCGCGTCGATCCTTGACGAACAGCAGCATCGGCAGACTGAACAGCCCCCACCACAGCCCCATCAGCAACAGCGACAGCCGGAAGCGAAACCCGTTTTCGCTGGGCAGCCCCATGGCGTCGCCCAAGGAAAAAATGACGACCGCGACCAACAGCAACAGCCCGCCGCCGACGTAGCCGACGCCGAAGCCCCAGGAGGAAACGCGGCTCATGTGCGCGTCGTCGGCAATTTCGGGCAGAAACGCGTTGTAGAACCCCCACGCCTGTTCGTAGCCCAAATTGGCCAGGATAAACAGCGCGATGAAGAACCAAGGGCGATCGGGCGTGGCGAAGAACATCAAGGCCGAGCTGCCCGCGCCGACCAGCGTGGCGCCGGCCAGCCAGTTGCGCTTGCTGGCGTGCGCGTCGGCGATCGCGCCTAGGACCGGAGACAGAAACGCGGTGACGATCATCGTGGCGCCGATGCCCCAGCCGTAGACCAGCGCGCCTATTTTTTCGGGCAGCGCGATGCGATTGGCCAGGTAGTCGACGAGCACCGTGATCTGGACCGTGGAATACGCGCTGTTCGCCCAGTCATAGATGCACCAGGCGGCGATCTCGCTGCGCTTGTTTTTGGCGGCCGCCGAGGGTACGGAGTCAGCTTGGGCCATGCGCGATACTGGGCGAGATTGCCAACGGGATGGACGCCGCGCCAACTTATACCACAGGCGACGATGGCCCGCTATCCGAGCGGACGGGCCGCGAGACGGAGTCCGATGGCCATGGACTATTCGGCCAGCCGCCTGAAAACATCCGCGTACCGCTTATTCACGGAATCCATCGCGCGCGCGAATCGCCGACGATGTTCTTCGTCGGCAACGGGTGCGACGACGAGCGTTCGCCCGTAGGTGGTCACTTCGAGCGGTGTATTTTCGTCGACCTGCAACTCATCCAGGATCGAACGATCGAGAACCAACGCCAAACCGTCCCCGTGCCTGACGAGTCTTGAATGCATGACCGTGCTCCGTTGGGCTTGAAGCTTGACACGGCACGGCCAAGCACGGTTCGCCCGGCGGGAAGCTTACGTCCCGAATTCCGGGCGGCGGCGATAGAGCTGGCATTGCAGCCGCTGCACGATCGAGCTGTGCATCTGGCTGACGCGGCTTTCGGAAAGATCCAAGGTGGCGCCGATCTCTTTCATCGTCAGCTCTTCATAGTAATACAGAATGATGATCAGCCGCTCGTTGCGGTTCAGTCCCTTGGTCACCAGCCGCATCAAGTCGTTTTTCTGGATCCGCCGGGTCGGATCTTCGCCCTTCTTGTCCTCCAGGATGTCGATCTCGCGGACGTCCTTGTAGCTGTCGGTTTCGTACCACTTTTTGTTCAGGCTGATCAGGTTGACCGCGTTGGCCTCCATGATCATCTTTTCCAGCTCCGGCACGGAGATTCCCATCTGCTCGGCCAGCTCCACCTCGGTGGGCGAACGGCCCAAGCGGGCCTCCAGCGTCTTGAGGCTTTCGTTGAGCTTGCTGGCTTTGGATCGCACCAGCCGCGGAACCCAGTCCATGGTGCGCAGCTCGTCGAGCATCGCGCCGCGGATGCGCGGCACGCAATAGGTTTCAAATTTGACGCCGCGCGACAGGTCGAACGCGTCGATGGCGTCCATCAGTCCGAAGACGCCGGCCGAGATCAGATCGTCCAGCTCCACGCCTTCGGGCAGCCGCGACCAGATGCGCTCGCCGTTGTATTTCACCAGCGGCAGGTAAATCTCGACCAGCTTGTTGCGCAGATCCTGGTTGCAAAGATCGAGCTTGAATTGCTGCCAGATTTGCGCCACGTCCTCCGGCGCCATGGTGGTCATTGCCATTACCATCCTCCGTGATTCTCGCGTCTGGCGATGTTCCCTCCGAGATTCCCACTCTCGGCGCGGCCGCCGGTTTCGCGCGCCGCCGTCATGGCGGCGAGTCGGCGTGACTTGTGACCAACGTCCGTTTCGTGGAACGTGGCTTCCGCCGCCTCGCACGTGCGCTGGCCCCTGGCCAACAGCACGCGTACGCGAAACAGCCGGAAATCCCCGCCACGAACATCTCACTTGCCTCGGCGTTAGACTTGGCGCAACCGGCACAGCTTATGGCTAGCGCGCCTGAAAGAGGTATCCGTTGATATCGACCGGGCCAAGGCCCGGGGTTGAATCATTTTCACAAGCTCCTTGCGATTGCCCGCTGACTGGCAGGTCCTGGTGTACGGCTCGAAGTTTTGTTGAGTCGGAAACCCGCCGGCAGCTAGCATCACCTGGCGGTTGTCGCGCGTCGCGCCGACGCTCCGCGCGTCGCCTCAAATTGCAGTTGGGCCCACAGGGTATCGGCAATCCGGTCCATCGAGCGGGCCGCATCGCCCCGCGGCGGAAAAACCAGCACCGGCTCGCTGCCAGGCGTCTGCTCGCACGGGGGAACGCTGCCGCCGGCGGTGGCCCTCACGCCGAGAAAACGACGGCAAGCCTCGGCGATTCGGGCCTGCGGCTCCTCGGCCGCTCGGGCGTCGGGCGCAAGGTTCACAAGCGTATGTACCGGCACCGACAAATCGGCGGACGGCAGCACTTTGATGGCCGCGTAGCATTGCATGATCGATGCGTCGTCGACCGTCGTGACAACCAGCACGGCGCGAGCGGCCTGCCACAGCCGCCGCGCGAAAGGACCGCGGCTGCTGCCGGCGTCCACCACGACCACTTCGGCGTGCGGAGCCAGGTGCGCGAGCTCCGCGATGAACCGCTCCTGCGCCGCCGCCGGAAATTCGGTCGAATCGCCAGAGGCCCAGGCGCCCGAAAGCACCTGAACGCCCGACGGTCCGCGCTCGAGCACTTCATGCACGTTGCGCCGTCCCGACAGCACGTCGATCACCGACCCGCGGTGGGGATATTGGCTCAACTGGGTGTTGCCGCCATGATCGAGATCGGCGTCGACGAACACGGCGCGACGACCTTGCCGCGCTAGCGCCACGGCCAGATTAGCCGCGATCGTGGTCGTGCCGACGCCGCCCTTGCCGCCGCTCGTGACGACCAACGGCGCACCGGGTCCGGCCGCGGCGCCGCCGCGCTGCCGCACGAGTTGCCGTAATTCGTCCGCTTGATCGTGAGTCATGTTCGCGTCGGAAAGGTAGAATCTCGAATCGGGTTTCCCCGAGCAGCCGGCCTGGCGTCACTAGCCGGCAATCGGCTCCGTGCCCAGGATGGCGCGCGCCAGCCGACGCTTGTCGGCGGCCGCGATATCGTCGGGAACGTTCTGACCGTTCGTCAGATAGCTCAGCGGCAGGCTGCTCGCGCGCAATAGCGCGAGCAGGTTGCCCAGCGAAGCGGCTTCGTCCAATTTGGTCAAAACCAGCGCGGTCGTGCCGACGACGGCGAACTGCTCGGCCGTCTTCGCCAGGCTGCCCGCACTGGCCACGCTGGAGAGCACCAGGTGAACTTCATCGGGCGAGGCTTCCGCCAACATCGACTTGAGCTCCTGGATCTTCACTTCGTCGCGCGGACTGCGGCCGGCCGTGTCCATCAGGATCAGGTCCTGGTCGGCCATGCGGGCCACGGCCTGGTGCATTTCGCGCGGCGTGGCGACGATTTCCATCGGCAGGTCGATGATGTCGGCGTACGTGCGGAGTTGTTCCACCGCCGCGATGCGATACGTGTCGACCGTGATCAAACCGACGCGCCTTTTTTCGCGCAGGCGGAAATTGGCCGCCAGCTTGGCGATCGTGGTCGTCTTGCCCACGCCGGTCGGTCCGACCAGGGCCACCAGACGCCGGCGTCCGGAAGTCATCTGAATCGGTCCGGCAATGGAAATCTCGTCTTCGATCAACTGTGCCAGCCGCTCTTTGAGACTTGCCGCGTCGAGCCGCTCGTCGCCCGAGCAGTTTCGCCGCACGCGGTCCACGAGCTCGCGCGCCAGGTCCTCGCCGATGTCCGCATCGATCAGATCGGTGAACAGGTGAAACAAACAATCGGGCAGGTCGCCGCGCGCGGCTTGGCCCGTGTGGCGGAACAAATCATCGACCTTCGACTGCAATTCGGTCAGTTGGGCGTGCAACTGGAGGCTCGCGGCGGCCCGGGCGGAAAAACTGGCCGCGGCGCGCGGCCCGGGCGCGACGTCCAAGGCGATTCCCGCTTGAGTTGGCGGCACGGAGGCGGCTTCGGCGCTGCGCCTGTGCGGCGGCAGCCGGCTGGGCACCGACACGCTCGAGGAAGCCACCACTTCGATCATTCGCGCTGCGCCCAGCAAACGCGACAGCCCGCGCGGACGCACTTCGCGCGTGTGCAGCACCGAAGCGTTGGACCCCAATTCGCGCCGCACCAGGGCCAGCGCTTCCTGCATCGTCTTGGCTCGATAAGTTTTGACGTTCATGACCTGCTAAGCCAAAAGCGGCTGGGAAATCCTGGGCAATAAACCCGATGACTCGAAAACCCCCTCGCCGCCGACCATGGCCAGCGACTCGATCTGCGTGTCGCGCGTGATTTCGTCGTAGCTGAGCACCGCCAGGCGCGGCAGATGCGCCGAAGTCAACCGTTTCACCGCGGGCCGAATCGGCGGGCTCACCAGCAAGACCGGCGCGTGGCCGGCCGGCGCGAGACGTTCCAGCTCGCCGGCAATCTGCCGGCAAATCGCGTCAGTCGCCCGCGGAGAAATCCGAACCCCCGGGCCCCGCTGGCCATGCTCGACCGCGGCCGCGATCTGGTCTTCCAGCGCCGGATCGAGCGTGATGACGCTCAGCCGATGATGCTTGTCGCGGTAACGGTTCGAGATGGTTCGCGCAAGCCGCCGGCGCACGAGCTCCGCCAGAAACGTCGGGTCCGTGGTGCGCGAGGCGTGCTCGCCCAGCGTTTCGAGAATCTGCGCCAACTGGCGAATGGAAACGCCCTCGCGCAAAAGCAGTTGCAGGATTTGTTGCACTTCGGCCAGCTTCATCTGGCCGGGGATCAGCTCGTCGACAACCGCCGGCGACGACTTCTTGAGCTCTTCGACGAGATGCTTGGTCGCGTCGCGGCTCAAAAGCTCGTCGGCATGCGCGCGAACCACTTCGGCCAGATGCGACACCAGCACGCCGGCGGGCTCGGCGACGTGATACCCAAGCCGTTCGGCCTCGCGGCGCGCCGACGGTTCGATCCACACGGCCGGCATGCCCGACACCGGATCGCTCGTCGCCAGTCCCGCAACGCGGCCGCGCGCATGGCCGGAATCGACCGCCAGCAGCATGCCCCCTTGAAGCTCTCCCTCGGCCACGGGCATGTCGGCAATCTTGATTCGATAGTGGCGTGCGTCGAGCCGCAGGTTATCGCGGATGCGCACCTTGGGCATGATCAGGCCCAGGTCGGCGGCAATCGTCTCGCGCACGCGCTGCACGCGGTCCAACAAGTCTCCGCCGCGCTTCGGGTCGGCCAGGCGAATCAGCCCGACGCCGATTTCGATTTCCATCGGATCGATGGCCAGGTAGTCTTCGACTCGCTCGTCGCGGGGTGGAGTTTCGACGTCGGGTTGCCGCCGGGCCACCGCTTCGGCTTCCTTTTGGCGGCGCGCGAGCAGCAGCGCCAACGCCGTGCAGCCGCCGCCGATGCCGACGAGCGGAATCGCCGGCAGCTCGGTAAACACCAGTACGCCCAGAAAGGCGGCGGTCACGGCCAGTGCCTGCGGCCGCGAAAAAAGCTGATTGAGAAACTGCGCCGGCAGATCGACGCTCGACGAGCTGCGCGTGACCAGGAGTCCCGCGGCCAGGGAAATCAAAAACGCCGGCACCTGCGTGACCAGCCCGTCGCCGATTGTCAGCCGCGTAAACAGTGACGTGGCCTCGCCGACGTCCATCCCGTAGTCGACGATCCCGATCACCAGTCCGCCGATGATGTTGACCAGCGTGATGATGATGCCCGCCACGGCGTCGCCGCGCACGAATTTGCTGGCACCGTCCATAGCGCCGAAAAAATCGGCCTGCTGGGCGACTTCGGCCCGGCGGCGCTGGGCCTCATGCTGATCGATCAGGCCCGCGCTCACGTCGGCGTCGATCGCCATTTGCCGGCCGGGCATGCCGTCCAGGGCAAAGCGGGCCGCGACCTCACTGATGCGCGTGGCCCCCTTGGTGATCACCACGAACTGAATCACCACGATAATCGCGAAGATCACCAGCCCCACGACGATCTTGTCGCCCGTCACAAACTCGCCAAAACTCCGCACGACGCCGCCGGCCGCCAGCACTCCGTCGGTGCCGGCGCGCGTCAGGATCAACCGCGTGGTCGCGACGTTCAGCACCAGCCGCGCCAGCGTCGTGACCAACAGCAGCGAGGGAAAGATGTTGAATTCCAGCGGCGTGCGAACGTAAATCGCCGTCAACAGCACGATCACGGACACCGCGATGTTCGACGCCAGAAGCAAGTCCATCACCGGCGCCGGCATCGGCACCAGAATCACCAGCACGCTGGCAATCATCGCCACCGGCAAGACAAGGTCTCGGGTGCGGCCAAACGACCGCGGGGCGCGTGGCATGGCGGCAGTAGCCATCCGTTGATTTCGTAAATGTGTTGACGACGTCAGAACGACAAGACGAGGTGCCGGAAATGAGGCGGGAAGGTACCGTTAAGGCCCCGCGGGTGTCCAGGCCGGTTTTGCGCGTCGACGAAACGCTAGCAGCGGGGCCAAACCAGGCCGCCAAGGGCATTGCCTGAGTCAATTCGTCGGTTTCCGCCCGGCGGCGCCGGTGGTATGTTTGACGCTGGCGCGCGTGGCTGGGCCACTAGGGGGCTCCCGCCTGACGCCACGCAACCGTGGAGAACGCCATGGCCAAAAGGGCGGACGCGAAACCCAAGCCCCTGGAAGTCAATCCCTATCGCTTGTGGCACGCCCGTTTTTGGCACGGCATGCTGCTGGGCTCGTGGATTCGCCTGGTGCTGCGCAACCGCGCGCGCATCGGAATCACCCGCTGGCCGCTGGCCTCGACGATCACCACGGCCACGATGATGAATTCCGCGCTGCGCCCCCTGCAAGAGCTCCTCATGCGCCGCTACATCGACCGCACGCAGATCAAGGACGCGCCGATATTCATCATCGGCCACTGGCGCTCGGGCACGACGCTGTTGCACGAACTTTTGGTACTCGACGGGCGATACACCTATCCGACGACCTATGAGTGCCTGGCCCCGAACCATTTCCTGATCAGCGCGCGGGTCTTGACCAGGCTCCGATTCCTGCTGCCCGGCAAACGGCCGATGGACAACATGAGCGCGGGCTGGAACCGGCCGCAGGAAGACGAGTTTGCGCTGTGCAACATGGGCCTGCCGTCGCCGTACCTGACGATGGCGTTTCCCAACTCGGCGCCCGTCTATACCGAGTATCTCACGCTCGAGGGCCTCGACCAGCAGGAAGTCGACCGCTGGAAGAGTGCCCTGGAATGGTTCCTGAAGCGCGTGACCCTGCGCGACCCGAAGCGGATCATTCTCAAATCGCCGCCGCACACCGGCCGGATCAAGACGCTTTTGGAATTGTTTCCCGACGCCCGATTCGTGCACATCGTGCGCGATCCGTATACCCTTTTTTCGTCGACGGTCAGGCTGTGGAAGACGCTCTACAAGTTCGAGGCCCTGCAGGAGCCGACGTACGCGGGCCTCGACGAGTACGTCTTTTCGTGTTTTGAGAAAATGTACGAGAAATTCAATCGCGACCGGGCGCTGGTGGCGCAATCGCGGCTGTTCGAGGTGCGTTACGAGGATCTGGTGCGCGACCCGATTGAGCAAATGCGGGCGTTGTACGAACACCTGGAGCTGGGCGAATTCGAAACGGCGCTGCCCAAGCTGCAAACGTACTTCAAGGACCACGAAGGCTATCGCGTCAGCACGTATCGAATCTCCGACGAGCTGCGCGAACAAATCGACCGCCGTTGGGGAAAATACATGCGCCGCTACGGCTATTGCCAGCCGGCCCCGGCGTCAGCGGCGGGCTAGCTACAGTGCGTCACGTCGCCCGGTACATGGGGATGCAAGGCTATCGGCGCTGCCTGCAAAGATTCAGCGACAGGCGCGGCTACCTAAGTGAGGCACAAGTCGGCGTCAACGAGGATGTCGGCCTTTTCCGCAATGTCGATCAGCTTTCGATAGACTAACGTTGCAAGCTCCTGAGGATCGCGTTGCGACGTCCACAGTTTGGCTCTGAAAATGTGTTCAAGACGGACGCGGCCATCATGGATTTCGATTGAAAAGCCCGGAAACTGCTTGGCCATATCGTCGCAGAACTTCGAAACACCCTTGAGCAGTGAACCAATCAACTCGTCCGTCTCTTGGCTGTAGTAAACAGTCACAAGATCGTCGATTCGCTCGGCATAAAACGGGTCTGGCTTCGCTAGGAACTCGATGCAGTCACCGTCGCGGTCATAAGTAGCCGTCGGCTGAAATTGATCTGCTGATCTCGCCAAGAGCAGCATGTGCTTGGCGAACTCGGCGTTGTTGATTGTGTTCATAGGAGGCGCGTCCTAAATCTCGTAACGTGGCTTATTGGTCGTGTGGGGTCATCTGGATCTGCCTTCTCCCAGCGCCAATTGTAGGCAACGTTTTCATCGTTGACGAACACCAAGTACACCTGGCCGGGGTACGTTTCGCGCCGCGTTCCGTCTGATCTATAGGCATTGTCCGGGATTGCGCAATAACACCGCCAACCGTACCCTCGTCGGTCCTCGTCGTCATCCCACGTTAGCCCCTCAAAAATGGCCGTCGGTCTTTGCAGCACGGCGGGCACAATGAACGCACATTCCTTGGCATGCCCGGAACTTCTCCGAGCGACATGCTGCATGCGCTCAAATGAGATTTGCACGTGCGCGGTGAGCTGCCCCGTTACGGGGTCTTTGGCGGCGATTGTGAGGTAGTGCCGTCTTGACTCACCTTCTGCCATGATGGCCCGAGAATAGCGTCGCTGCAAGTCTTGGACAAGCCCAGGCGGTGTGCCGCAGGGCAGGCGGCACAACTCGACAAGTCGTTTCACACTGCATATTAGGCGGTGAATTAGCGAACAGTTTGAGCGCCTCCGGCAGTGCCGGGCGGTCGACCGGCCGATTGCCGGACCATGCTGCGCCGGCGGGCCGCAATTCGCGGATCGCCGTGCAACTCGCGCATTTCCTCGCGGATTTCCTGCGGCGTCATTTTCAATTCGCGCTCGAGCGTCCAGCGCTGGTAGAAATAATCAACCGCCGACAGCGCCAACAGCACCCCGCCGATCTTCAGGCAAGTCGCGAGACAAACGTCCGACGCCCGCGCGGCAAGATCCGGGATATCGAGCGCCGCCAGCGCGGCCAACTCCTCGCGCCGGCTCCACAAATCGGCAAACGCCACCGTCGCCACGACGCCGACTTTGACGACGCCCAGCGCCAGCCGCAAGGCGCTTGCGCCCGAGAACACGCGTCGCAGCCCGGCCAGCGGATTGACGCGCGACAAGTCCGGCGCGATGCGCCGCGCCCGCACAAGAAACCCGGTTTGAACGAAGCTGCCCGCAATCGCCAACAACGCCGCGCCGCCCAGCACGGGCAACAGCCGCCGGGCCAGCGCCGGCGCAAGCGCGCCAAGTTGGTTCGCGACCAGCCGGTGGTCCGCGTCGTTCGTGTGAATCCACGACTTCCACGCGCCGCCGCTTAACGAGTCGCGCAAAAAGTCGGCCAGGAATTCAACCAGCGCTCCACCGGCCAGCAGCAACACGGCCAATGATCCCAACAACAAGACGGCGGAGCCAAGATCCTGGCTTTGGGCGACGCGGCCCGCGTCGCGCGCCTGCTGGCGGCGGCGCGGCGTTGGATCGTGCGTTTTGTCGCCCGTGAATTCGGCCATCTGCGGCATCGCGCGATTCGATAGCGAGTTAGTACGGCCTCAACGCGTACAGGGCCGTTTCCAGCACCGGCTCGATCTGATCTTGAAAAATCCAGCAGGCGCCGCCCAGCGAGACACCGAACGCGGCCAGCGCCACCAGTGCATTGACGCCGAAACCGAGCGACAGGACGTTCAACTGCGGCAGCGTGCGGCTGACCAGGCCGATGATGACCGTGGCCAACAGCAGCGCGACCACCGCCGGCGCCGCGGCGCGCACGCCCAGCACAAAGCTATGCGCCACCAGCGTCGCGACGGCGTCGACCGTCGAGCGCGAGAACCCGCCCTGCCCCGCGGGCAGCCAGACAAACGTGTCCAACAGCGCCTCGATCACCCGCCGATGGCCGCCGAGGATAAAGAATACGGCGGCCGCAACGCACGACAGCAAGTGTGAAAAGACCGGCACGCTGGCATGGACGCCCGGGTTGAAGACGTCGGCCAGTTGGAATCCGCTCATCTGGCTGATCAATTGGCCCGCGATCTGCATGGCGGAAAACAGGATGCGCACGCCCAGGCCGAGCATGAGACCGACCAATGCTTCGCCGCCTGCCGTGATGAGAATCGCCGGCAGCGAATCGGGCTGCGCCGTCACGCGGCCCACTTCCAGCGGCACGACCAGCACGGTTAGCGCCAAGGCCAAAAGGGCGCGCACGCGGAAGGGAACCTCAAAGGGGCCGAAGATCGGCGCGACGATGACCAGCGCCGAAATGCGCACCAGCACAAGCACGAACGTCACGGAATGCTCGAAATACAGTTCCGTCGAGGGGAGCATCGGTTGGCTCTATCGGCCGGGGTTTTCGCGCGGGCAGTCGCGCGAGCGGACGAATCGCTACAGCGTGTTGGGAATATTCACGATCAGGTCGTGCGAGTACTCGACCATCTGGGCGACCAGCCAAGGCAGCAGGAAGCTGAGCACCAGCACCATGGCGACCAGCTTGGGCACGAAGGAAACGGTCTGCTCCTGCACCTGCGTGATGGCCTGCAGAATTCCCACGACCAGCCCCACCACCAGCCCGCTGACCAAAAGCGGCCCGCCGAGCACGAGCGCGGCGAAGGCGGCTTCGCGACCCAAATCGACGGCATCCTGCGGGCTCATCGGGGCCTCACGAAAAGGTTTGAAAACTCGCCAGCAACATGCCGACGACCAGGTGCCAGCCGTCCACCAGCACGAACAGCAGAAGCTTCAAAGGCAGCGAAACGAGCACCGGCGGCAGCATCACCATGCCCATCGAAATCGTGACGCTGGCCACCACCAGGTCAACCACCAGAAACGGCAGATAGATCTGAAAGCCGATCAGAAACGCCGTTTTCAATTCGCTGAGCATGAAGGCCGGCAACAGCACGGTGAGCGGCACGTCGTCGTAACTCGTCGGCGAGGGCGTCCCTTCGGGCAAATACTGGTAGAACAGCCACACGTCGTTGCCGTTGCCCGTGCGATCGATCTGCGCGCTCATGAACTCGCGCACCGGCTTGACGCCCGTGTCCCAGGCTTGCTCGAGCGTGATTTCGCGAGACGTGTAAGGCACGATCGCGTCGCTGTAGACGTTGCTCCACACGGGCCACATGACCAGCAGCGTCATGAACAGCGCGATCGAAGTGACCACCTGTCCGGATGGAAGCTGCGCGGTGCCCAGCGCCTGTCGCAGCAGCCCCAGCACGACAACAATGCGCACAAAGCAGGTGGTCATCAGCAGCACGGCCGGCGCGAGACTGACCACGGTCAACAGCAACAGCACCTTCAACGTAGACGAGAGTTTTTCGGGACTGGCCCACTCGTCGGGTCCGCCCAGCCCGAAGGGCAATTCCAGTTGCGCGCCCTGGCCGCCCGACATTTCGGCCGCCGGGGTCCCGGTCGCGACGGGCCCGTCCGGCCCGGCGGTGGCTGCTGGTCGAACGGCGGATTGCGGCGCGGCGGCAGATTCAAGCGTGACGGCGGGTTCCGTTGCGAGTTGGGTTTCCGGATCGGCGGTTGCCGCGGGGATGGCGGGGGTAACCGGGGCGATCGCAGTTTCGGCCGCCGCCGATTCTCCGACGGCGCTTGCATCGTCGGCGGCAGCCACCCGCGGTCCGAATGACAAGACCATCACCACGAGCGCAATGCCGAGCGCGACGCGCGTCTGCGTCCCCTGCCATCGAGAGCCGCCGCGACGTCGCCAATGACCGTTTGTCTTCAACTTGCGGCTCCTCAGGCGCGGCGCTGGCCGCCCGTTTCGAGGTGGCGGAAATCGATCTCCTCGGCCCCTTCGCCCGTGTTATAGTCGCTCAAGCGCGATTGGCCCGTGATGTGCCCGAAAAACTGGCGCAAACCGGCCGGCCGGCTGGGCGGTTGGCAGATGCTGTGCAGCCGATCGACTTCGGAAGGGTCGGAAATTTCGGCGAGCGTATGGGTGCCGCCCGGAGTAACGCTCAACAACACGATCTTGTTGCCGCAGCGCACCAAATGAACCTGCTGCCTTCCGACCAAGGGCGCGCGGCCGAGCACTTCGACCGCTTCGGTGGGCAACAACCCCGAGCCTTTGGGCATGCCGCGGCGCACGGCCCACGCGACAAGCAGGAACAGCCCCAGCACGATGCCCAGGCTCGTGGCGGCGTTGACCAAAGCGGACGCGTCGCCGCCGGGCAAGCCCCCCAGCACCGACGGCGAGTCGCTCGCTTGGCGCGACAACGGAATCGGTCGCGGAGCCCCGCCCGTTTCGACCCGCGCCGCGGGCGCGGCAGAAGCGCCGTGACTCGGCCCCGCTTGGATTTCCGGTGATTCGTATCGCGCCCTCAGCAAGCGCGGCGTCATCGTCGCGGGCGCGTTGGGAGCGCCGGGCCCGTTTGATTGGATGCCATCTTGAGAGATCGACGCGGGCTGATTGGACCAACCGGCCAAGGGTTGCGGCGGCGGATAACCGCCCGGTGCTTGGGCGGCGGACAACCGAGCGATACACACCGCGGCGGCCACGGCAACCAGCGCGCGGACGGATCGCGCAAACCAAGGCATCCATGGCCCTTTCGGGTTTACGGCAACGGTGGATGGGATGGATTGGTCAATCATCAGACGGCCTCTTTGCCGGCGATCAACTTCGTTACGCGTATACAAAAGCTTCCGTCGAGGACGAGGACCTCGCCCTTGGCGATCAATCGCCCGCCGGCCACGATGTCGACCGGCTCGTCGACGAGCGTCTGGAGCGACACGACGGAGCCCCGGCCGAATTTGGCCGCTTCGTCGCGCGGCACTTTCGCCCGGCCCAATTCGATTCTCAGATCCACCGGTTCGCCCGGCGTATTTCGAGTTCGATCGATCATGGAATTCATCCTGCCGCGGTGCCTGCGCGTGCGCGGACTGATCTTTGGCGCTAGTGAACGATTCGCTCAGATGTGTCGTGACGCCCTCGGCGAGATGTGTGTTTTGCCGAAGGTTGCGATAGTTGTCCCGGAAATGCTCGTTCGAATCAAGGCCAAATGGACCCGCCAGGTGCCGGCGTTTTTTGTTGCCAGCACGATCCGCGGCAGGCCCTGGTAGCAGCGCGTCGGGCCAATACGCGGCCCGGTCCCTATTCACCCGGCGAGCATTGGGCCTCGATGCGTTCGGGCGGCCACTTCATCCACCTGCTTGACCTCCACGAGCGCCTGCGCGCGCTTGAATTCGTCGATCTCGCGCTCGCGCAGTTTCTCGAGCACCCGGACTTCGCTCTCAGCTCGGGCGGCGGCTTGCTGCCGACACCCGACTTCGGCGGCGCCCGTCTCGTGGTCTGCGACGACCTCGGCGAGTTGGGCGCGCAGCGCCCTTTCGTACTGTCCGGCACTCTTGAGTTTTTCCACGGCGATCGTGCCGGGCGACGTGCCGGCGCGGACCCATTGGCGATGCCGCTCGAGCTGCGCTTCGAGCGAGCGTCGTCGCTCGGCGAGTTGGCGCTCCAGAGCACAGGCGGCCGCCAATTCGGCGCGACAACGCTCGCGCTCGGCGTTTCGCAGGGTGAGCAACGTCGTTAGGCGAAACTTGAAAGGTGACATGTCCACCTGTGCTTCATGCGCTCGTGGCCAACCCACCCGTGGCACCGTCCACGAGTCGCACGAGCGCGTCGCGGGCCTCTTCGACGCTCGATGGCTCGTCGACGCGTTGTCTTAAATAGGCGTCGATTTCCTGCCGCATGTCGATCGCCCGATCGACCGTCGGGTTCGCGCCGCGGCGATAGGCCCCCACCGAGATCAAATCCTCGTGGTCGCGATAGGCGGCCAGCAGTTCGCGCATCGCGCGCGCCGCCTCGCGATGTTCGGTGCCCGCCAGGTCGCTCATCAGCCGGCTGACGCTGTCCAGCACGTCGACGGCCGGATAATGCCCGCGCGCCGCGAGCTTTCGCGAAAGCCAGGCGTGGCCGTCGAGCAATCCGCGCACGGCGTCGGCGATCGGCTCGTTGGGATCGTCTCCCTCGACCAGCACGGAATAAAAGCCGGTGATGCTCCCGCGCTCCGAGCGGCCGGCCCGTTCGAGCAGCTTGGGCAGCATGGCAAACACCGAGGGCGGAAATCCACGGGTCGTGGGCGGCTCGCCCGCGGCCAATCCGATTTCGCGCTGCGCGAGCGCCAGCCGCGTGAGCGAATCCATCACCAATAGCACGTCGCGGCCCGCATCGCGGAAAAACTCCGCCACCGCCGTGGCCGTATGCGCCGCTTGCACGCGTGCCAGCGCCGGCTCGTCGCTGGTGGCGACGACCACGACGCTCTTGGCCAGCCCGGGCCCGAGATCGCGCTCCAGAAAATCGTTCACTTCGCGGCCGCGTTCGCCCACCAGCGCCACAACGTTGACGTCGGCCGCCGTGTAGCGCGCCATCATGCCCAGCGTAATGCTCTTGCCGACCCCCGAGCCGGCGAAGATTCCCATCCGCTGGCCCTTGCCGCACGTCAACATTCCGTCGATCGCTCGCACGCCGGTCGAGAGCGGAGCATCGATGCGGGGCCGCGCGATTGGGGGCGGCGCGCGTCCGTCGAGCGGCGCGCGATGCGCAAGCGCCGGCTGCGGCCGGCCGTCGATCGCCCGGCCCTGCCCGTTGATCACCCGGCCCAAAAGCCCGCTGCCGACGCGAATCCACCGCGAAGTTTTCACCAGCCGCACGCGGTTGCCGTGTCGCAGGCCCTGCACGTTGTCGAGCAAATACACGAGCGTCAGATCGTCGTGAAAACCGATCACTTCGCCCGCCAGCGGCCCACCCGTTTGACGCTCGATCTCCACCACCGCCCCGACCGGAGCCGGAAAGTCGGCCACCGCGGCGGTCATGCCCGACGTGCGGACCACGCTGCCGCACAAGCTGGCGGGCAGTACGTGTCGAAGTCGATCGTGCCAGTTGGCAAGCGTCGCTTGCATGGTTCGCCTTTTTCGCCCGCCAGCGATCAGGTCAATTCCTGTTCGATGCGGGCCAGTTGCGATTCGATCTGCTGGTCGATCGTGCCAAAGCGCGTATCGATTCGGCAGCCGCCCGGGGTGATGCTCGGATCGGCCACGATTTTTGCATCGCCGAGCCGGCCCAATTCGGCGGCCAGGCGCTCGACCTTTTGCCCCAAAATCTCGAGATCGTCAGGATGCATGCGCAGTTGCACGTCCGCGCTGCCGGCCGCCAGCTCGAGAGCCTCTTTCACAAGCGCCAGCGTCACCTCGGGCGTTCGCTTTATCTCGCGGCGAATGACGCGCGCCGCGATCGCCGTGGCCACGTCCATAGCGGACTTTTCCCAATGCGCAAGCCACTCGGCCTTGGCCGCCTGAATGCCGTCGACCGCGGCGCGAAGCGCCGGCACGACCGCGTTCACCTTCCGGCCGACTTCCTGTTCGAGAACTTGCTCGGCGGCCGCCAGCGCCGCCGCCCTGCCCTGCTCTTCAGCCTGGCGCAGCTCGTTCGCCTGGCTTTCTGCCTCGGCGAGCAATCGGGCGGCGTCACCGCCCGCGCACCGGTAGTCGGTGCTGGCCGGATCGCCCAGCTCGTCGAACGCAAACCCGACGGGCCGGTCAGACTGACTCGTGAAAGCCTTGATGATCGTTGACATGACCGTGTGCAAGTTTTCGTTGTTGGCGTGGCAGGTGTGGCGAAGACCGCAAGCTCATACGCGGTTTAAACGGCGACGCTCAATCGTCCGCGAATTTCCGGCGTAATCTCGCCGCGCACCTCCAATTGCCGTGCCAGTTCGGCCAGTTGTTGCTGTGCCTCTTCGACGTCGCTCAAACGCGTGGGACCCAGGTTGCAAAGCGCTTCGCCCAGCGGCCGGGCGTCGTCCGCTCCAAACAGCTCGATCGCCCGCTCGGCAAACCGCGGCGCGGCGCCGGCCAGCGCCAACAGCAACAGCTCGGGCCCGGCGTGGTGCAGCACGACGGCCAGCGAAGCGGAGTCCATGTGCTGGAGGTCCGCAAATGACAGTTCGGGCCCGACGGGCAAGTCGAGCTTGCCGGCCAGCTCCCGATCGTGCCGCGCCAAATTCGAAAGAATGCTGTGCCGGGCCCGCGGACTGGCCGCGCTCAGGATTCCGGCCAACGCGGCCACGCCCGCGGTTTGGCGCCGTTCCCCGCGCACCTCGGAGCATAGCCACGATTCAAGCCCCCGCTCCACCTCGCGCAAAACCTCGTCGTCGGTCTCTTCCAGGTCGACCAGCCGCCGGGCCACCTCGATCTGCAATTCGGCCGGCAAATGAGCCAGAATCTCGGCCGCGCGGTCGGCCGGCAGATGCGACATCACCACCGCGATCGTCTGTGCATGCTCGCGCGCAAGAAACGGGGCCAACTTCTCGGGCGGCGCCTCGTCGAGAAAGCGAAACGGCAAAGAGCCCTCGCCCACGCAGGCGGCCAGCGGCGAGTCGCGCGAAACCGCGGCCGCCATCGACGCCGGCAGCGGAGCGTCCAACTCGATGCCCGAGTGATCCTCGTCCGGCACGAGCGGGCCGATGCGGAAGAATTCTTCGATCACCTCGCCCTGTTCGGACGGGTCGATTTCGCCGAGCCGCTCGACGGCCTGGCGCAGCAGTTGCGCCTGTGCGGGCGACATTTGCCGCAACAGCCCTTCGGAGTGTTCGGCATCGAGGCTGGCGACCAGAATGGCCGCTTTGCGCAGGCTGCGAGGCGATGTCGTCATACGCACTAACTCGCGTTTCCAATCCAGGTTCTCAGCACGCTGGCGGCCGCTTGAGGATGCTGGCGGACCACGACGATCAATTCTTCGCGCAACGACTCCGACGGCGCGACGACGGGCTGTGAAAGCCGTCGAATATCGCTTGCCGCCGTTGCGCCAGTCGGCTCCGCGGAATCGTCATGTACCAGAACCAGCGATTCCGGAAAATCCATCGCGGTCGGTGCGCCGACCGCGGCCCCTCGCGGCGCCGAGCGGACCCTGGACCGCAGCATCAACAGCCCCACCAGGATGAGTCCGCCCATGCCCAGCGCCGGCCAATTCTGACCGAGCCACAAGAGGGCCCGGTCGTCGGCAGCCGGCTCGGTCGCCGGCGGACTGGGCGAGCGGAGCGTGCTGACGACCGTCACGGCCTCGGGTTTCAGCCCGCCCCAGGCGCTGGCGACGAACTCGCGAATGGCGGCGATGGTGGCTAGGTCGACCGCCCCTTCGTCGCTCGGCTCGATGGCGACCGAGGCGGTTACGGTTTTGGCTTGTTGAAATCCGCGGCTCGTCTCCTCCGCGATGTGTACGAAGGCGCTCTTGACGCCCTTCATGCGACTGATCGCCAGTTGCAGGTCGCTTTGCAGGGCGACCTTGGATTGCGCCGCTTGCCGAGGTCCGTTGAGCATGAAACCGCCGGAGTTGACCGCCTTGCGCTGGAATTCGCCAAAATCTTCCGGCATCGCGCCCTCGTCCACGAGCGCCGCCATGTATTTCGATTGGCGGCCGCGCGGCACGCGCACGCGGGCACCGTCGATCTGGTAGTCGACGAGTCCGGCCTTGCCAAAGGCGCCTTCCATGTCGCGCAATTGGGTGGCGGAGAACGACTGTCCGCCCATCAGGTACGTGTCGGGGTCGGCGGCATGCTGGTTCGAGAGCCAGGCCACGCTGACGACGACAAACGCCAACGACGCGGCGGCCGTGATCCTTGCGCCGCGAGTCATCGATTTGACGAGCTCGCCGAACGGGGCGATGGCTTGGTTGAGGACATCCATCCCTGGAACCTCACGGCGCAGCGCGGATTGCCGTGCGCGCCCATGGACCGAGGGGAAAACTTACAAGACGCGAAATACCAGCTTCATTCCCCGCGGCCAGAACGGCCGCGATTTGGCCCGCGCGTGCGCGGGTGTGTCGAAAAGTGGCGGGGCTTGTACTCGATACGCCCGCTTCGGTCAATGGGCGTTGGAGACTGCTGGCGGACGATGCTAGACCGCAAGCGAGACCGATGCGCGCACTTACTTTCGCCGCGAGGGGTGACTCGGCTGATCACGGGCGGCAGGCTCGTCAGAGGCCACTTGCTCCATGATCCAGCGATCCATGTCCGCTAGCATATCGGCCGTCACCTCGTCGCCGCACGGGTACAACCGCAGGTTGACCGAGATGCCGGCCGCGTGCAACAGCCGCAAGTGGTTGCAGACTTCACGCTCCGGATAGCCGCGGCTCCGGCGGCCGGCGGCCAAAAACAGTTTCAACCGGCGAGCCTGGTGCAATTGGGCCAGCGGCCGCAAAGTCGTCGGAAACGCTCCGCCGATCGACAAGGCACCGGCGAACCGTCGCGGCTCGGCAAGCGCGACGCGCAAGGCCATCGTCCCGCCGCACGCATAACCGGCCAGGTAAATCCGCCCCGGCGCGATGTTCAACCACCGCCGGGCCGCGGCCACGGCCGCCAGCACGCGCTCCAGGGCCAAAGCGATCTCGTCGGCGTCCTGCGACCAGTGGTAGCCGCCCGCTGTCCGCGACGCGCGCGTGCCGCGCGGCCCGACCGCCACGTAGTTTCGCAGGCTCACCAGCGGCATGACGCGCGTCACCTGCCGCTCGTCGTCGGCCGGACCGTGCAGCCAGACCACCAGCGGATAGGCATAGTTGCGCTCGTAGTGCTGCGGCGTGAAAAGGCAATACGGATCGTCGAGATCGCCCGGCGGCGCGACGGCCGGCTCGGGCAAGTGCGGAGTGGAAATCAATGACAGGTGCACGTCGTCGTCGACCAGGTAATGAATGCGGTTCATTGCGTCGCTGATGGCGGGGTTGGTGAAATCGAATCAAACCCGAGCACTTGCTCCCACGGAAACAGCCGGCCGGGACACAACGTGGCCGTTACGTCCTGGTGCCGCAGCACGCGCCCGCGCGGAATGCCGTAGCGCTTGGCCAGTGTATTCAACAGCGCGCGCACCGCCGCGACTTGTTTGGCCGTGGGCGGCGTGACGTCGAAATTGCCGATCAGGCAGATGCCAGAGAGGAACTGCCAGCACACCGATTAGCGCGTTAAGGAGCAGCATGGCGAGACTCGTTACGAACTTATACCGAACGCTTCGCCCGAACCCTCTCACTCGCCTCCGGCTACAAGTCGCCAGCTCCATGCTTGCAAACGAAAAAGAAGGTCACGAGCCGAGCCGGGGACTTTAACCCGGCCGTTTCAGGCTGTCAACCGCAGGGAGAAATTCGCGCCGCTAGCAACCGCCGCCAGCACGTTGCGTGCCAGAATTCGAGTTTGTGCGCGACTGCTCGGATGTCATTGAACACGGTCATGTTCGATTCGCCGATGTGCGAAAGCAACTTACAACTCAAGCGCGTGCATCGCCGCCACCAGCTCTTTGACCGCGCCAATGCTCTTTTGGAAGTCGGCCCGTTCCTGGGGGTCCAATTCCAATTCGATGATGCGTTCCACGCCGGCGGCGCCGAGGATCACGGGCACGCCGACGTAGTAGCCGCCGACGCCGTATTCCTTGTCGCACCACGCGGCGCATGGCAAGAGCCGCTTCTTGTCGCGAATCACAGCCTCGACCATCTGCATGGTGGCCGCGGCGGGAGCGTAATAGGCGCTGCCGGTTTTCAGCAGGCCCACGATTTCGGCTCCGCCCTGGCGCGTGCGATCGACAATCGTCTGCAGCCGCTTGGGATCGAGCAATCGCGACACCGGAATGCCGCCCACCGATGTGCAACTGGGCATCGGCACCATCGTGTCTCCGTGTCCGCCCATCAAAAGCGCCGAGACGTCTTCGACGCTGACGCCTAGTTCCATGGCCAGAAACGTGCGGTAGCGGGCCGTGTCCAGCACGCCGGCCTGTCCGAATACGCGCTGGTGTGGAAAGCCGCAGACCTCCTGCACGCGCTCGACCATCGCGTCGAGCGGGTTGCTGACGACGATGACGATCGCGTCGGGGCTCGTGGCTTTGACTTCCCGGGCGACCGAACTGACGATTTTCGCGTTCGTGCTCAACAGGTCGTCGCGGCTCATGCCCGGTTTGCGGGCGATGCCGGCGGTGATCACCACGACGTGGCTGCCGGCCGTATCGGCGTAATCGCTCGTGCCCGTGATACGCGCATCGAAACCGACGATGGGCGAAGCCTGCAACAGGTCGAGCGCCTTGCCCTTGGGCATATCGCCGACTTGCGGGATATCCACAAGCACCAGATCGCCGAGTTCCGCGGCGGCGCACCAATGTGCGGTCGTCGCGCCGACGTTTCCCGCCCCGATGATGCTGATTTTCGGACGACCCATCTCTGACTCTTCGACTCCGCGCGCCGCTCGGACGGTTCCCTCGCCTGTCAGGTGAGTATGCGGCTCGCGTGCTCGAAGTCAAGTGGGGCGGGCTGCCGCTGCCGGCTTGTCCAGAGAGTGCAGAAGCACGGGTGGGCAAGCCACCCGTGGCACCCGACAAAATAGCATGGATCGACTACTTACTATTGCGCAAAACCGCGCGAGAGCATCATGAAACGCTCAGCGATTCACGGTCCGTTTGCCGTGCTTTCGCCCGAGTCGAGGTCCAAATTGTCGAGCGCGATGCGCGGCGGCAGCGAAGGTTCGTTTCCTTCGGCTTTCGCCAGTGCCTGCCGATCGCCGCGCCGCACCTGCCACATCAGGGCCGCGCAAACAAGAACCGCCACCAGCAGGCCCACGATCAGGGTCGTGCTTGGCATCCCGAACTCGGGCGGCTTGAGCACTTGCACCGTTTTGGCGATCAACAGCGGCGCCAGTTGCCGGCGGTTCTTTTCGCCGGTCGGCGACCGGGGGTCCGCAGACTTCCGCGAGTCGAATGCCCACGATTTGAGGAAGTACCCGGTCACGCGCACGTTTTGGTGGATCGATTCTCCCAGCGGCATCTGAGGCGGGAGCTTTGCCACGTCGCAGACGATCGGATTGTTCTCTGAATCGGGCGTCACGATGTCCACTTCGTAATAGTGGTCGATGTCGAAACGCTCGCGAATATCCCGGTCGTCCACGCGAACTTCGACGGCGCGCAAGGCTTCGCCGGAGAGCACGAACAGCTTTCCTCGCTGCCCGGCGGGGTCGTTGAACAGGGGGACGACGTCGTCCGCGTTTTCCTCGGCGCGCGCCAAGGCGCGCTCGGCCGCCGCGTGCGCTTTGGGGCCCAGCTCGCGATTGCGGGCCAGCCGTTCCAGGAAGTCCCGCCGCTCGGCCAGTTCTTGGCGCCCGCTGCGCTCGATCTGGCCGTCGTCGGCGCGGCGCACGGCCGCCAGCAATTGGTAAAAGCATTCCCGTTCGTCGAGTGGCGAGCGGTCGCGAACGTCGTCGAACAATCCAACGTCCATCCTGAGACGGCCGAGCAGGGTTCTGGGATACCACGTCACGCGCGGAGCCACGAACAACAGGGATCGACTCGCGGCGCCGCGATCCTCGCTCCGGTCAGATTCCGCCGTCGGATCGTCGGACGCCGAAATCGCCAAAACCTTGACGAACATCCCCCGTGCGCCACCGTACTCTTCGATCGGCCGGTCCGTCTTCCACGCCGACGGGATCGACGAGGTGTAGAGCGTGACTTGCGCGCCCAAAAGCGTCGCGGCCTGGCAGCGATACAACGAGTCGAATTGAAACTTCTCGCGCAACTCGGGCCCAAGTTCCTCGCGCACCGCGTACCGCACCAGGCACGGCACCCAAAAAACGTCGCCGCGAAACTCGCCGGGACTCTCTTCGATCAATCCGATCTCGCGCGGCCGCTGGCTGAATTCCTCCATCGTCCGCGGCCCGAGGCGCCGCAACCGATAGATCAGCAAAAGCAGCTTCTCGCGCTCGAGAGGCTCAAGCGCCCGATCGTCCGCAAATTCCGAAAAA
This sequence comes from Pirellulales bacterium, assembly GCA_040877415.1. Lineage (GTDB taxonomy): Bacteria > Planctomycetota > Planctomycetia > Pirellulales > PALSA-1355 > JBBDNV01. The sequence continues at coordinate 36,618 of JBBDNV010000018.1, forward strand.
AACGACGCGCCGATCCCCAACGGCTCGAGCAAGTCGCGCGGGCTCGCCGGTTGGGGCGGCGGGTGCGTGGACCCGGGCGGCTCGTCGGCCCTCTCTTGAGCGAGCGCATTGCAATTGCAGGCCCAGAGGCCGACTAGCACCGCGCACGTTATGCTTGTGGCGTGTCTCAACGCGCGTCCCCGAATCGTTCCCAGATTCTGATCGTCTCGCGTCCTCAGCCCTCGTCGCGCTTGGTGTCGTCGCCCCGATTCGTCCGATCCACAAGTTCCCGCGACGCAAGCGCCGCCGCAACCTGCTCGCCGTCCGCCAAACGCCGAGACCTGGTCGCGCCGCGTCCGCGCGCCACGAGCCATCCCAAGGTCAAAACCGCCAGGAGGAGGGCAACGACAAGGGTCCAAACCATCTGTTCGCCGAGCGGCGCTTCGGGCGGCGGCGCCGGCGGCGGCCGCCAGTCGATGGTGCGCGCCAGAATGAGCGGCGCTGTCGCGACGCCTCCTTGCGATCGATACGCCCAGCGCTTGAAGAAAAAGCCCGTGGCTGTCGACGAAGCCTCCAACGGTGTGCCGACCGGGAAACCCTCGGGAAGCTTTAGCGTGTAGACGACCACGAGCGCCGGCGAAACGCGCTCGGGTTGCAACCACAATTGATAGTATTGATTGATGCCAAAACTGTTTTTCGGCGCGGCCACCAGCTTGGCGCCGCGCACCACTCCCTGGATCGTCACCAGCCGTCCGCGATACTCGCTCGCCTGCTGGTCGAGCTGCGTAAAGCCGACGCGTCCCACCGACGCTTTTTCCAATTCGCGCTCGTTGGTCCTGTCGAGGATTTCCAGCAGATGGAACCAGGCGTCCGACTCGGCGGTGCGAAATACCTCGTCGTCCTGGACCTCGCTCAAGTAATCGCGGCGCACGCCGGGAAACAGCGCGTCGCGATCACCCGGTGCGCGCGCACCTTGGGCATCGGCCGCCGTCCGATGGGCTTGCTGCTCGCCGTCGGCCGGTCCGATTCCGGCGAACCAACGTTCCTTACGCGGATCGCCGAATCGAAACACCAAGATCGCGACCAGAGCCGCCAGCGCCACGAGCACGAGCAAGCGGCGTTGGTCTTTGGCCCCCAGATAATTGGGCACGTTGCTGTGGCGGCGAAAATCGAGCACGGCGAGGGGCGCACCCCGTCGGGTGCGTTCTGGAGTTGACAGCGCGCGAGGACATCTTGTTCCATTCTATCACAACGCCCGGTGTATCGAGAGCCGGCCAGACACTTGTGGTTTGTGCTATCGCGGCTTGACACTAACGGCGCAAGTCGCATAGGATTGCTCGTTTGTCGCGTTGCGAACGTGCATGAAGGTGTTCCGATTGAGCTTGGGCTCGGCGAGTCGGCCCCGGCGGATGGGTGGAGTGTCATGGCTGTCCCGAAACGCAAAAGTTCAAACGCCCGCAGCCGCAGTCGCCGGGCCCATCACGCGATCAAGCCCCGCCGGCTGGAGTACTGTCCCCAGTGCAGCACGGCCGTGCCGTCGCACCGGGTTTGCCCCAACTGCGGTCACTACATGGGCCGCACGGTCGTGGAATCGACCGAAGACTAAGGGCTCGAGCCCCACTCCGCGCCGCGTTTTGCGAGCCGTGGTCCGTGCCGGCATTCCCCGAACATGCACACGACCGCCACGGACAGGTGTGATGTCAACCGCGCTTTTACCGCGCATCTCGCCGGTTTAGCGCGGGGAGCCTTCCAGTGAGCAAAATCGCGTTTCTTTTCCCCGGGCAAGGCGCTCAAACCGTCGGCATGGGACGCCGGGCGGCCGAGACGCTGCCGGCCGCGCGCCGCTTGTACGACCGGGCCGCAGAAGTGCTGGGCTACGACCTGGCCAAGCTGTGCTTTGAAGGACCCGCCGAAGAGCTCGACTCCACCATCATCAGCCAGCCCGCGCTGTTCGTCACCAGCCTGGCGGCGATCGAACAGTTGCGCGACACGGCGCCCGACGCGGTGCTGGCCTGCGAGGCCACGGCCGGGCTCAGCCTGGGCGAATACACGGCGCTGGTGTTTGCCGGCGCGATGGAGTTCGAAGACGGATTGCGGCTGGTGGCCGTGCGCGGCGAAGCCATGCAGGAAGCCGCCGACGCGACGCCCAGCGGAATGGTCAGCGTGCTGGGCCTGGAGCAGGCACAAGTCGAGCAGCTCTGTGCCCAGGCCCGGCAAGGCGAAACGCTCGTCATCGCCAACGTACTATGCCCCGGCAATATTGTCATTTCGGGCACGAACTCCGCCTGCGAGCGGGCGGCCGAACTGGCCGCCGCGGCCGGCGCCATCAAAGCCGTGCCGCTGGCCGTGGCCGGCGCGTTTCATACGCCCATCATGAACCCGGCGGTCGAGCGGCTGCGCGAAACGCTGGCCGAAACGCGCATCGGGCGGCCGTCGATTCCGGTCATCTCCAACGTCGACGCCAAAGTGCATTTCGACCCCGGCGAAATTCGCGAGCTGCTCGTGCGGCAGCTCGTCTCGTCGGTGCGCTGGGAAGAATCGATGCGCAACTTGATCGCCGACGGATACGACCAGTTCTACGAAGTCGGACCCGGCCGCGTGCTGCGCGGCCTGTTGAAACGGATCGAACGGCGGGTCTCCTGCCAAGGAGCGCTCGATTGACGGCACACTAGCCGAAGCGCAAGCGAGGGTTGCAGCGGAGACCCGCCGTGATTCCCCTCGCTTGCGCTTCGGGCTGGTGATTCGCCAACTCGCAACAACACGGCGGAGAGTAAACTATGCCAAGATCAGAACAGCCCGCGGCGGCGTTTCAAGTGGATCTCCGCGGACAGTCGGCCATCGTCACCGGAGCGTCGCGCGGCATCGGGCGCGCCATCGCTCTGGCGCTGGCCCGAGCCAAGGCCAACGTCGCCTGCATCGCTCGCAACGCGGACGCGCTGGCCGAAACTGCGTCGGCCATCGCCGCCGCCGGCGGCACCGCCTTAGTCTACACCTGCGACGTCGCCAACAGCGAAGCCGTACAGAAGGTCGTTGACGACGTCGTCGAGAAGTGGGGCCAGTTGCACATCGTCGTCAACAATGCCGGCATCACGCGCGACACGCTCATCCCGCGCATGTCGGACGACGATTGGGACAGCGTCATCCAGACAAACCTGCGCGGGACGTTTCTCTTCACCCGCGCCGCCAGCCGGCCGATGATACAAGCCCGTTACGGGCGGATCATCAACATGGCCAGCGTATCGGGACTCTCCGGCAACCCGGGCCAGTCCAACTATTCGGCTTCGAAGGCAGGCATCATCGGAATGACGCGCAGCGTGGCCCGAGAGCTGGCCAGCCGGAAAATCACGGTCAACGCCGTGGCCCCCGGATTCATCGAAACGGAAATGACCGAGGCCCTGGGTCCGGCCGTCTTGGAGGAGGTCAGAAAACGCGTCCCCGCCAGGCGGCTGGGTCAGGTCGGCGACATCGCCGGCGCCGTCCTCTTTTTGGCCAGCGATGCGGCGGCCTATGTGACCGGGCAAGTCCTGACGGTCGACGGCGGGCTGAGTGCCTAGCTAGAAGCAGTTTCCAAACCGAATTGTAGCCGGCCTCAGCGAGGCCGGGCCGGGGTCACTGACCCCGGCTACAGGGGTTTGAAACTGCTTCTGGAAATCGGGTTCCTGTGACCCCGTGCGGCCCGGCGGAGTCTGCAATAAGGTGATATGGACAGGCCAGCAAAAAGTTTCTATCTTGACCTGTCTTATGGAAATCCTCTATTTTTGTGTTCATTAAGGTCAACACGCCGAAAGACTTCGCTTCACGAATTGGCCCGGCGAGCGGGGGAAGCCTGACTTCCCCGACATCGAATCCAGTTGGAGGATCGTCAAGGTGGCGTCAGTTCAAGAACGTGTGATCG
>JBBDNV010000019.1:0-7341 GCA_040877415.1 Pirellulales bacterium
ACAGGAACAAACGATGAAAGGGAAGCAGGATAAGAACCGGCCGAAGTGAGGTCGAAGCCCGATTGCTGGCCACGAGCGTGGTCCTCTATGCGAGAAGCCCGGCGGCCGTGCTGAGCCAGAGTCTGTCGGTCGAGGTCTACTGCTGCACTCCAGTTCTATAGTTTAGCCGCGGATCGCCACTACCTCGAGGTATTCAGCCTCAACGTGCGTCGAGTCATCGCGCGCGCGATTATTGCCTGCCCAGAGCTGCTCAAGGTCGTGGCGCAACGCACTCTGTCCGGCGGCATCGAGCGCTGCGAACGCACGATGGGTCGGGCCGTAATAGACGCGGAAAAACTCGACCACCTCCGCCGGCGGGAAGGGGTAACGCATCGGATACAGGCGCTTCGTGGTGTCCAGCTTGGCGATACCGTCCTTCAGCCGCTCGCGGACCGTCGCATCGTCACCCCATTTCACCGGCGATGCCATGAGCGGCGGCGGAACGTGTTTGCCGATGATCTTGAACATCTGGCCGACGTGGCCCTCGGGTGTCCAGTTCGCCATGGCGATACGGCCACCGGGCCGGCACACGCGCACCAATTCGGCAGCGACGCGTTCGGGCCGCGGCGCGAACATGGCACCAATCAGGCTCACCACCAAATCGAACGCAGCATCCTCGTAGGAAAGCATCTCCGCGTCGCCTTCTTCGAACCGGACATCTACGCCCTCGGCCTTGGCGCGAGATCGCGCCTGCTCGATCAAATTGGAGGCGATGTCGATGCCGGTCACAAGCGCGCCAGCGCGTGCGGCCGGAATTGCGATCTGACCCGCCCCACAGGCCACATCCAGCATCCGTGTGCCGGGCGCGACAGCGAGCCGCGCAAGGAACTCCAAAGCGCCCGGCTCAAGATACGTGGCGAAATGCCCGTAGTCGCCGGCCATCCACGTCGCCTTGAGACGGGCCTTGAGCGCTTCCATTTCAGGGGTCATGGTAGTCATGGGTTTCTTCTCTAGATTGACGAACGTGAACGTACCTGCTTCGGATGCAGCCGAACAGGTATTCGACCGCCGAAGCGCGGTAAAACTCTACCGCAGTTTTGCGGCTCAATTGGGCGATCGGAGTCCAGTGCGCGGCAGTTGGCGAGGGGCCGATCGCACCTGCCATATCGAATCGGAGATGGCTCGCCGTCTGGATGGAGAATCAACATGGCAAACCCTGAGCTTTGCTTGCTCTGCCTGCGATTTCACGACTCGCTGTTCATGGTCATTCGCAGCTTGTCCAAGTACGCCTGGAGGATGGCGCGTTGCTGTTCGGGACCGAATGACTGCTTATCGCAGAGGACTGCGACCGACATTCTACCGGCGTAGGAGTGAACCGCCGTGGAAATCCGCGTTTCGGGGCGAATGGGGCCTGCCCCATAGCCGGCTTCCACCACCAGGTCGCCGGCCGTGCGCCGGCCGTCGCGCCACGGCAAAGGCACATGGTCAAATCCCGCGTTCAAATTGGTGAATACGGCCGTCGCAAAAGGCCATTTACGTTGTAAGGACCGCCGCAGCAGCCAAGGCCAGATGCAAAGCAGGCGCAGTGTCGCCTTATAGTAGACGCCTGACTTGGATTTCTTGATATCCGCCATTTCATTGTGAATCGAATCGAGCAATTGTGCTCTGCGCTCGCACTTCCCGGCTCGGCGCGTGAGGAAGGCATAACCGAACACGTTGGCCGCCGGCATGCGATAGTCCTCCTTCCGCCGGAGGTTCGTCGGCACCATGATGCGAATCGGTCGGCGTGCCTGGGAAGTTTCCCGATTCCAATCGGCGAGCATCAGGAAATAGTCTCGAAGTAAAAGATCATGCAGCCTGACCGACAGCTTTCGAGCGACGCGCGACAGTTCGGCCGTCTCGCGCTGGGTCAGGGTGTGAACCAAGAAATCGGGCGCCGATCTGCCTTGGTCTTCCGCAGCCGGTCGCTTGCCGTGGTCGCTCACCACCGCCGCGCGTCGAAATAGCAGTGACAAACCGACGCGCGCCACACGAATCAGGTCGACCACGCTGATTTTGCGATTCGAGAGACTATGCCCACCTCGATCGCGCAGCAGTGCAGGTTCGAGCGGTCGCCATGGGGGCGGACCGGCATGGCCGGAGCAACCGTGCGCATAGGCCACCATTAAATCCGTGATGAATTGAAATCCGCCCATCCCATCGACCGCGACGTGATGGAATGCGAATGACAACACCGTCCTGTCGCCCTCTCGGCTTACATGCGCACGCAATCGTGCACAAAGGGCCGAGGCCACAGGCGTCCCGGTGGAACAGATTCCGTCGTCAGCCCACTCAATCGGCGCGGGCTCGCCTGCCTGCCAAATTGGCCAGCCGTCACGATCGCGCTCGATGTGGGCCGAAAGAAGGGGATGGCGGGCGTGCGCCAATTGAAAGGCGTGCTCGAAGGCGTCCTGGTCGAGTTTCCCCCGGCATTCGAGACGGATGAAGAATATCGAGGGGTAATCAGAGCGATCATCCAACCAGAGATAGAACTCAAACGGAGTGAATCGTTGCGGAAATAATGACTCTGCCTTCGTATCGCCCGCGGACAGCGCTGAAACAGTTTGAAGCGCGCTCGGGCGGTCGTTCTGCATGGTGGCGCACCATACTAAATAGGTCCTCGCCGCGGGCACAGCGCTGAGCGGCGAGATTCGTCTGGTAATGAAGACAGGCTTGGTTCTATTGATAAGTTGGTTATTGTATCACGACAACCGGCCCCCCCAGACCAGGCCATGGACGGCAGTATTCGACTTTCGGCTCGGGAACGCAAGACCCTTTTGCAAGCGTATCGCGGCGCGAGCATTGCCCGTCGGGCATTGCAGGGCGCGGCACGGGTCGACCTCAAGGGATGTACAAGAAGTCCCAGACGCCGCAGCAACCGCGAATCGGTTTACTGCGGATCATTCGCGTCGATGAATGCAACCGTGCTGTCAATGTACTCTTTCGGAATGTAGCCGGCCGCAATCGCCGTCAGGTGCGACTTGCCCGGCAGCACCACGATTTTCGCGTTCTTCACCTCGCGGGCGATGCGAGCGCTCTTGGCGTTCGGCTTGTCGAACTCGCCGTTGATCACCAGCATCGGAATATTTAATTTCGTCAGGTCGATCTGCAGCGTGGCGCGGCGGGCGGCGGCCAGTGCATCGGCGGCGGGGCGAGCCGGCCGCGGAGTGCTGGCCTGCTTTTCGGCCTCCTCGCGGGTGAGGCCATTATCCATCGCGTGGCGGATTCTCAGGCGGTGGCTCACCTCGTCTTCCTGCGGGTCGCGCCCGTCCTTGTCCGGCGGAACTTTGGCCAGCCACGCGGGGTCCGACTCGCGGATGCCCGAGCCGCCAAAGCCGGCCGTGATCATACGATCCGGAATCATCGTCAGCAGGCGTGCCACGATCCCGCCCCCCATCGAGTAGCCATGAAAGTGGGCCTTGGGAATCTTGAGATAATCCATCAGTTCGACCACGTCTTCCGCCTTGCCCGGTCCGTTCGGCTGCGGCTTGTCGCTCTTGCCGTGATTTCGGCAATCGATCGCCACCACGCGATGATTCTTGGCCAGGGCGTCGGCGACGCCGTTGGCGCACCAGTTGCCCTCGGCGCTGCCGGTGTAGCCGTGAATCAGGATGACCGGCGTGCCTTGGCCCATTTCGATGAAATGAATCTTGACGCCATCCGACGCGATAAACGTTCCGTCGATCTTCTCCGCGGCCGTGGCGATCGCCCACGGCGCGAGCATAACTGCGCAGATCGCAAAGACGCACAACAGACGAAACCTCCTCATGGTCCGCATGGCTCGATCTCCCCTTGAGAAAAAACGGCTGCCTGGAAACCCTGTGCGTGATTGTCGGATCGGCACCCGAAAAAAGCAACTTTTGTTCCTCGCGGACGCAGCACGGCAACCCGACACCCGCCATTGCCAAGCCGCCGGCTTGGTGGGGACAAACGCGCTCTGGAGTGCGGCTTCACCCCGTCGAGCACGAGGCACGGCATGAGGTCGATCCGCGCGCCGCATCGCGGGAGGCAAATTGGCTCTCGATCTTCGCGCACGAAGGGGCATTGCCAGCGCCGGGAGTACCTACGCCCTTTACGAACAGGATACTGCCAATCCCCGGCAATCCACGCGAAAGTTTTTCCGCCGCACCGATGCTTGCAATCGTGCCCGGCAATGGTAAACTCGCGGACATCTCGCGGGAAACAGGTGATTTCAGCAGATCACCGCGAGTTTCCCAAGCTGGATGTCGAGGGTTCGAGTCCCTTCGCCCGCTTTAGTGCCTAACGCTGAGGAAACCCAATGGCCAGCTCGACCGATCGCCGCACGTTTCTCGCCGCTTCTTCCGCCGCCATTGCCGCGGCGGCCGTCATGAAGGCTCCGCGCCGCGCCTTTGCGGCGGGCGCCAACGACATGCTGGTCGTCGGCCTTGTCGGCTGCGGTGGACGCGGAGTGCACGATGCGGGCTTGTTTCAAAACACGCCGAACGTGAAAGTCGCGTACGTCGCCGACGTCGACCAAGGGCGGCTGGCGGAAGGGGCCAGGAAATTCGCCGTCGAATCCGACCACGCCGTCGACGACATGCGGCGCGTTCTCGACGACAAGACGGTCGACGCGGTGATCGTGGCCACGCCGGACCATTGGCACTCGCCGGCTTCGATCCTGGCCTGCGACGCCGGAAAACACGTCTACGTCGAAAAACCGATCTCGCACAACATCCGCGAAAGCCGGCTGGTGGTCCAGGCTTCCGAGCGAAACAAAACGCTCGTGCAGCACGGCACGCAGTCCCGCAGCACGCCCATGATGATCGAAGCGGTGCAAATGCTGCGCGACGGAGCCATCGGCGACGTGCTGGTTGCCAAATGCTGGAACATCCAGCTTCGCGGCTCCATCGGGCGCGGAAAGGATACCGATCCGCCCGCGGGCCTCGACTACGAAAACTGGGTCGGCCCGGCGCCCATGATCCCTTATCGCACGAATCGCGTACACAACCGCTGGACCTGGTGGTATCACTTCGGCTGCGGCGACATGGGCAACGACGGCGTGCACGACATCGACTACACGCGGTGGGGACTCGGCGCGGACACGCACCCGAGCAAGGTCTCGGCGCTGGGCGGAAAGTGGTTTTTCGACGACGACCAGCAGTTTCCCGATACCCAGCAAGTGACGTTCGAATATCCGTCCGCATCGTCGGGCCGTTCCCGGCTGCTCATCTACGAGCAGCGGCTGTGGTCCACCAACTACCCGCGCAATTGCGACAGCGGGGCCGAGTTCTACGGCACCAAGGGCCAACTGTTTCTCAGTCGCCGCGGCAAGATCGAACTCGTGGGCGAGCGCAACCGGCGAGCCGACGTGTCGATTCAACCGGGCGAACAGAACGACGCGCTGCACGTGAAGAATTTTTGCGACGCGATCCGCGGCGGAGCCCGGCTGAATGCCGACGCCCTGACGGGGCACCTCTCGGCGAGTCTGTGCCACTTGGGCAACATCGCCACGCGGCTGGGCCGATCCCTCGAATTCGACCCCGGCAGCGAACAGGTGAAAGGCGATCCGGAGGCCAACGCGCTGGTGCGCCGCGAATATCGCGCGCACTGGGGCACGCCGCGCGGTGCGTAGCTTTTGTGCCTTTGTCAGCGACGATCACAAACTAATGATTACGTGTAAAAACAATGTCAGGGCGATTCCAGGCCGTTCAACCGGGACTTCTGGGACTCGCGTTGGTCGTCCCTGCGACTTTGGCAGCGCAGGCGTCACTAGGTGCGTCGAGCGTGTCGCGATTTTTCTCGTTTTCTGACTCGAATTCGCGTCTTTTGTCGCGACTCATCGCCAGTTGTGCTCGATGAAGCGGTAATCTCAGTCCCTTCTCTTAAGAGATCCAAGTACGGCTTGTAAGCGTAGATGCGTCCCCACGAGGCTTGAGTGACCTCCCGCAGAATTCCGATGCCCTGGAACGTCGACAAGAGTGAATTCGCCGTGGGGACGCTGATCTTTAGAGTTTCGCTGGTCGCACTGGCCGATTGGTAGGGCGCCATATAAAGAAGATCCAGAAGCCGTAGCGCGTTGGTAGAGCCTTTTGGCCGGGCCTTGCGAACCGTCTCTAAATGGCTGGCGCGCATATCGAGTATCCTCTTGGCTGTCTCAGCGGCTTGTCTGGCAACTTCGACGACGCCTCTGAGAAAGAATTTCAACCAACCTTCCCAATCCCCTTCGAATCGGACGGCATTCAGTCGATCGTAGTACTCCGATCGATGTATTTTGAAATAGTAGCTCAGGTAAAGGAGCGGCCTGCGCAATACGCCGTCATGGCACAAGAGAAACGTGATCAGCAGTCGCCCGATCCGTCCGTTGCCGTCGAGAAAGGGATGGATGGTTTCGAACTGAGCATGAACCAAGGCACAGCGTAAAAGGGCCGGGATTGCAAGCTTGGAATGCAGAAACTTCTCAAAGTTCGCCAGCGCGGCCTGCACCTCATGCGGCGGGGGAGGTACAAAATCTGCCGTTTCAATCGTGCTACCGGCAGATCCAATCCAATTCTGGCTCTTACGGAATTCGCCCGGCAGCTTTTCGCCGCCGCGAACGCCTTCGAGCATCACGCCGTGAATCTCACGAATCAATCGCAATGACAAAGGAAAAGTCTTGAGTCTCTCAAGCCCATAATTCATGGCGCGAACGTAGTTGACAACTTCGACGGCATCTTTCGAACGATGCGACTGCGCTTGAACTTCGTACGCCAGGACATCGTCGAGCGAAGCCTGGGTGCCTTCAATCTGCGAACTCAGCAAGGCCTCTTTCCGAACGTACATCGACAAGAACAAGTCCGGGTTAGGCAGGTTGATGGCAAGTCCGTCGAGGCGGCCTAATTCCAGTGCGGCGTCATTCAGAAGACACTGCATTTCTCCATCGACGTGCATGGGCGGCCGCGGTGGCAATTCATTCGGAATGAAAGCGCGGTAGCCGGCTGGCTGGAGGATGTATCGACCTGCCCGATTTGAGATTGCCGTACCTGCCACTGGGTTTCCTGAACAATTTAAGGAATAAAGCCAAACATTTAAATGCCGATCGACCCTGGAAAGCTACCTTAAAAAGCCCTCTTCGTTCTAATGGTATTGCTGCATTTATTAATAAAGTTCGAGAAACGTCCGTCGCGATTTGGCAATATAATACCTCATTTATAAAGGAAATCAACATATTTATTAATTTATGATCCCGTCCCGATGCCCGAGCATCGCCACGCACTTGGGCCAAATTCTGGATTTCGACCCGGGCCGCGAACAGGTGCCGGCCGAGCCCCAGGCCAACGCGCTGGTGCGCCGCGAATATCGCGCGCACTGGGGCACGCCGCGCGG
>JBBDNV010000019.1:7441-7857 GCA_040877415.1 Pirellulales bacterium
TGTGTAGGAATCGGCAGCCCAGCGGATTGTCATTTTGAAGTTGATGGGTGCCATGCTCACCCGCCGCGTCAGCGGTGGTTGAGCATGCTCACACAAGCGTGAACATGGCACCCAGCACGCGGCTTGCGTCTCAAGCAGTGCGACTCGGCAGCACGGGTGGACGAGCCACCCGTGGCACCCTCAGAATTCTGGCCGCGTCGATCAAGCCCGGGGCTGCGGACTGGCTTCGGGAGCGCTTTTGACCTTGTCGGCCGAGCCGTTGGAGGCGTCGGACTTGGCGGCGGTCGCTTCGGTGCCCAGCTTGATCAGCGATTCGGGGAATTCGACGCCGCCGATGTCCTTGAGCACGTTCATCATCGGGGGCAGCGAGCCGGCCACGTTCTGCAGGAAGCTGGCGGTGCTGCTCTTGCCGTTTG
>JBBDNV010000020.1:0-40114 GCA_040877415.1 Pirellulales bacterium
AGCCGGGGGCTAACGGTTGGCGTCAACGAACAATGCGCAACATCAAAACTTGCGCGTCGGGTTAGGGTGGGTTAGCCCTCTGCATCTGCTCGGCCAGCGCAAAAGCGCCCAGCACGCCGGATCGATCACCGAGCCCCGGCGCGACAATGTAGCGCTCTACGTCGTCGAGCACGGCCGGCGACTGCACGTACCCCTTGAGCAGGTCCTGCACGCCGCGGCGCACCATCGGCAAAAGTCGCGGGTGCGACATCACGCCGCCGCCCAGAATGATGCGCTCGGGCGAGAGGGTACAGATGAAATTCACGAGCGCCAGCGCCAGATAGCGGGCCTCGAGCGTCCAGGCGGGATGATCACCCGCAAGCTTCTCGGCCGGTTGCTGCCAGCGGTCGGCGATGGCCGGGCCGCAGGCGAGCCCCTCGAAACAATCGCCGTGAAACGGGCAGTGGCCGGCGTAGGGATCTTCTTTGCAATCGTGCGGAATGCGGATATGGCCCATCTCGGGATGGACGAGTCCGTGCATAAGCTTTCCATTCACCAATCCGCCGCCGCCGATGCCGGTGCCGATCGTCAAGTAGATCAGATTATCGAGTCCTTGCCCCGCGCCAAAGCGCCATTCCCCGAGCGCCGCGACGTTCACATCAGTGTCGAATCCGACCGGCACTCCGAGCGCGCGGCCAACCGTGCCGGCAAAATCGACGTTGGCCCAGCCCGGCTTCGGCGTGGACGTGATGTGGCCGAACGTCGGCGAGCCGGGCTTGGGATCGATCGGCCCGAACGACGCGATGCCGACCGCGGAAAGCGGGCCGTGTTTCGCGCCGGCCTTCTCGAAGAACTCGATCGCACGGCCCATCGTCTCCGCGGGCGAGGTCGTGGGAAATCGCGCCAGGGCGCGCACGTCGTCCGGCGAGGTGCCGACGGCGCAGACAAACTTCGTTCCGCCCGCTTCGATGCCGCCAAACAGGCTGCTCATGTCGAATCTCTCCTGCCGGGATCGAAAAATGGTGCATCGACAATCATGCAGCCGCTCGGCAGAATATGTCAAGCACGCCAGGCTTGACCACGCCAGCGAAGTGATCACCCCGGAGTCACCGTAACTGATGGACGCCAAATTCGTCGTTCGCACGCTGTTCGTATTGGCATGGTCGCTTTCGGTCCTTCCGCTGCGCGCGGAAAACTGGCCCACCTGGCGCGGACCGGAAGGGATCGGCGCCAGTGGCGAATCGGACCTGCCGCTCACGTGGAGCCGGACCGAAAACATCCGCTGGAAAGTGAAACTGCCCGAGCCCGGCAATTCCACGCCGATCGTGTGGGGCAAGCGCATCTTCGTCACGCAACCGGTCGAGCAAGAAAACCGGCGAACATTAATGTGCCTCGACCGTACCGACGGCAAAATCCTCTGGCAGGCCGGCACGATCTACACGGAAGAAGAACCCACGCACCCAACGAACCCCTATTGTTCGGCCTCGCCGGTGACCGACGGCGAGCGCGTGATCGCCTGGTTCGGATCGGCGGGCGTGTTTTGCTACGATCTCGACGGAAGGCAGCTTTGGAAACGCGACCTGGGCGTCCAGCAGCACGAGTGGGGCTATGCCGCGTCGCCGGTTATTCACGGCGATCTTTGCTTCGTCAACTTCGGGCCGGGAACCAGCGAGTTCGTCGTGGCGCTCGACAAGCGCACCGGCGAAGTGGCGTGGAGATACGATCCGCCCAAGCCGACGCCCGAAGTGCTCAAGCGCGACGACGGATTGCGGGGCAGTTGGAGCACGCCGCTTTTGATTCGCGCCGCCGGGCGCGACGAGCTGATTCTGACGCTGCCCGACCGCGTCCTGGCGCTGGCCCCGCCATCGGGCAAGACGCTGTGGAGCTGCGAAGGGCTGGGATCGCTCGTGTATACGTCACCCCTGTGGGGCGACGGAATCCTGGTGGCTTTGGGCGGCTATCATCGCGCAAGTTTGGCCGTCAAGCCGGGCGGGCGCGGCGACGTCACCGAAACCCACCGCGTCTGGCACGAACCCAAGTGCAAGTTGCGATTGGGTTCGGGGATCGTCCACAAGGGGCACATCTACGTGGGCGACATGCAGGGCGTCGCCCAGTGCCTCGATCTGACGACCGGCCGGCTGGTCTGGGAAGAACGGCTCAAAGCCGCGGCCGGCGACAATGCCACCTGGTCGTCGATGATTCTGACGGCCGACGAGCGCATTTACGTGCTCAACCAGGTCGGCGATACGTTCGTGCTCAAGGCCAGCCCAAAGTTCGAGCTGGTGGCCACGAACTCTCTGGGCGAACCCACGAATTCGTCGACCGCGATTTCCGACGGCGAAATCTTCGTGCGCACCCACGAACACCTGTGGTGCATCGGCCGGCAAGATCCCTAAAACTTGCGCAGGATCCCCCGTTACGCTTGCGGTTTCGCGCGTCCCGATCGACCGCAGCCATGCGGCGGGACCCTCGCTGGCGCTTCCTGCCGTAAGCCGCTTGCAATGCGCCCGCGACCGTGTCAAAGTAAACCCAACTTCCATTTCCACGCGGTTCCGGTTTTCTTCCCCAGGGGAGTCTCGGCGATGGCGCGCAATCGTTTCCAATCATGTGGCGTCGGTTTGGCAATTTTGTTGTTGGCAATCTGGCTGGCCCCGTTGGCCGCGGCTGACGATTTGGGTGAAAAGCTGGCCGCCGTGGTGACGATTCACCGCGACGAGTGGGGCGTGCCGCACATCGACGGGCCGACCGACGCCAGCGTCTCTTTCGGCTTCGCCTATGCCCAGGCCGAGGACTACTTCTGGCAAGTCGAGGACACATACGTCGCCAGCATCGGCCGCTACGCCGAGCTGTACGGCGAGCCCGGACTGGACAAGGATCTGCTCGGCCGATCGTTTGAAATCGCCAAAGGCGCGCAGGCCGACTTTCCCAAGCTCGAACCACCGCTCAAGGCGATCTGCGAAGCCTATACCGCCGGACTGAATCATTTTTTGGCCAGGCATCCCGAGGTGAAGCCGCGTTTGATCACGAAATTCGAACCGTGGCACGTCGTGGCCTACGAGCGCTACGTGCTGTTGGAGTTCCTGTTCGGCAAGACGCACGCTTCGAAGGGAAACGTCAAGAAGGTATTGGAAGAGATGCGCGCCGCCACCGGCTCGAACACCTGGGCCATCGGGCCGAAGCGCACCAGGTCGGGCCATGCCATGCTGTTTGCCAATCCGCACCAGCCCTGGTTCGGATACGGCCAGTTCTACGAAGGGCATCTGCACAGCGGCGAGGGATTGAATTTCGCCGGCTCCGCCTTTTTCGGCGGGCCGCTGGTGACAATCGGCCACAACGAGGTGCTCGGCTGGTCGCACACGGTCAACGAGCCCGACGTCGGCGACGTGTGGTTCGAGACGTTCGACGATCCGAACAACAAGCTCAATTACCGCTACGGCGACGGCCATCGCCAGGCCACCGAGTGGAAGGAAACCTTGAAGGTGAAAACCCCCGCCGGCACCGAAGACCGCACCTACACCTTCCGCAAGACGCACCACGGCCCGATCGTGGGGCGCGACGCCGACGGGCGGTACCTGGCCGTGCGCATCTCGCGCTTGACCGAGGGCAGCCGCATGCGCCAGGCCTTGAAAATGGCCAGGTCCCACACGTTCGCCGATTGGCGCGCCGCCATGGCCGAGCTGAACCTGCAAATGTTCAACACCTGCTACGCCGACCGCGACGGCAATATCTTCTACGTCTACAACGGCGCCGTGCCGAAGCGCGATCCGAGCTTCGATTGGACCAGGCCGGTCGACGGCTCCGACCCGCGCACCGAATGGCAGGGTCTGCACGCCTTCGACGAGTTGCCGCAAATCCTCAACCCCGAGTCGGGATTCCTGCAGAACTGCAACGCCACGCCGTACCTGGCGACCGACGTGGGCAATCCCTCGATCGGCGATTACCCGGCCTACATGGTCGAGGACCGCAATGACGACAAGCGGCGGTCGCAGGTTTCGCGCATGCTGCTGCGCAACATGCACGACGTCACGTTCGACGATTGGAAAGCGGCCGGCTGGGACACCACGCTGTACTGGCCGCTGGTGAACCTGCCGCAGTTGGCGTTGGAGTTAAAGGCCCTTCACAAAACCAATCCCCAGTTGGCGGTCAAGGTCCAGCCCTACCTGGACCATCTGCGCGACTGGGACTGCAAGTCGTCGATCGATTCGACGCAAACGACGCTTTGCGTCGCGTGGTACGAAGATCTGTACGGGCGCGGCTACCCGGTCGAGACGCTCAAGGCCGAGTTCGTCGGGAATCCGGCCGCCCAGTTCGAAGCGCTCGTGAAGGCGGCCGAGAAAATCAAGGCGTTCTACGGCGATTGGCGCGTCAAGTGGGGCGACGTGAGCCGCATCCAACGCCACGCCAACGTCGCCGACGCGGCCCAGATTCCGTTTTCCGACTCGCTGCCGAGCCTGCCTTGTGCCGGAGTGCCGGGACCTTTGGGCGTCGTGTTCAACACCTATTACGTGCCGCCGACGGAAAAGCGCAAAAACCAATACGGCGTCGTGGGCGGCTCGTTTATCGGGATGTACGAGTTTGGGGACAAGGTTGAGGCCGCCACGATCCTGCAGTTCGGCCAGAGCTCCGATCCCAAGTCGCCGCATTTCTCCGACCAGGCCGAGCTCTACTCGAAGCGCCAGTTCAAGCCCGCCTGGTTCGAGTGGAGCGACGTTCTGGCCCACGCCAAGCACAGTTACCACCCCGGCGAAGAAGTGAAATAACAAGCGGAATTTCACCGCCGCTTGCGGCTTAGCCTGGCGCGATCGCTGAACGCCTGCAACTGGGTCCTGGGCCGGATCGATTGATAGCTGTCCCTCGATCTTTATCGACTGCCGCCCCGTCCGTGCGTATACTTGGGCACCAGAGCCCCGCGCCGCGTTGATGGGCCTGATTTCGGCGCACAAGCGCGATGAGCAACGATAAGCTGCGGCGGCAGATCGCCTACGAGGCCGCCCGGATGCTGTACGCTCGGCAGGAGTCGGAGCTCTATCGGGCCCGCCTGAAGGCCGCCCGGCGCTTTGCGAAGGGCTGGGTCAAGCCCGAAGATTTGCCCACCAACCGCGAGATCCGCGACGAAATCCAGTTGCTGGCGCGTATCCGCGAAGGCGCACCCGACGCCGGTTGCCACAACGGTGCGCTCGTCGATTCCCGGCGGCGGGTCGACCGATTTGCCGTGTATCGCGTGCTGCTCGCGCCGCTGGAGACCGTCAAGCAGGATCCCGAGCGGCATCCCGAGGGAGACGCGCTGTACCACAGCCTGCAAGTGTTCGACCTGGCCCGCGGCGCGCTGCCCTATGACGAAGAGTTTCAGTTGGCTGCCCTGTTGCACGACGTCGGCAAGGCGATCGATCCGCGCGATCACGTGGCGGCCGCTCTGGAAGCGCTCGACGGCACGATCACCGAGCGCACCGCCTGGCTGATCGAGAATCACCCTCAGGGCCAGGCATTGCGCGACGGCACGTTGGGCGCCCGCGCCCGCCGCCGGCTGGAAGGGGCCGCGGACTTTGACGATCTGGTGCTGCTGTGCGACTGCGACCGCGCCGGCCGCCGGCAGGGCGTACAAGTTCCCGACGTCGAGGACGCGCTGGCGCACCTGCGCGAGCTTTCTCAAAGCGACGGCATGCCGTAGTGCCCGGCTTTGCCGAGGGATCGGCCAGCGCAACAAACGCGCGATCCTAGGATCCAAAGATCCGGTCCCGCTTCGCCTTGTTGTACGCCAGCTTTTCGGCTGTGGTCATGTGGGAGAAATCGGGCTTGCTCGGGGGCGGCGGTTCGGCTGAGGGCTTGGCATCCCGGCAGTCGCATTGTTGGTGGGCGGATCCGCCGCAGCCGCAATCGGGCTTCGTGCCCGACCGGGCTGCAGGCGAGCGCGGAACACCGGCCGGAATGCTCGCGCTCGTCGATCCTCCGTAGCTCATTACTCCGCTTTGTAGCTGCACGTCGTCGGCCAGCGTCCGATGCGGCTTGATCTTCAGCCGCCCGAGCACCGCGTGATACGCCCGCACGGCCTCTTCCGGCGTGACTTCGCCGGCCACAATGCGGCGCAAGAATTCGACGAACGCGAACTGGCATTCGGCGCCATTGATCTTGCGCCCGAACAGGGCCGCCCGGGCTCCGTATTTCTGCGCTTCGGCGATCAGCTTGAACGCGTCGTACGTCGTGCCGGCGCTGCCGCCCAGGATGCCGACCACCAGGTGCGGATCGTAGGAGACGAGCTCTTCCATCGCCCGCGGTCCGTGATACACGATTTTGAGAAAGATCGGCCGACCGGCCTGTGCCACTCCGGCCAGGGTGCGGGCGATCGAGTCGTTGACGAATTGCGGCGTCGTATCGAGCGAAAGCCCTTGCGGAGCGTTGGGGTCGAACACTTCGAGGAAATGCCTGAAGCCTTTGCGTTCGGCTTCCTCGCGAAACTGTTGGTAATGTTGGAGCGAAGTCAGATCGTCCTGCAGGCGGTTGTTGAACGTAATGCTGTACAGCCCCAGGTTCGCGCCCAGCCCGCGTTCCCGCGGCTCGCAGTCGGCGTGGCCGCATTGAATGTGATCGAGCGACGCCGTGCGAAACGGCCGCGACGGCTCGCCCGTGTAACGGCCGTGGCGAACCGCAAAGATGTCGCTGGCGTCGTTGGCCCGCGCGGCCGGCGTGACGTGAGTATTTTCAAACAGCCGCTCGCCGATCGTCAAAACGTCGCCCGTCGAAGCCGACATGAGCATGATGTCGACCAGGCCCTGCCGCGTGATTTGCCGAATGTGTTCGCGGTATTCGGCCAGCGTGCGCATCCGCACTTCGCCGGCGTGCATTTCGGGCGAGCGGCCCGGCGCGCCGATGCCAAACGCCATGTCGGCATCCTTGGCGTCGGCCAGGATGAACTCTTTCGAGCCCGACGGATCGGCATGAATG
Source organism: Pirellulales bacterium (assembly GCA_040877415.1). GTDB lineage: Bacteria > Planctomycetota > Planctomycetia > Pirellulales > PALSA-1355 > JBBDNV01. Next base: position 6,919 of record JBBDNV010000020.1, read on the forward strand.
GCGGCCAGTTTTTGGTCGAGGGATTTCTTCATGGTGTCGAAAGCCGGGACGTACGAATCGTCCGCTTGCGGCTTAGCCGCTTCAACTTCCTCCCAGCCGCGCGAGGACGGTGTCGATGGTTTGGCGGAGCACTTGCCCGCTTTTGCGGAGTCCTTGAATCTCTTTCGGCCAAAGGTCGATTTCGTGGGTCGCCAGCACGCCGTCGCGCCCGACCACGCTGGGCACCGACAGCGCGACGTCGCGGATGCCGTAACAGCCGCGCTGCACCGACGAGACCGGCAAAACTGCGCGGCGATCCAAAGCCACGGCTTCGATCACTTCCTGAATCGCCAGCCCGACCGCAAAACCCGCGCCCCCTTTCTTCTTGATCACTTCGGCCCCCGAGCCCTTGGTGCGCGTGAAAACCTCGTTCGCCTGGTGCGCGTTCCAGCCGGGAAATTTTTCCAAGGGCAAGCCCGCGATCGTGGCGCTCGACCAGATGGGCACCATCGTGTCGCCGTGCTCGCCCAGCACGAGCGCCTTGACCTGCGTGGGCGGAGCCGACAGCCGCTCGGCAATCAACGCCCGAAAGCGGATCGTGTCCAATTGCGTTCCCAGACCCAGCACGCGGGAAGGGGGCAAATCGAGCGCTCCGGCAGCCAGAAAGGTCAGCACGTCGACCGGATTGGAAACGACCAGCACCGTGGCGTCCGGCTTGTGTCCCGCTTGCTTGATCCGGGCCAGAATATCGACAAACAGGTCGACGTTCCGATTGATCAAATCCAGCCGGCTTTCGTCCGGCGTGCGGCGCAGTCCGGCGGTGATGCAAATCACGTCGCTCGTCGGGACGTGCTCGTAGCCGCCGGCGGTGATGACCTGGTCGGCCATCAGGCTGGCGCCGTGCAGCAAATCGAGCGCCTGGCCGGCCGCCATTTCGGCGTTGGCATCCACCAGCGCAATTTCGCGCACGATCTTGCCGGTTTGCAGGGCGAACGCCGTGCAAGAACCGACCAGTCCGCCGCCGCCGATAATCGTGACTTTCATAGGATCCTTTTTTCTCTGCCGGCCGTCGTCATTTGCCCTGCAAAGCGGCCATGACCCGCTCGGTGATGGTTTGGATGAGTTGCTCCTGGTCGACTTGCGGCGCGGCGCCGGCCGGCGCGCCAGAAGCGGACGAAGTCTTTGGCCGCATCGACGGAGGCGGCTCAAAGGCTCGCCGCGCGAGGCCGCTTTCGGTCCAACTGTCGCGAAACACGTCGTTGGCGCAGATGTCGCAATTCTCCATGCCGGGCGCGAGCCGCGCGTCCCGGAAGCCCCACTTGGTTTTCAAATCCAACAACTCGCGCTCCTTCCCTTCGGTGAAGTAGTTGATGCGCCCCAGGTCCTTTGCCAACATCAGAATGCGGCAGTAGGAGTCAAGTATCTCGGTCCACCAGTAAGCCCGCTCCACAGTTTCGCCGTAGCTGACCGTGCCGTGATTGGCCAGGATGATGACGTTCGTCTTTTCCACGAACGGCAAAACGGTGTCGGCGAACATCTGCCCGCCGGGCGTTTCGTACTTCGTGATCGGCACGTCGCCCAAAAACACCTCCACCTCGGGCAGCACGCATTGCGGAATCGGCTCGTGGGCCACGGCAAACGCGGTGGCGTGGGGCGGATGGCAGTGGACCACGCTTTTCACGTCGGGCCGTTTTTTCATGATCGCCAGGTGAAGCAAAACTTCGCTCGTGCGCTTCAAACGGCCGGTGAGCTGCCGGCCTTCCATGTCGACGGTGCACAGCATATCGGGCGTCAAAAAGCCCTTGGAGACCATCGTCGGCGTGCAGAGCACCTCGTTTTTGCCGAGGCGATAACTGATATTGCCGTCGTTTCCGGCGGCGAAGCCCTTGTTGTAGAGCCGCCGTCCGATGTCGCAGATTTCGAGCTTGAGTTGGTGGAGATTCTTCATTTGTCCTTCTGACTTACCAATTGAATGTCATCGAGGATCGCCGCGTTGTACGCGTCGACTGGTTTCACCTCCGGTAGAAACGGCTGGGCCGCTTCGGCGCCTTCGCTGAAGGCAATGCGGCTGCCCAAGCCGGCCCCGAGTTCGTCGTACACGACGATCGCCTCGCCTTGCGTCAGCGCGCCGCCGGCCAGTTCTGCAAGCGACAGTGGAATCGCCAGGCGAAACGACCCTCCCGTCAGGCTCGGGTGTGCCCGATTCAAGGTCACGCTGCCGATCACTTCGCCGATTCGCATGGCTCGCCTTACTTGCTCAGTCCCGAATTCCCACGACGCTATAACGCACCGGCGTGTTGTCGCTTTTCACCAGCTCGCGCGTCCCTTTGCCATCGCTCGACAGCACGACGCTTGCGCCGATTCCGGCCCCGAGCGCATCGATCGCGATCAACGGTTCTCCGTCCGGCGTGCGGCCGTCGGCGCCGTAAACCTGCACGACCAGCATCTTCCAGCCGGTGAGGGTGGGATGCTTGACGGTGGAAGTGGCGGTGCCGACGACGACGCCTAGTTGCATGGTGTGTTTCCGTCTTGCTGTTAGGTTACTTGCCCAAAATTCGCAAATCGTCGACGAGCGAGCAGCGGCGTTCCCTCGTGAACGTCAGCGGCGTGGTCACGCCTTCGCCGGTCGGCGTGGCGATCGAATACGACAGGTAGCCTTCGCCCCCCAGTCCCAAGGCCGACATGCACGGGCCGTTCTTGACGAACAGCGTGGTGTCGAGCGCCCGGCCCATCCTGGTCATGTTCCGCACGTTGTTCGAATGGATGATGCTCGTATGCCGGAAGCCGTGCTCGTAGTGCCTGGCCTTGGCAATCGCCTCGTCGATGTCGCGCACCCGGACGAAAGGCAAAAACGGCATCATCTGCTCCACGGGCACGAAGGGATTGGATTCGTCGGTTTCGCCGAAGAGCAGTTCTGTTTTGTCGGGCACGCGCTTGCCCGCGGCCCTGGCCAACACGGCGGCATCTTGCCCCAGAAAATCCTTGTGGGGCACGTCGTGCTTGTGGTCGCCCTCGCCGACGGTCGCAATCGCCTTTTTCGTGAGCGCCGCGACTTCCCGCGCGGCGAGCCGCACGGCTCCGGCCCGCTCCATGGCGGCCATCATGGCGTCGAACGCCTTGGCGACGACGAACACTTCCTTCTCGGCAATGCACAGCAGGTTGTTGTCGTACGCGCCGCCCACAATGATGGCCCGGGCGGCCCGGTCGAGATCGGCCGTTTCATCCACGACCACAGGCGGATTGCCGGGCCCGGCGACGATGGCCCGCTTGCTCGCCTTCATGGCGGCCCGCGCGACCGCCGGACCGCCGGTGACGCAGATCAGCCGCACGCCCCGATGGCTGAAGATCGCCTCGGCCGATTCGATCGTCGGCTCCGCGATCACCGCGATCACGTTGTCGATGCCCAGGTCGCGATAGATGGCCTGGTTGAAGCGCCGCACGCCTTCGACCGCCACGCGCTTTCCGCCCGGGTGCGGGTTGACCACCAGCGTGTTGCCGCCGGCGATCATGCTTATGGCGTTACCCGTGATCGTCGGCAGCGAATGCGTGACCGGCGTAATCGTGCCGATCACGCCGAACGGGGCGTGCTCGATCACCGCCAGTCCGTGGTCGCCGCTGAACACTTCGCTGCGCATGAATTCGACGCCGGGCGTGCGCTCGCCGAGCGTCTTGAGCTTTTCGATCTTGTGCGCTAGACGCCCGATCCTGGTCTCTTCCATTTCCATCGTTCCCAGCTCGACCGATTGGTCGATCGAAATGCGGCGGATGTGGTCGATGACTCGTTTGCGATCCTCGAGCGAGCGTTCGCTGAGCTGCTCGAAGGCTTCGGTAGCCGCGGCCACGGCCTGGTCAACGCAGGTAAAGACGCCAAAGCGGCCGCTATATCCGCGGCCGGCGACGGGCGGCGGCGGAGAGGCGCCCGCGGGCGATTGGCCCGTCTGCGAAGTGCCCATCTGCGCAGTGCCCGACGGCGCACTGCCCGACGGCGCACTGCCCATTCGCGTCAGCACTTGTTCGACGACGCTCTTGATCAACTCTTCAGTTGCTTGCATGGGTCAAACATCCTTCGTCAAAGCCGAGTCGGTTAGTCGGCGGTCGGCGCGTCTTCACGGCGAAAGACGCAGTTGTGATCGACGTGGACCGTGTCCACCAGGCCCACGATCACGGTGTCGATCGGCAAATTCTTGGTTTGGGGGGTCATGCGGGCGCTGGAGCCTTGGGTGATCAGCACGAACTCGCCTTCGCCGGCCCCCACCGTGTCGACGGCGACAAACGTGCGGCCCGTCGTGACGAGCCGGTTGCGGTTCTTGGGGTCGACGCGAAACGGCTCCACGACGAGCAGCTTGTGGCCGACCATGGTGTCGACTTTTTGCGTGGCGACGAGCGAGCCGGTGACTTGGGCGAGGAACATGGCCTTACCTTTTTTCTTCCAGGAGTTGTTTGGTTTGTCGGGCGACGATCAATTCCTCGTTCGTGGGCACGCACCAGATTTGCGTGCGGCTTTCCGGCGAGCTGATTTTCACTTCACCCTTGGCGCTGGCGTTGGCCGCCGGATCGAGCACGATGCCCAGCTCTTCGAGGCCGGCGCACACTGCGGCGCGAATGTTCACGCCGTTTTCGCCGATGCCGCCGGTGAAGACGATCGCGTCGGCTCCGCCCAATTCGACCAGCATCGCGCCCAGTGCGCGTCGAATGTCGGAGGTGAAGACGTCCAGGGCCAGCCGGGCCCGGGCGTTTCCTTTTTCCGCCGCCTCTTCCAGGTCGCGCACGTCGCCGCTTAGGCCGCTTAAGCCCAACAGCCCGCTGCGCTCGGCCAGATCATCGAGCACCTGCCCAAGCGTCTGGCCCGTGTGCTTCATAATCACGGGGATGGCAAACGGATCGAAATCGCCGGCGCGGTTGTTATGCGCGATGCCCGACTGCGGGCTCATGCCCATCGACGTGGCGACGCTCTTGCCGCCTCGAATCGCGCACAACGAGTTGGACCCGCCCAGGTGGCAGGAGATGACGCGCAGGTCATCGCGGCCGAAAAGTTCGGCCGTCCGGGTGGCGATGTACTGATGGCTGGCGCCGTGAAAGCCCCAACGCTTCACATGGTATTTTTCGGCCCACTCGTAGGGAGCCGGATAGTAGCGGTTGCGTTCGGGGATGGTGTGGTGAAAGCCGGTTTCGAAGGCGGCCACGAGCGGAATTTCTGGCAGTTTCTCGCTCAACACGCGCATGGCGGCGACGTAGGGCGGATTGTGGGCCGGCGCCACTTCGGCCATTTCCTCCATGGCCGAGAGCACTTGCGGCGTGACGAGCTTGACGCCGCTCGTGGCTCCGCCGTGCACGGCCTTGAATCCAATGGCCGATACCAAGGCGGCGTCCTCGAGGCAGCCAATCTCCGGATCGGTCAACTGCGCAAGACACTGCCGCACGGCCGCCGCGTGATCCGCGACGTGCGCCGTCGTTTCGCGGCGCTCGTCGCCGATTTCCACCGTCGAGCGGCTTTCGGGCGAGCCGATCCGCTCGATGCTGCCGCGCGCGAGCTGGCGCTCGCCGGCCATTTCGAACAGCCGGTACTTAAAACTCGTCGAGCCGAGGTTGGCCACGAGAATCTTCATGGCACACGATCCTTTTCGCAATTGACGACGCGGCCGGGGCTTCCTGGCTCGCCGCGATTTGTAAGGCCAGCGGCTTACGACAAGTAAGCGGCCACCAGGCCTTCCGCGGGGCGCGGAATCACGTGGCTGGCCACCAGCTCGCCCACTTGCGTGGCGGCATTGGCGCCGGCTTCGACGGCTGCCCGCACGCTGCCCACGTCGCCGCGCACCACCGTGGTGACGTACGCCCCGCCGATGGAAACACGCTTGACGATTTCGACGTTGGCCGCCTTGGCCATGGCGTCGGTGGCTTCGATCAGCGCGATCAAGCCCTTGGTTTCAACGAGTCCGATTGCATGGTTCATGTGTGAAATGTCCTTCTTTGTAAGGTTGTGTAGCGTTCGTTTGGCACGCGACCCGCGGCCCGATGGGCTCGGGGCTCAACGTTTATCGTTCATGCTTTTGCTTTGCGGCTCTCGGGCATGACAATGCCGAGATCGTCGTGCGGGCGGGGAATGACCTGCACGGCGATGACTTCGCCGACTCGCCCGGCGGCCGCGGCGCCGGCGTCGGTGGCGGCCTTCACCGCGGCTACGTCGCCGGTGACAAACGCGGTCACCAGGCCGCTGCCCACCTTGTCCCAGCCGTGAAACTGCACGTTGGCAGCCTTCATCATCGCGTCGCTGGCTTCGACCAGGGCGATGAACCCCTTGGTCTCGATCATGCCCAGCGCGTCTACTGTTTTTGCCATCTTTGAAACTCTCCGGAAAAAAAGGAAACGGGTTGTTGCGGACGCGTGATACCAGCCCGAAGCGCCAGCGAGGGTTCACTTGCGGATCATGTTATCGTGCTCCCTCGCTTGCGCTTCGGGCTAGCATTTTCGTTTGCTAGCTGGTCTCTACGGTTTAAAGAGTTCGACTCTCGTGGAGTGATCCAGATCGGCGGCGTTGCCTTCGTCGGTGTCGAGGTGCACTTCGAGCTTGCTCGTCTCGTCGGCCCGCACGAGCAGGTCTTCGAGCACAAGCGTACAAGTGCCTTCGATGCGCAGGCTCATGCGGTCGCCGCTCGTGACGCCGTAGTAAACGGCATGGTCCGGATTCATGTGCACGTGCCGCTCGGCGCGGATCACGCCTTCGGCCAGCTCTACCACTCCGGCTGGCCCAACCAGAACGCACCCGGCGCTGCCGCGAAAGTTGCCGCTCTTGCGCACCGGCGTGTCGATGCCCAGCGAAATGGCGTCGGTAAACGCCAGCTCCACCTGGCTGTGCCGGCGCGTGGGGCCTAGCACGCGCACGTTGGGCAGCATGCGACGCTTCGGCCCTACGACCATCACGGTCTCCTCGGCCGCGTAAAAGCCGTCCTGGTAGAGCGGCTTCATTACCGTCAGCTTGTGCCCTGCGCCAAACAGCGTTTCCACGTGCTCGTCGGTCAAGTGCAAGTGCCGGGCCGAAATGCTCACCACCAGGTCTGGAACGCCCTTGTCGCGCGGCGCGAATTGCGCGCTAAGCGTGCCCAGCACGACTTCGCGAACGATTTGCTCGACGCTTGCGCGGTCAAAGATGGCGGAGGCGGTCATGGCGTAGCGTAAGGGCTATTTCTCGGGCTCGGTTTCGGCGGCCGCCAGGTGCAGCTCGACGTTCGCGTCGGCCACTTTTCGGCGCCACTCCTTGGAAATCTCGTCGTCGACCACCAGGTGATGAATCTGGTCAAGCGTGCACAATAGCGCCAGGCTTTGGCAGCCGAATTTTGTGCTGTCGGCCACCACGATCACTTCGTCGGCCGCGCGCATCATGACCCGTTCGGTTTCGACCAACAGCAGGTTGTTGTTGAAAAAGCCACGCTCGTTGATGCCCGAGACGCTCAGGATCGTGCGCCGCACGCTGAGCCGCTCGAGCATTTCGTTGGCATAGGGTCCCAGGGTCACGCCGGTGCGCGGATAGACGAATCCCCCCACGATCACCAGGTCGTGGTTGGCGTTCGAGGCGAACAGGTTGGCCACCGGCAGCGAGTTCGTGACGATTTGCAGCCGGCGGCCGACCAAGAGGCGCGCGACTTCGTACGTCGTGCTGCCGCCGTCCAAGAGCACGGTGTCGCCATCGTCGATGAGCTTCACGGCTTCGGCGGCGATCAATTTCTTCTTGTCCCATTGGGCCGGTTGTCGCTCGTCGAAGTGCGGCAGCTTGGGCGAAGGCCCTGCGTAAAACACGCCCCCGTGCGTTCGTTTGGCGCTGCCGATCTCTTCCAGGTAGTCCAGGTCGCGGCGAATGGTCGATTCGGAGACCTGCAACTGTTCGGCCAGCTCGGGCAGCGACGCAAACCCCCTCGCGCGGACCATTTCCAGCAATTGATTGCGACGTTCTTCGACCAGCAACGCTCAAGACCTTCCATATTGTGCATGAACCTGTTAGCTTGGCGTCAATTATGAGGAAAATCATGTCAGTATTCAATCATCCATGGTGCTCATATATGAAATAATTCTGTCATCACGCGGCGTTTTTGCGAGGGTTTTGTCGGTAACTGGCTCCTCTGTAACGACTTGCAGTGATCGGCCATGCGTCGAGACTGGCCGCGTTCGGGCAAAGGTGGAACAATCGACTTGATGGCGATCATCCTGCAACTGACCAAGCGGCTCAGCGAGGCTCCACAGCCGGTCGAAGTTCCGGGAATCCGCCTGCGCAACTACGCCGGGACGCAGGACGTCGAAACCTGGCTCGACTTGCGCCGCCGGGCCTTTGCGCGCGAGAAGGTCGGCATCGGCAACTGGGACGCCGCCGACTTCGAGCGCGAGTTTTTGACCAAGCCGTGGTGGCGGCCGGGGGCAATGTGGCTGGCCGAAGCCCAGCCGGTGTTGATGCCCTCGAAAGTCGTGGGGACAGTCACGCTCGCTCGCCGCGGCGAGCCATTCGATGACAAACCGGTCGTACATTGGCTGTGCGTGTTGCCCGCTTATCGACGCCGCGGCATCGGCCGGTTCCTGTTAGCGAATCTCGAAGCCGCAGTCTGGGACTCCGGCGAGCGCCAGATCTGGCTCGAGACTCACAGCGGCTGGCGCGAAGCGTTCCAGTTATATCAGTCGCTCGGCTACGAGCCCGCCGCGGCGTGATGCCCGACGATTAGCGCACGCGCACCCGGCGGCCTTCGACGGTTACTTTGCCGGTGGCCAACAGTCGCAGCGCTTCAGGATAGGCTTCGCATTCGGCGGCGAAGACGCGGGCGGCGAGCGACTCGGGGGTGTCGTCGTCCAAGACGGGCACTATCTTTTGCAGGATCACCGGGCCGTGGTCGTACTGGTTGTCGACAAAATGAATCGTGCAGCCGCTCACCTTCGCGCCGTATTCCAACACGGCCTGGTGCACGCGGCGGCCGAAGAATCCCTTGCCGCAAAAGGCCGGGATCAGCGCCGGATGGATATTGAGCACGCGGTTCTCAAAATCGGGTGGAATCGGCACGTAGCTGAGGAATCCGGCCATCACGACGAATTGCGCGCCGGCTTCACGGCAGGCGGCGAAAATCGCTTCGCTGTAAGCGTCGCTCGTCGGGTGCGATTTCGGGGTGATCACGCGACTGGCGATGCCGGCCGATCTGGCGATCTCCAAGCCCCGCGCTTTCGAATTGCTGGAGATCACCAGCGCGATCTCAACGTCGAGCCGGCCGGCGGCGATTTTTTCCAGCAGGTTCTTAAGCGTGGTGCCGCCGCTGGAAATCAGGACGACGAGTCGCAACCGGGTTGGCTCGTTCGACGGGCTCACGCCGACACCACTTGCACGTAGAGTTTGGCGAGCGGGCCGCCGAGCTTGACTTCCACCGGCTCGACGCCCGCAAGCGGTTCAAAATCGACCCGCACCGCCAGGGTTTCGCCTTGAATGTACTCTAAATATCGATCGGCGGCGCCGCTCAATGCCTCGTCGTCGGTTTCCAAGCCGACGGCAATTCGATCGGTGTACTGGCAACCGATCTCCTTGCGTTGATTCTGAATCGCGTGCACCAGCTCGCGGGCCAATCCTTCAGCCACGAGCGCTTCGTCCAGCTCGGTGGCCAACACGACGACGCACGCCGCTCCCTGCGCGGCGGCCCAACCCGGTTTGGCCTGCAAGCGAATCTGCAAATCCTGGGCATCGAGCGTTACCGAGCCGCCGGGTAAGTCGAGCGTCACCGAGCGCTCCGTTTCCATTCGCGCAAGCAGCGCGGCGGCATCGGCCTCCGCCAGTGCTTTGCGCAACTCGGGCAGTTGCTTTCCCAGCCGCGGGCCCAAGCGCTTCAAGTCGGGCAGCAAGGTATAGGAAATGTACCGCTCGGCCTGCCCGGTGAATTCCACCTGCTTGACGTTCAATTCTTCGGCCACCAGCGCCGAGTGATCCTCGAGCCACGGCTGATGCGTCCGGTCGGCCAGGATCACCTCGACCTTGGCCAGCGGCTGTCGCACCTTGAGCTTCGCCGCCATCCGGGCCGCCCGGCCGAGCGAAACGATCTCGCGGGCCAGGTTCATCCGCGCGGACAAGTTTTGATCGATTGCCGTTTCGTCGGACTCGGGAAAATCGCAGAGGTGGACGCTCTCTTTCGCGCCCGACCCGCAGCCGGCCACGGCCAGGTTCCGCCACAGCGCTTCGGCCAGGTAGGGCACGAACGGGGCGACCATCCTGGCGGTGGTCAACAGGCATTCGAAAAGCGTCCAATACGCGTCCAGCTTATCGGGCGCGGCCTTGTCTTCGCTCCAGAACCGATCGCGGCTGCGGCGCACGTACCAGTTCGACAGCGCGTCGACAAACGCCGTGATCTGCCCACAGGCGGCGAAATTGTCGTATGCGTCCATGTGCTCGATCACGGCGCGTACGGTCCGGTGCAATTCGCTGGCGATCCAGCGGTCGAGCTCCGCGCGGTCCGCCGGCGGCCGGTACGTATTGGCGGCCGCGAGCTCGGCGGAGATCAACTGATCGACTTTGCCCTCAAGCGCCGTGCCCGGGTCGAATCCGTCGATGTTGGCATAGATCACGAAGAAGCTATAAACGTTCCACAGCCGCAGCAGGAACTCGGGGATGCTGTCCTTGATCGCCTGCTCGTTGTAGCGGATCGAGGTCCACGGCGGCTGGTTGGCAAAGAAATACCAGCGCAGCGCGTCGGCGCCGTAACGGTCAAAAATCTCGTCCGGCTCGCGGTAGTTCCGCTTGCTCTTGGACATTTTTTGGCCGTCTTCGCCGAGCATCAGTCCCAGCACGATGCAATTGCGGAACGGATGCGGCCACTTTTTCGTCGGGCGGTCGGGATCATTCGAGTCTTCGTCGCCGAACAGCAGTGTGCTGATAGCCAATTGGCTGTAGAACCAGCCGCGGGTCTGGTCGAGCGCTTCGCTGATGAAATCGGCGGGAAACTGCTCGGCGAACTTTTCGCGCCCCGCGTGCGGATAGCCCCATTGGGCGAACGGCATCGCGCCGGAGTCGAACCAGCCGTCGATCACTTCGCTCACGCGGCGCATCGTGCCGGCCGGATCGAAGGGCGAGCGGTACGTGATCGCGTCGATATACGGCTTGTGCACCTTCAGATGTTCGCTGAGCTTGGGATTGGCCGCCTTGGCCTTTTCCCAGACTTCGGTGCCCTCGACGCCCGGCCTGGCCAACAATTCGGCGTAGCCGGCGATCGCTTCGGCCCGGCCGGTTTTGTCGCAAACCCAAATCGGCAGCGGCGTGCCCCAATAGCGTTCGCGCGAGAGGGCCCAATCGACGTTGGTCTCCAGAAAATTGCCGAAGCGTCCTGCCTTGATGTGTTCCGGCAGCCAGTTGATTCGCTCGTTATTGGCCAGCATCCGGTCTTTGAATTGCGCGGTGCGGATGAACCAGCTTTGCCGCGGGTACTGGATGAGCGGATCCTCTTCGGCCCGCCAGCAAAACGGATACTCATGCCGGTATTGCTCCTGGTGGAACAACAGCCCGCGGCGGCGCAGCTCGCGGGCGAGATCTTTGTCGGCGTCCTTGACCCAGCGACCCTCGTAGTCGGGGGCTTCGGCCGTGAATTTGCCGTCGGGCGCGACGGAGCAAATCAGCTCGGGTCCTTCGCCTTCGACGAATCTCGCTTGCTCCTCCTCGAGCACGTCGTAGTCGACTTCGCCGAAAGCGGGGGCCTGGTGCACCACTCCGGTGCCGCTGTCGATCGTGACGAACTTTGCCGGCACGATGCGCCAGGCGACGTGCTGTTTGCCGCCGGCGCGCAGCGTGCCGGTCGTTTCGCCCAGCGATTTGTAGTAATAGTCAAACGGCGGCCGGTAGCGGCGGCCTACGAGTTTTGCTCCCGCCAGCGTCTTGACGACTTTCAATTCCTGTTTCGCCTTTTCGCCGACTTCCTCGACCAGCGCCCGGGCCATGATCAGCTTTCGCCCCTCGGCTTCCTCCACGACCGCATATTCCAGCTCCGGATGCACGGCGGCGAATTGATTGGAGGGCAGCGTCCAGGGCGTGGTGGTCCACACCAAGAGCGACGTATCGGGCTCGTCCACGAGCCCACAGCGCACGTACACGCTCGGGTCGGCCACTTCGCGATAGCCCTGGCCGACTTCGCCGGAGCTGAGCGCCGTTCCCCCCTGGGCCCACCACCAAACGATCTTGTAGCTCTGGTACAAGAGCCCGCGATCGAACAGGCTTTTGAGTGCCCACCACACGCTTTCGACGTAACTCTGGTGGTAGGTCACGTAGGCATCGTTCAAGTCGATCCAAAAGCCGATCCGCTCGGTCATGCGTTCCCACTCGCGGGTGTAGCGGAACACGCTTTCGACGCATCTGTGGATGAACGGCTCGACGCCGTAGCGTTCGATCTCTTCCTTCGAGTGGATGCCCAGCTCCTTGGAGACCTCGACTTCGACCGGCAACCCGTGCGTATCCCAACCGGCCTTGCGCTGGCACAGGTAGCCCCGCATCGTGCGATAGCGGGGAAAGAGATCCTTGATGGCGCGCGTCAGGCAGTGGCCCGGATGGGGCAAGCCGTTGGCGGTCGGCGGACCTTCGTAGAAGACGAACCGCGGCGCCCCCGCGCGCGCGGCCAACGACTTCTCGTAAATCTTCCGGCTTTTCCAGAACCGGCCGATTTCGCTTTCCAATTCGGGAAAGCGGACCGAGCCTTCTACGGGATCAAACATCGTTCCGACGGAAACCAGGTGGGACGCGTAAACGGGGAGTCCAATGAAAAGACAAGTAGACCACCTGAGACGTTTGATTTCAATCGCAGCCTGGCTGATGGCGGCGATTCTCGGCTCGACAGTTTTTCTTCCGGGGGATACCTTGAATCCGCCGCTGGCTCTCAGGGAAAAGATGGCATGTCGAAAGCGACCGGCGAACGAGATCGGGATTCGCACGAGGACTCGCAGGAGGCCGAGTTTCGCTCGCACGTGGAGCTGCTGGCGGCGTTGGCCAAGGCCTTGCACTCCTCCGGCGTGCCGGCCCATCGGCTGGAGACAACGCTCGAGCAAACGGCCGCCCGGCTGGGCACGCCCGTGCACGTGTTCTCGTTGCCCACCGGCATCATGCTGTCGGTGGGCGAGGAAACGTCTCCGGTCACGATGCTGCTTAGGATCGAGCCGGCCGGAGTGCACCTGGAACGGCTGGCCCGCTTGACGGTCATTGCCCGCGGCATCGCCCGGGGCACGCTCGAAGCGCCAGAAGCGAAGCGGCGCATCGATTTCGTGATGCGAGCCGCGTCGCGGTGGGGCTGGCCGTCGACGATTCTGTCGTACGTTCTGAGCGCCGGAGCTTTTGCCGTCTTCTTTGGCGGGGCCACCGCGGAGATCGCCACGGCCGTGCTTATCGGGCTGGCGGTGGGCGTGATCGCGGTGGCGATCGAGCACGTGCGTTCCTCGACGCGCGTGTTTGAGCTGGCATCGGCGGCTGCCGCCTCCGCGATTGCCAACGCGGCCTACGCCTTCAGCGACAACTTCGTGGAATGGATTCCCCTGGCCGCGGGTTTGATCATCTTGCTGCCGGGCCTGTCGCTCGTGGACGCCGTTGACGAGCTTGCTCACGGACATTCAAGCTCGGGGGCCGCCCGGCTGGCCGGCGTGGTGGTCGTGCTATTGGCCATGGCTTTTGGCGCCGTGATCGGCGTCACGCTGATCGTGCCGACGGTCAATCAGCCCGTCGAGACGGTGCAGGCCAGCGTGCCCGCCTGGTGGGTCGTGCCGGCGCTCGTGGCCGTGGCCTTCGGTTCGATGATCCGCTTTCGCGCGCGGTTGAGAGACTTTTGGGTGGCGCTTGCCGGATCGGTAGTGGCGCTAGCCGGCGCGCGGCTGGGAGCCAAAGAGCTGGGGCTCTTGGCCGGACCGTTTCTCGCGGCGTTTCTACTGGGGGTGTCGGCCAACGTATTTGCCAACTCCTTCCGCCAACCGGCGCAATTGATGACCGTGCCCGGTCTGGCGCTGTTGGTGCCCGGCTCGTTCGGCGTGCGGAGCCTGTCGGCACTGCTGACCGAAAACACGGCGGTGGGAGTCGACACGGCGTTTCACATGTTCTTGGCCGCGATGGCGCTGGTGAGCGGGTTGTTAATCAGCAATTCCTTCTTTCGCGAGCATGCCCACGTCTATTCGCCTTCCGCGGAGGCAACTTGACGCACGGCCGGCGCGGCGGCGGCTTGAAAGCTCGCTGGCGTTCGTTCAAAATGAAAGAGCCTGCCGCTCTGCGCCGCTAGGACTCCCAAAACCCCGACCCCCAGGCGCAGCGAAGTCGGGCCGTGCGGCACGGCATGCCCCCCGACCCTCCCGATTGGTCTGATTCGCTCCACAAGGAGACCTCATGGCGGCACATCGCTTTCTTGTTTCCTTCGTGGTGGCCGTGCTTCTCCTCGGACGCTTTGGCAGTTCGATCCTGGTGGCCGCCGAGCCGCCGCTTTTGGAGCTGAAACCATCGGACAAGATCGCCGTCATCGGCAGCACGCTGGCCGATCGGATGCAGCATTTCGGCTATTTCGAGGCGCACTTGCACAGCCGCTTTCCGAAGCACGAGCTGGTCGTCCGCAATCTCGGTTTTTCGGGCGACGAGCTGACGATGCGGCTGCGCTCGGCCGGATTCGGCAGCCCCGACGATCATCTCAGTTTCACCAAGGCCGACGTGGTCCTGGCGTTCTTCGGTTACAACGAATCGTTCGCCGACCGGGAGGGATTGCCGAAATTCAAACAGGATCTCGACGCCTTCATCCAACATACGCTCGGCGAAAAATACAACGGCGCCTCGCCGCCGCGGCTGGTCCTTTTTTCGCCCCTCGCGCACGAGGATCTCGACGACCCCAATCTGCCCGACGGGAACGAGAACAACGAGCGGCTGGCGCTGTATACGGCGGCGATGGCCGAAGTCGCGGGCGCGCGGGGCGTGCCGTTTGTCGATTTGTTCCACCCGACTCGCCAGCTCTACGGCGCGAGCGACCAGCCGCTTACATTCAACGGCATCCATCTGGGCCAGCGCGGCTACCGGCAACTGGCCGCGGTCATTGACCGATCGCTGTTCGGCAGGAATGCGAAGTCGCCCGATCCGGCCGCGCTCGAAAAACTTCGCCAGGCCGTGCTGGACAAGAACTACCACTGGTTTTCCCGCTATCGCACGACCGACGGTTATTCGATCTTCGGCGGCCGGGCCGATCTCAAATTCGTCAACGATCAAACGAATCGCGAAGTGATGCAGCGCGAGCTGGAAATCCTGAATGTGATGACCGGCAACCGCGACCGGCGCATCTGGGCCGCGGCACAGGGCCGCGACTTGAAGGTCGACGACGCCAACACGCCGCCCTATATCGAAGTGATTACCAACAAGCCCGGCCCGCTCCCCGGCGGAAAGCACGTCTTTCTCGGCGGCGAAGAGGCGATCGGCAAAATGACGGTGGCCAAGGGCATGAAAGTAAATCTCGTCGCTTCGGAGGAAATGTTCCCCGAGCTGGTCAACCCCGTGCAAATGGCCTTCGACACCAAGGGACGATTGTGGGTCGCGGCCTGGGACAGCTATCCGCATTGGAAGCCCAAGGACGAGTTGAACGACAAGCTACTGATCCTGGAAGACGCCGATGGCGACGGCCGGGCCGAGCGGTGCATCACGTTTGCCGACCACCTGACGAATCCGACCGGCTTTGAATTCTGGGGGGGCGGCGTGTTCGTGGCCCAGGCCCCGGATTTGATGTTCCTGCGGGACACCGACGGCGACGACCGGGCCGACGTCCGTCAACGAGTCATCAGTGGACTCGACTCGGCCGACACGCACCACACGGCCAACAGCTTTGCGCTCGATCCCGGCGGGGCCCTTTATTTCCAGGAAGGCACCTTCCACCACTCGCAGGTCGAAACGCCGTATGGTCCGCCCGTGCGCTTGGCCAACGCTGGCGTCTTTCGCTACGAGCCGCGCACCGAAAAGTTCGAGGTCTACGTCTCCTACGGCTTTGCCAATCCGCACGGACACGCATTCGACGACTGGGGGCAGGACATCGTGGTCGACGGCACCGGCGCGGTGCCGTACCACGCGGCCCTCTTTTCCGGACACGTCGATTTTCCCAACAAGCACGCGACGCCGCCGACGGTTTACCAGCCGCGAACGCGACCTTGCGGGGGCATCGAGTTTCTCTCCAGCCGCCACTTTCCCGACGAGGTGCAGGGCAACTTGCTGGTGGGCAACGTGATCGGCTTCCAGGGCATCCTGCAATACAAACTTTTTGACAAGGGAGCCAGCTTCGGCGCGACCGAAATGGAGCCGATCGTCTCGTCGAGCGATCCCAGTTTTCGACCGGCCGATTTCGAGATCGGAGCCGACGGGGCGCTTTATTTCACCGATTGGCACAACCCGATCATCGGCCACATGCAACACAATCTTCGCGACCCCAGCCGCGATCGAACGCACGGCCGCGTGTATCGGGTGACGTACGAAGGCCGTCCGCTTTCGCGGTCGCCCAAAATCGCCGGAGAGCCGATCGCCAACCTGCTCGACGTGCTGAAAGAGCCCGAGCTGCGCGTGCGTCATCGGGCCCGCATCGAGCTGAGCGGCCGCGCGAGCGACGAAGTGCTGGCCGCCGTCGATCGCTGGGTGGCGGCTCTCGATCCCGACGATCCCCAATACGAGCACAATCTGCTGGAAGCCTTGTGGCTCAACCAGCAGCACAATCGCGTGAAGGGGCCGCTCTTGGAGCGGGTGCTCAAGTCGCCCGACTTTCGGGCCCGCGCGGCTGCCACGCGCGTGCTTTGCTACCAGCGCGACGGCGTCACCAGTGCGCTTGAGCTGCTAAGGCGGATGGCGGCCGACGAGCATCCCCGCGTGCGGCTCGAAGCGGTGCGGGCCGCCAGCTTTTTCCGCGTGCCCGAGGCCGTGGAAATCCCGCTGGTCGCCGCCGAGCTACCCGACGACGAGTACCTGAAATTCGTCCGCACCGAAACGCTCAAGACGCTCGACCCCTTCTGGAAGAAAGCCCTGGACGAGGGCATGGCGATTGCCTTCACGACCGACGCGGGCAGGCGATACTTGCTCGAAAACATTTCCAGCGAGCGGCTGCTGAAAATGGAGCGCAGCCGCGCCGTCTGCCGCGAAATCCTCAATCGGCCCGGATTGCTCGACGACGAGCGGCGCGAGGCGATCCGCATTTTGGCCCGGCTTGACGGCAAGTCCGAGCTGGGCGTGATCATCGACGTCCTCGAATCGCTCGACGCCGCCGCGAGCCGGCCCGACCAGAGCCTGGTCTTCGACCTCGTGCGCCAGCTCACCGGCCGCGGCGCCCACGAGCTGGCCGGCGCGCGAACGGAACTGGAAAAGCTGGCCACGACGGCCCGGCAGCGCGTGCTGCGGCAAATCGGGTTCGTTTCGCTCGTGAGCGTCGACAAGTCGGCCGACGGGACCTGGCAGCTTGCCAATCGATCGGTCGGCTCGCTGCGTGATTTTCTCGACGCAATGCCGCTCGTGGCCGACGGCAGCGTGCGGGCCAGCCTGTACGGGCGCATCGTGCCCTTGTTGGGCGGCCTGCCGGAATCGCTCTCCGCCGGCCCCGCGTCGAACGAGGTCTCGGGCCGTTACGTGCGGATCGAGCTATCGGATCGTGGAACGCTGACGCTGGCTGAAGTAGAGGTCGCCAGTGCCGGCCGCAACGTCGCGCGCAACGGCAAAGCTCGGCAAAAGAACACGGCCCACGGCGGCGAAGCCCGGCGGGCCATCGACGGCAACAAGAGCGGCCAGTTCGGCGACGGCGGCCAGTCGCACACCGAGGAGGGAACGCAGGATCCCTGGTGGGAAGTCGACCTGGGGGCGGAAATGCCGATCGAATCGATCACCGTTTACAACCGCACCGACGGCTATCTCGGCGGAAGGCTTAAGGGGTTCACGGTGAAAGTCTTGGACAACAACCGTGACGAAGTCTTTAGCAAGCACGAGATCGAGGCTCCGCGCGAAAGCGTTACGCTGGCCGTCGGGGGCGGCGATCCGGCGACGGCCGTGCGCCACGCGGCCATGATCGCGCTCGCCTACGTCCGCGGCCAGGAGGCCAAAACGTTCGAATTATTGGCTCCCCTGGTGGCCGCCGATCGCGACCGGGCCGCCGCGATTCGGGCACTCCAGCGCATCGGACGCGCCGATTGGCCGAAGGAACGAGCCCGGCCGCTTCTGGACGCCGTCGTGGCTTCCATCCGCAAGGTTCCCGTCGGACAGCGCACGACTCCCGAACCGCTCGACGCGATGGAATTTGCCCATGCCCTGGCCGGATTGCTGCCGGCCGACGAGGCGCGACGGGCTCGGGCCGAACTGGGCGAGCTCGGCGTCCGCGTGGTGCGCATCGGCACGTTGTTTGAGCGCATGTCGTACGACAAGGACGTGATCGCGGTGCGCGCGGGTAAGCCGGTCGAGTTCGTGTTCGAAAATTCCGACCTGATGCCGCACAATTTCGTGATCGCGCGTCCCGGGACGCTCGAGGAAATCGGCACCAGCGCCGAAGCGACCGCCGGGCAGCCCGGCGCGGCCGAGCGGCACTACGTGCCCGAATCGCCCAGCGTGCTTCTGGCCGGTACGCTTTTGCAGCCGCGCGGTACCGAGAAACTGAACTTCACGGCGCCCGCCGAGCCGGGCGTCTATCCGTACGTGTGTACCTACCCGGGCCATTGGCGCCGAATGTATGGGGCGCTGTACGTCGTTGAGGACCTCGACGCGTATCTGGAAAACCCGGAAAGCTATCTGGCCTCGCACCCGCTTGAGATCAAGGACGAGCTTTTGAACGACCGCCGTCCGCGCACCGAGTGGAAGCTCGACGACCTGGCGGCCGCCGTCGGCGAACTGAAACACGGGCGCTCGTACGGCAACGGCAAGCAACTGTTTCAGGTCGCCAGTTGCGTGGCGTGCCACAAATTGGACGGCGTGGGCACGCAGTTCGGGCCCGACCTGGCGCAGCTTGACCCCAAAATGCAGTCCCTCGACATCTTGAAGGAGCTGCTCGACCCGTCGGCGCGCATCAACGAGAAATTCCAGTCGTACGCGTTTCAGCTCGCCTCGGGCAAAGTGGTGACTGGGCTGGTGCTCGAGGAAACCGCCGACGGGATCAAGGTGATCGAGAACCCCCTGGCCAAGGCCGAGCCGACCGAGCTGAAGCCTTCGGAGATCGAAGAACGGCAAAAATCCCCTTCATCGATCATGCCCAAGGGGCTGCTCGACAAACTTTCGCGCGAGGAGATTCTGGATTTGATCGCCTACGTCGCGGCGCGCGGCAACTCCGGCGATAAGCTCTTTCAGAACGCCGACGCTCACGCCGGGCATCATTGAGCCGGCGGGGGAAAGTCGTTTCCCACTGCTCCCTCGCTTGCGCTTCGGGTTAGTATGCCGGGCATCACACTTACCGTGATTCGAACAGCGCGATGCTGGCCGTGAAACCGTGGACAAAGCTCTTGCCGCCGACCGGGCCGATTTCGCCTTGGGCGAAAAACCCGGCGACCGGCAGTCCCTGCCAGTGACGCGCAACGGCAGCGGCGTCGTGGTCGGCGCTGGCGAACAATCGGGTGCCGCGGCCGTTGCAGGTGAAGAGCAATGCCGCCAGGCAATCGCGGTCGCCGTCCGCTTTGGCCGCCGCCAGCATGGCAACCAAATCCTCGTCGGCCGTCGCGGCGTCGCGCACGTGAAACTGCACCGTCTGGCCAACCCGCACGAAGTCGCCGATGGCAATGGCCCCCGATTGCGGGTCGGCTCCTTGCACGTTGCGGATCAGAAAATCTCCGCGGCCGAAATGGTCCTGGTATTCGTTGATCACTTGTCCCACGTGCAGTCCCTGGCGCGCCAACGTCTGGTCGTCGGAGCTGAGCGATTCGAAAACCTCCTGCAAATGCGCAAGCGCCGGCCGGCCGCCCAATTCGAGGATCACGTTGCGGTCAGCCTTGGTCACGACCAGCGGGCGGCCAATCGGCCGGCAACCCTGGCTCACCACGCTGCGCAGCCGGGTCGCGCCGTGTAGCACGACGCCGACGGCGCCGGCATCCAGCGTGCGATCGCCCACGAGCAGCCGGTTCTGGCCCGGCCCCAATCCGCCGCTGGCCATGCCCCCCACGACTTGCAAGTGCGGCCAATCGTCGTTCAATCGCGACAACAGCACGTCGGCCGGAAAGCTAAACGGCTCGGCCAATACGATCAGGCTGGCACCCTCCGGCGGCCCCTCGCCCCACGAATCGGGCCAGCCGGAAATCGTGCCTCCTTCGCTGGTGGCCTCGAATTCGAGGTGCACAGGAACGACCGTCGTGTGGGGCAGATGCGCAAGCCACAGGGCCAATGCGGCTCCCCCTTCGATTTCGCGCTCGTTGCAGACGACCGATTCGCCCGTGCAGCCCACGAGGCAGTCGGCCGCCAACTCGCGGTGCAGGATTTCGGCCAGCGCGTCGAACTGCGGCTGATGATGAAACGACGCGAACGCGATCGCCAGGTTTGGGGCCGCGCCGAGCTCGGCCAGCGCCCGGTGCGATGCGTCGCGCGCCGCCTCGACCATGTCGGGCAGTTCCGATAAAACGGCGGCGGCACGCGGACGCCCGGGTTCGTTTGCAATCATCGCGGCCTCAAAACGGCGGGGGCTGTCCCGATTTTGCGCAGCAAAATGGAACTGTCCACCTTGGCAGTGCCGATTGCCACGACTTCCAGTGACGGGCGTTCATCATAGACCCCAAAGGCGGCGGCTCACAGGGGGAATCCGCGCACAGGCTCAGGCGATGATCTCGCGAATCACGCGACCGTGCACGTCGGTCAGGCGGCGGTCGATGCCGTTGTGGCGGAACGTGAGTTTTTCGTGATCGATGCCCAGCAGGTAGAGCACGGTGGCGTGCAGGTCGTAGCCATACGTCGGATACTCGACTGCCTTGTACGACCACTGGTCGCTCGCACCGTACGTGACGCCGCCCTGGATGCCGCCGCCGGCCAGCCACGACGTGAACGTGAAGGGGTTGTGATCGCGCCCCTTGCTCCCCTGGCTGCACGGCATGCGGCCAAATTCGGTGGTCCAGATGACGATCGTGTCGTCGAGCATGCCGCGCACTTTGAGATCTTCGAGGAGCGCCGCGGCGGGGCGGTCCATGCTGCGGCCCATGTCGCCGTGATCGCGCTCGATGTCCTCGTGACTGTCCCAATTTCGCCGCGGAAAACCGTTGTCGGCCCCGCTCCACACCTGCACGAACCGCACGCCCCGCTCCAAGAGCCGCCGCGCGATCAGGCAATTGCGGCCGAAGTCTTCGGTCGTCTTCTCATCCAGGCCGTACATCCGCCGCGTCGCTTCGGTCTCGCCCGAGGTGTCCAGCACTTCCGGGGCGCTTAGCTGCAACCTGGCGGCCAACTCGTAGGAGGCGATGCGGGCTTCGAGCCGCGAATCGCCTTCGCGGTCGTGCCGGTGCCGTTCGTTCAGGTTCTTAAGCAGTGCCAAAGCGTCGGTTTCGCTCTCCGGCGTGATAAATTTTGCATCTGCCGGCGGGAACAGGTCGGCAATCGGGTTTTTGGCAGCCGGCTTGATCAGCGTTCCCTGGTGCGTGGCCGGCAGAAAGCCCGCGCTCCAGTTGCTCGGGCCATTCGGCGCAAATCCACGCGCGTCGGGCAGCACCACGAACGTCGGCAGATTGTCGGTCATGGTTCCCAGTCCGTACGCAATCCACGCCCCCATGCTGGGAAAGCCCGGCAGCACGAAGCCCGTGTTCTGCATGAACGTGGCCGGGCCGTGGACGTTTGACTTCGCGACCATCGCCGGCAGGAAAGCGATGTCGTCAACGCACGTGGCCAAATGCGGCACGAGGTCGCTCATCCATTTTCCGCAGTGGCCGTACTGTTTCCACTTCCAGGGGCTAGCCATGCAGTTGCCCGGCGTGCTTTGAAACAGCTCGACCGTTTCGCCCGGATCCCACGGTTGGCCGCTCCGCTTGACCAGCTCGGGCTTGTAGTCGAACGTGTCGCACTGGCTGGCGGCGCCGGACATGAAAAGCTGCACGACGCGCCTGGCCCGCGGCGGATGATGCATTCCGGCCACTTCGCCTGCCTGGCAATCGCCGAGCAGTCCCGCCTCCGCCAGCAATTGCGCCAGCGCAATCCCCCCCAATCCTCCGCCGAGGTTCCAGAGAAACTCGCGGCGAGTGGTGCAACTTCGTCGTTCTGCCTTCTGCCTTCCGCCTTCTGCCTTCATCCTTCATCCTTCTCTTCAATCCACAAACACAAATTCGTTGCTGTTGAGAATCACGCGGCAGGCGTTGACCAGCCCGCGCTTTTCGGCGTAGGTGGAGAGCTCCTGCTTTTCCTGCTCGCTCGGCTTGCGGCCCAACGCCAGGTGGTACCCGGCCTCGATCTGGCTCGGCAGGTCGTCGTGCTCGCGGCGCAATCGTTCGGCAAAGTGCTCGGCTTGCCGTACCGCCAGCGGGTTGTTCAACAGGGCCAACGCCTGCAGCGAGGTCAGCGTTGTGTTGCGCTTCGGCGTCATAATCGACGGGTCGGCGCAATCGAGGCATTCCATCAGCGGGTCGGGGACGCTGCGCACCAGAAAGCGGTATACGCTGCGTCTCAGGCTGCGCGGATCGTCGACGTCGAAGCGCGTGTAGTCGTAAACCGGCGAATGGTCGTCCTTGAAAAAGAACTGCTGCACGCTTGGCCCGCCCATCGTCAGATCGAGCTTGCCGCTGGCGGCCAGAATCGCGTCGCGAATGCACTCGGCGTCGAGCCGCGAGCGGTTCATGCGCCACAGGTAGCGATTCTGCGAGTCGACTTTTTCATCGTCGGGCCGGCTCTCGGACCGCTGCCGGTACACGGCGCTGGTCACCAGCAGCCGGTGCAGTTGCTTGAGCGAATGCCCGTGCCCGGCAAACCAGCCCGCCAGCCATTCGAGCAGCTCGGGATGCGACGGCAGCGAGCCCATGCGGCCGAAATCGTTCGGCGTGTCGACGAGGCCGGCCCCGAAGTGATATTGCCAAACGCGATTGACGATCGAACGCCGCAAAAGCGCATTGCGCGGATCGACGAGCCACCGCGCGAGCGCCGCGCGCCTTTGTCCTTCGTTGTTCGGATCATCCAGCGTAAAATTCGGGTTGCCGGCGTATACGCATGCCACGCCGGCCGGCGCAGCCAGCTCTCCCCGATTGCGCACGTCGCCGCGCGCCAGCAGGTAAACGGGCCGCGGGCCATTGGGTTGGGTGAACGTGCCTTGCGCCGCAAAATGGCTGGCGGCCGCGTAAACCATCTGCTGCTTGGGAAGCGCGGCGATTTGAGAATCGACGTCGGCAAGGGCGCGCCCCGATTCTGCCGCCTCCGGCTTCCTTTCGTCATCGGACCGCGCCTCTTCGAGCCGGCCTTCCAGCCGCGACTTTTCGGCGGCCAGCTCGGCCCGCCGCCGGGCAACCTGGGGATCGGCGTCATACGGGCGATCCGCCCGATCCACCCCCGCAAACACGGCCTGCAGCGCGTAGTAGTCCGCCTGCCGGATCGGGTCGAACTTGTGATCGTGGCAGCGGGCGCAATGAACCGTGAGGCTCAAGAACGTCGACATCGCGCCCGCCACCATGTCGTCCCGATCGTTCGAGCGGGCGATGTCCTTGTCGACCGTTCCTTCGCGCAGCTCCGCGTGGCCGACGAAATCCCACGGTCCGGCCGCGATGAAGCCGGTGGCCACCGTAGCCTCGGGATCGAGCGGCCACAGCACGTCGCCGGCGATCTGCTCGGCGACAAAACGGTCGTACGGCTTGTCGACGTTCAGGCTGCGGATGACCCAGTCGCGATAGGGCCAGGCGCTGGGCCGCGGCTTGTCCTTGTCGTATCCGTGCGACTCGCCAAAATGCACCACGTCGAGCCAGTGCCGTCCCCATCGCTCGCCGTAGCGCGGCGAAGCCAGCAGGCGGTCGACAAGATTCGCGTACGCCTCGTCGCTCGCGTCATTTACAAACGCGTCGATCTCCGCCGGCGCAGGCGGCAGGCCGTGCAAATCGAACGTCAGCCGGCGCACCAGCGTGCGGCGATCGGCTTCGGCCGAAGGCGCCAGTCCGTGCTCGCGCAGCCTGGCCAGAATAAACGCGTCAACCGCCGTGCGCACCCAGGGATCTTCAATCCGGGGCACTTGAACCTGGGCCAACGGCGCGAGCGACCACCAGTTGACGTCGACCGTCTTTTTGTCGGCCAGCACCAGCCCCTCGGGCCACCTGGCTCCTTCGGCGATCCAACGGCGTATGGCCGCCACTTGATCGGCCGAAAGGGGCGCGGCGTCCTTGGGCATTTGCGGCGTTTCGCCCGAGATGTATTCGACCAGCAGGCTTTCGTCGGGCTTGCCGGGCTCGATCGCGGCGCCGCTTTCGCCGCCGGCCAGCGCCCTTTTTTCGGTCGTCAGGTCGAGGCCGCCTTTCGGCTCATCGCCCGAGTGGCAGCGGACGCAATGCCGCTCGAAAACCGGCGCCACGCTGCGGCGAAAGAAATCCGTCCCGCCGGCTTCATCGGCTGAGCTGACGAGCAGACACGGCAACAACCACGTCAGAATCGCTGAGGACATCGTCTCTCGTGCGGGTTTCGTGGATCGCGACCTTAGTATACCAACCCCCGCGCACGGAGTTAAGGAACCGCACGCCGCGCGGGGCGAACTTCGCGGTTTAATCGCCGCGCGCTGTGATCGCAGCGCGAAAATCGCTTGACATGCGCGCCCCGCCGGGCGCAACTAGAACCCGGCATTCTCGGATCCAACTTCAACCGTCTGCGCATTCTGGGAGCCATCCGATGCGAACCGTTGACGTGCCCAACCGGCCAGTCGCCGCCGGGCAGTGAAAGGAGTCGCGATGCCCGGGCAACTGACGGTCGACCAACTCGTCGCGGAGGGGCTCGAGCCGGCGGAAGCCGAATCGTTTGCCGCCCGCGCAATTCGGGCCGCCCGTCAATCGCCCGAGGTGGCTTGGCGCGAAATCTCCCGGCAGATTCTAAAACCCGAACACCCGTTCGAGCTGCACAAGTTTCTGTTCGAGTGGACGTATCGCGATTGGGACGAAAGCCGCGGGCCCGCGCCGGCCTGGACGCCGACCGAGGAAGACATTCGGGTTTCGAACGTCGGCCTCATGATGCGCGAGCGCGGCTTTACCTCGGTCGCCGAGCTGCATGCCTGGTCGGTGCGCGAGCGGGCCGAATTCTGGGCCGAAATGATCGACCGCCTCGGCATTCGCTTCGATAAGCCGTACGCCAAATTGCTCGATTTGTCCGGCGGTGTTGAGCGCGCCGCGTGGCTCACCGGCGCGAAGCTGAATATCGCCGAAAGCTGCTTCCAAGCCGACCCGGGCAAGCCGGCCGTCGTCTATCACGACGAACGCGGCGCCTTTGAGTCGCTTTCGTACCGCGAGTTGAACGGGCTCGTGAATCGGGCGGCAAACGGCATCCGCGAAGCCGGCTTTCGAGCCGGCGACGCGCTGGCCATCTATTTGCCCATGAACGTCCAGGCCGTGACCATCTACCTGGCGATCATTCGCGCCGGCTGCGTGGCCGTCTCCATTGCCGACAGCCTGGTTCCGCAGGAGATCGCCACGCGCCTGCGGCTGGCAAACTCCGCGGGCATCTTCACCCAGGACGTGGCGCTGCGCGGCGGCAAGCCGCTGGCGCTATTTGCCAAGATTGTCGAAGCCGGCGCGCCGCGAGCCGTCGTGATCAAGACCGACGAGTCGACCCAATTG
The DNA here is from genome assembly GCA_040877415.1 of Pirellulales bacterium. Taxonomy (GTDB): domain Bacteria; phylum Planctomycetota; class Planctomycetia; order Pirellulales; family PALSA-1355; genus JBBDNV01. The sequence continues at coordinate 32,593 of JBBDNV010000020.1, forward strand.
CGCACCGGCGACGTCACATGGGACGACTTCCTCTCCGACAACGAGCAATTCGAGCCCTACATCGCCGATCCCGACGAGCCGACCAACATCCTGTTTTCCTCAGGCACGACCGGCGAGCCCAAAGCCATACCGTTCGATCACGTGACGCCCATCCGCTGCGCGGTCGACTCCTACCTGCACCAGGACGTGCACAGCGACGACCGCTTGGCCTGGCCGACGAACCTGGGCTGGGTGATGGGACCGTGGCTGATTTATTCGAGCCTGATGCACCGGGCCACGATGTGCCTGTTTGGCGGAGCGCCGACGGGGCGCGACTTCGGCCGGTTTGTCCAGGACGCCCGGGTGACGATGCTCGGCGTCATTCCGAGCCTGGTGAAAACGTGGCGGGCCACCGGGTGCATGCGGTCGCTCGATTGGAGCCGCGTCCGGCGGTTCACTTCCACCGGCGAATGCTCGAGCGCCGACGACATGCTGCACCTGGCGAGCCTGGCCGGCCACAAGCCCGTGATCGAGTATTGCGGCGGCACGGAATTGGGCGGTGGATACATCGGCGGCACGATGGCCCAGCCGAGCGTGCTGGCCGCTTTTTCCACCCCTTCGTTCGGGATCGACCTGGTGATGGTCCGCGACGAAAGCTCGCAAACCGAAGCGGGCGAAATTTTTCTCGTGCCCCCGGCACTCGGCATGTCGACGCGGCTGTTGCACCACGATCACCATGCGGTTTATTTCGAGGACACGCCGCGCGGCCCGGCCGGCGAAACGCTCCGCCGCCACGGCGACGCCATGGAGCGGCTGCCGGGCGGATATTACCGCGCGCAAGGACGCGTGGACGACACGATGAACCTCGGCGGCATCAAAACGAGCGCCGTGGAAATCGAGCGCGTGCTGTCCGGCGTCGCGGAAGTGAGCGATACGGCCGCCATCGCCGTTACGCCGCCCGGCGGCGGTCCGAGCATGTTGTGGGTCTTCGCCGTCGTGCGTCCCGAGTGCGCCGCAGGCGAGGCGGCCCTGTGCCGCAAACTGCAAGCCGCGATTCGCTGCGATCTCAATCCGTTGTTCAAGATCGAACGGCTGGTGACCGTCGACGAGCTGCCGCGCACCGCGTCGAACAAGATCATGCGTCGTGTGCTGCGCGATTCCGCCGTGCGGATGCTCCAGGAACATTCCGCGCCCGCCGAATGATTGACACCGCCCTGCGGGTGCATTAGCTTGCGCCCGGTTGACGACTACGTGCCTCTGGTGGCTCGTCCACCAGCGCCGACAGCACGGATGGGCAAGCCACCCGTGGCACCAGGCGAAGCCCACCACCGCTGGGCACGGCTTGACAAGCAACGAGTGGCACCACAACTAAAAGGACGACTCGATGCCATCCGACCCGCAGCCGATTCGTTACGGCATGTTCATCATGCCGTTTCATCCGCCCACTAAGCCGCTGGCCCAAAGTCTCGACGAGGATCTCGAGCTCGTGGTGCTGGCCGAGGAGTTGGGTTTTTCGGAATTCTGGATCGGCGAGCATCACACGATGAAGTACGAAACGATCGTGATGCCCGAGATCTTTATCGGCCGCGCCCTGGGCGAGACGAGCCGCATTCGCCTCGGGCCCGCGCCGGTCTGCCTGCAGCAGCACCATCCGGCCCACGTGGCGTGCCGGCTGGCAATGTTGGACCATCTTTCCAAGGGACGCCTGAACCTGTGCTTCGGGGCCGGCAGCGTAACGGCCGATCAGGAGCTCTACGGCTGCGACCCCAAGAACGCGCCCGAAATGGTCGACGAGGCAATTCGGATGATCCTCGCCGTGTGGAGCCAGGATCCGCCCTATGACATCCCGGGAAAATACTGGCACATCAAGCTCGAGCAGTTCGTCGATACCGAAACCGGCATCGGCTACATTCCCAAGCCGCTGCAGAAGCCGCACCCACCGATCGCCGTACCGGGCATGAGCCGCGATTCGCCGAGCATGAAAACGGCGGCACGCCGTGGACACCAGCCGTTTTCGCACTGTCTCGTGCCGGGCAACGTGGTGGCCGACACCTGGCAGACGTACGAAACGGCCGCGCTCGAGGCCGGCCGGCGGCCAAAGCGATCAGATTGGAAGGTGGCCCGCTCGATTTTCCTGGCTGACACGACCCGCGAGGCGGTCCGCCGCACCCGCACCAATTCGCTCGGCCAGAATTACGAGTACATCGGCAAATTGTTCGACCGCGGCCTGGGCCGCAAGATCTACAAGCGCGACCTGGAGATGAGCGACGCCGACTGCAATCTCGATTATCTCATGACCGAGCAGATCATCGCCGGCGACGTCGACCTGGTGCTGCGGCGATTGCTCATGCTCGTCGAGGAAGCCGGCACGTTCGGCACGCTCGTGCTGATGAGCTACGACTGGGACGACAAAGCAAGCTGGGCGAGAAGCATGGAGCTGTTCGCCCGCGAGCTCATGCCGGCCTTGAACAAAGCCGTCGGTCCGGTGACGGTGTGAGACAGCACGCTAGCCCGAAGGGCAAGCGAGGGTGCGATATGGAAAATCTCTACTTCGGCTCCCTCGCTTGCGCTTCGGGCTAGTATCGGAATCCCCATGCTCCGCGTTGACTCTCACCTGCACGTGTGGCGCGCGAGTTCCGCCGCGAAGCCCGGCGTCAAGACGCTCGTACCGCCCGAGACCGACGTGAGAATCGCGTTGGCCGCGACGGTGCTCGCTGAACACCACATCGATCGGGCCGTGCTCGTGCAGCCGGTCTTCCCCGGCGAAGACAACAGCTACGTCGCCGCGTGTGCTCGTGCTGAGCCGGACAGGTTTGCCGCGGTGTGCGTCGTCGATCCACGGATTCCCGGCGCCGAAGCGCGCTTGGAGCACTGGGTTGAAAGAGGGTGCCGCGGGCTGCGTTTGCGCCCGCGCATTGCCGACGAGGCCGGTTCGTTTGGCGACCCGACAACGTTTCCGCTGTGGGAAGCGGCCGCTCGCCTGGGTGTCGTGGTGAACGTGTTGTCCGGTCCCGAGCACAATGCGACGATCGCCGCGCTTGCCGAGCGATTTCCGCAAGTGCCGATCGTGGTCGACCATCTGGGGAATCCCGACGTCGAGTCCGGTCTCCACGAAGAGGGCTTTCAAATACTGCTCGCCCTGGGGAAGCTGGAAAACATATTCGTGAAGCTCAGCGGCTTTTACCACTTCTCGCGCGAACCGTTTCCCTATCGCGATTGCTGGGAGCTGGCCCGCGCCGCGTACGACGCGTTCGGACCGATGCGCCTGATGTGGGGCAGCGATTTTCCCCACGTCACGGTCGCGTGCGGTTACGGCCGCTCGCTCGACGCGCTCGAATATGCTTTAGGCCCTTGCCCGGAGGTGGACGCGAAGTGCCTGTTGGGCCGCAACGCGCTTGCGCTCTATTGGCCGGCGGCCGCAAATTCCGGCATTTGACGCTGCGCTCGTCCATGCGTTAGGATCGGCGGCCTGGTGGGCCGTCAAATGCCGGACGCCGGCGGACTGTACCCGTCCGTCTCACCCTCACCCCAACCCTCTCCCGTCAAGGGAGCGGGAGCAGAACGTGGAAAACGCGCATTTTTTTCGCGAAAAACTGGCCACCGGTAAGCCGTTGCTCGGCACCTGCATCACGTTTTTCGACCCCTCCGTCACCGAAGCGCTTTCGCAGATCCTCGACTTCGTGTGGATCGACACCGAGCACAACGCGATGTCGTTGGAACGCGTGCAGGGCCACCTGATGGCCACCAAGGGGACCCAGACCGTGCCGCTCGTGCGCGTGCCGGCCAACGATCCGGTGCTTGTGAAGCCGGTGCTCGACATCGGCGCGGCCGGCGTCATCGTGCCGCTGGTAAAGACGGCCGACGACGTGCGATTGGCCGTCGCCGCGTGCCGCTATCCGCCCGAGGGAGTGCGCGGATTCGGGCCGAGGCGGCCCGCCGGATACGGAGCCCGCGGAGGCCCCGAGTTCTGCCAGCTTGCCAACCGCACGATCATCACCATCGTGCAGATCGAGCAGCGCGAGGCGCTTGCGAACCTCGATGAAATCCTGGCCGTGCCGGGGCTGACTTCGATCGTCGTGGGGCCCAACGATTTGGCGGCCTCGCTGGGTTTCACGGGCCAGCCGAGCCACGCTGAAGTGATCCGGGCGATCGACACGGTGATCGCCAAGTCGCGCGCGGCCGGCGTGCCGATGGGCCTGGCCGCCGGCGACGATCCCGATGCGCTGGCCGAGTGGGTCGACAAGGGAGTCAACTGGCTGTCGATCGCCGCCGACTTTGTCTTGCTTTCGCGCCGCGCCGCGCAGCTTACCGCCCGCCTTCGCGAGCACCAGCCCGCCAAAACTTGACGCCGCGAGCCGGCGAGCCAGCATGCCGAGTGTGTTGATCACCACCGAAGCCGTCCGCGAAGTGCCCGGCAAGCACCTCGACATGCTGCGCGCGGCGGGCTACGACGTGCGCTATCCGGCCAAAAACGTGCTGTTGACCGAGGACGACACGCTGGAAGCCTTGCAGGGCTACGTGGCCGTGCACGCCGGCGGCGAGCCGTACGCCGAGCGCGTGCTGGCCGGACTGCCCGAGTTGCGCGTCATTGCGCGCAACGGCGTCGGCTACGACCGGATTGACGTCGAGGCCGCCACGAGACACGGCGTGGCCGTCGCCATCACTCCCGAGGGCAATCATCAGGCCGTGGCGGAGCATGCCCTTTCGCTGGTGCTGGCGGTCGCCCGGCGGATCGTGCAGGACGCCGTCGACACGCGCGCCGGCCATTGGCGGCGGCGCAAGGTGTTTGTGCCCTTGCGCGGCTCGACGCTGGGAATCGTCGGCCTGGGGCGAATTGGCAAAAGCGTGGCGGTGCGAGCCGCGGCCTTCGGCATGCGCCTCGTGGCGTTCGAGCAGTTTCCCGACCGGGAATTTGCCCGCAAATACAACGTGGAGCTGGTCGATCTCGACACGCTGTTGGCCCAGTCCGACTTCGTCACGCTGCACACGCCGATGACGCCGCAAACGCGGGAATTGATCAACCGCGACACGCTGGCGAAAATGAAGCGCGGCAGCGTGCTGGTGAACACGGCCCGCGGCGGCCTGGTCAACGAAGCCGATTTGCTCGCAGCGCTGGTCTCGGGCCACCTGGCCGGCGCGGGATTCGACGTATTGACCGTCGAGCCGCCGGCGGCGGACGATCCGCTGTTGAAGCTCGACAACGTCATCGTCACGCCCCACGTGGCGGCGTTCGACAAGCGCGCGTTGGAAGACATGGCGGTCGCTGCCGCGCAAAACATTTTGGACCTGCTCGACGGTCGATGGCCGGCCGCTTCCATCGTCAACCCCGAAGTTCAATCCGCGTTTCGCCGCTAAAGCCCCCGGCATTGCCGGTGGGCCTGACGCGGACCTGGCGTACATTCGAAACGCGCGGCTGAGTACAATTAACCACCTAGCGAATTTCACCCCTCGACGAGAATTCGATGCGCAAAGTCGTCCTGCTACTGACCGTGGTGCCGGCCATTTTCGCATCCGCCGCCCTGGGCGCCGTCAATTGGCCGCAGTTCCGCGGACCCGAGGGCGACGGCATGACCGACGAAACGGGCCTGCCCCTTACCTGGAGCGAATCGGAACACGTCAAGTGGAAGACGGCCATTCACGGCAAGGGATGGTCGTCGCCCGTCGTTTGGGACGATCAAATCTGGATGACCACGGCCCCGCCCAGCGGCAAGCGGCTGTATGCGGTGTGCGTCGACCGCGAAAGCGGCCGCATCGTGCACGACGTCAAGGTGTTCGACATCGCCGAACCGCAGTTCTGCATCGAGATGAACAGCTACGCCTCGCCCACGCCCGTCGTCGAGGAAGGCCGGGTGTACGTCCATTTCGGGTCTGCTGGGACGGCGGCTCTCGACACGCGCACGGGCCAGGTGCTGTGGACGCGACAGGACTTGCCCTGCGACCACTTTCGCGGGCCGGCCTCGTCGCCGATCCTTTACGGCAACCTGATGGTCGTGGCCTACGACGGTTTCGACTATCAATACGTGGTGGCTTTCGACAAGCGCACGGGCGAGACCGTCTGGCGCCGCGACCGCAACATCGAGTATGGCACCGACAACGGCGACGCGAAAAAAGGCTACGGCACCGCGAAAGTGATCGAAGTGGACGGCAAGCCGCAGTTGGTCTATCCGAGCGCCGGTGCGACCATCGCCTACGAGCCCGGTTCGGGCGACGAGATTTGGCGCGTGAACCACGGCGGGATGAACGCCAGCAATCCGCCGCTGTTCGGGCACGGACTGCTGTTTCTCAACACGGCGGCCGGCGGATTCAAGTTGTTCGCCATGCGCGTCGGCGGCACGGGCGACCTCACGAAAACGAACATCGAGTGGAAATGCAGCCAGGGCGTGCCCACGCGATCGTCGCCCGTATTGGTCGACGACTTGATTTTCATGGCCAGTGACGCGGGCATCGCCACGTGCCTGGAGGCAAAAACGGCCAAGGTCGTGTGGCAGAAGCGCCTCAAGGGTGAGTTTTCCTCCTCGCCGCTTTATTCCGAAGGGCGCATCTATTTCAGCAATCAGGAAGGCCAGACGTTCGTCATCGCCGCCCAGCGCGAGTTCGAGCTGTTGGCGACCAATGAGCTGGAGATCGGCTGCATGGCCTCTGGGGCCGTCTACGACAAGGCGATCTTCCTGCGCACCAAGACGCACTTGTATCGGCTTGAAGAGTAGGATCCGTCCAGCGCAGTCGAAGTTTCCGATTGCGAGACCATCCAGCACAAGGACGCGGTGGTAGAATACTAGCAGGAGCCGCGAACGAAAAAGCAGCAATTGCCTCAAGCACGGATTTACGAGCCACCATGTTCGACCGCGTCACCTTCGATCCAGAGATACTCGGCGGACGGGCAGCGATTCGCGGCATGCGCATCGGCGTGTCGGTCATCGTCGGCCAGATCGCACATGGCGCCAGCCAGCAAGAAGTCCTGGCGGATTATCCCGATCTCGAACCTGAAGACATCCGCCAGGCCCTGAAGTACGCCGCCTGGCTTTCCCAGGAAGAGGTCCGCATTCCTTGAAGGGTGACTTCCAGTGCGATTCTTGGCAGACATGGGAGTCGCACAGCGCGTGGTCGAGTGGCTCCGCGCGTCGGGACACGACGCCTCGCACTTGCGTGACGAAGGTCTTCAGCGGCTGCCGAATGGCGAGATTCTTGCCAAGGCGGTTGCCGAAGACCGGATTGTCATCCCGTTCGACCTCGACTTCGGCGAGATCATTGCCGCCAGTCGCGGCCGATTGACCAGCGTTGTCCTCTTTCGCCTGCACGACACGCGCAGCGAGCGGGTGATCCAACGACTGAGCGACGTGCTGGTCAATTCATCCGAGGCGCTGGCCCAGGGTGCCATTATCGTCGTTGAGGACGCACGTCACCGCGTGCGCCGTCTGCCGATTGGCTGATTTCCCAGGCAGAGAAAAAGGGATGCCACGGGACGATCGAGATTTCGACGATATCTCAGAAATGAGTGATGTCCCAATCCTGTTCGGCACGGGATTTGCGCTGTGCAAAACAT
>JBBDNV010000021.1:0-28127 GCA_040877415.1 Pirellulales bacterium
TATTAACAACTCAGGACACTAGCAGGCCGTTGAAAAATGGGACTGGCTCCGAGCACGTCGCGGCGAGACCCGCGAAAAACGGCGGTCGCGAGGTGCCTGTCCCAGTTTTTCAACACTGCTAGGCCGCGCTGGGCCCTCTGGGGCTCGAACCGCGCCGGCGGCAATATTCACGTAGCCGACGGTGGAAATTACCCGGGACTGTCTTTACGGACTGACCGCGGATAGTTAGTCTGGGTTGCTTAAAAGCACAATGATTGGCCGCGGATTCCGGGGCGACAAGCCATCTCGAGCGTTGGGGATCGAGTCGGCATGGCAAGGCGGACATTCTCGGTACTCACTGGCGGACCATAGGCAGACCTTCTTGGTACTCATAGAAGGGGGATCTTTCGATGAGTGGTAAAAGATTGTTGGCAGCAGCGGTGTGCGCGTGGGCGATTCTGGGACTCACATCGCACGCGGCGCGGGCCCAGGACGAGCCCAAGCCGGCGGCAGCGCCCGCCGACGTCGAAGCGGCGCCGGCCGACGAGGGGCCGAAGCTCGATCGCGGCAACAACGCCTGGATGCTCACCTCGTCGGCCCTGGTGCTGATGATGACCGCTCCGGGCCTGGCCATGTTCTATGGCGGCCTGGTGCGCAAGAAGAACGTGCTCGGCGTGATCATGCAATGTTTTTTCCTGATGGGCCTGATGACCGTCATCTGGGGCCTGTGGGGCTATTCGCTGTCGTTCGGCGGCACCAAGCCCTGGATCGGCAATGCCGACTACCTGTTCATGAACGGCGTGCAGTCCGAGTGGAAAGACGGCGCGCCTTACGTTCCGATGTACCCCACCGGTATTCCGATGCTCACGCACATGGTTTTTCAGGGGATGTTCTTCATCATTACGCCGGCGCTGATCGTCGGAGCGTTCGCCGAGCGGATGAAGTTCAGCACCATGGTCGTGTTCATGATCTTGTGGGGCACGTTCGTCTACTGCCCGATTGCGCACTGGGTGTGGGGGGGCGGCATTCTGGCCTATGGCACCGAGAATGCCAAAGAATACGGCATGGGCGGAGCGCTCGACTTCGCCGGCGGCACGGTGGTGCACATCAGCTCGGGGGTCTCGGCGCTCGTCTGCGCACTGCTCATCGGCAAGCGGCTGGGATACGGCACCGAGCCGATGCCGCCGCATAACCTCACCTACACGGCAGTCGGCGCGGCCCTGTTGTGGGTCGGGTGGTTCGGCTTCAATGCCGGCAGCGCCCTGGCGGCCGACGGCGTTGCGGCCAGCGCCTTTGTGGCCACTCACTTTTCGGCCGCCGCCGGGGCGCTGACGTGGGCCGGCCTGGAATGGGTCATCCGCCGCAAACCGACGGTGTTGGGCGCCGCCTCCGGCGCCGTGGCCGGGCTGGTGTGTATCACGCCCGCCAGCGGCTACGTGACGCCCATGCCCGCCCTGATTCTGGGAGTCGCCGCCGGCGTGTTTTGCTATTTTGCCTGCACGTCGCTCAAGAGCGCCTTCGGGTATGATGATTCGCTGGACGCCTTCGGCGTACACGGCATCGGCGGCACGGTGGGGGCACTGCTGACCGGCGTATTCGCCACGCGGGCCGTGCAGGATCTGAATGGCGGCGACCCGCTGGGCCTGTACGAGGGCGGCACCCTGCTCAAGGGGCAGATCGTGGCCACGATCGCCACCTGGATTCTTGCCGCGGCCGTGACGTTCGTGATCCTGAAGGTCCTGGATTTAACGATGGGGCTTCGCGTGGCCACTCAGGACGAGCTGCAGGGTCTGGACCTGACCCAACACGGCGAAGAAGGCTATATTTTCATGTAGGCCGCCACCGCGACCGAGCTCGAAGCGTAAGATGGAACGAACCAGCACGCGCCGCACCCTCGCCCATCCGTGCGAGCGGTGCGGCGCTGCGTCCCCCCCTTGCCCGAGAGTCAGACCATGAAAAAAGTTGAAGCCATCGTCCGCATCTTCAAGCTGGAAGACGTCAAGAACGCGCTTTCGGCCAAGGGCATCCACGGCATGACGATTACCGACGTCAAGGGATTCGGGCGGCAGAAGGGTCACACCGAAATGTATCGCGGCACGGAATACAAGGTCGAGTTCGTGCCCAAGGTCAAAATCGAGGTGGCCGTACCCGACGAGAGTTTGCAGCTCGTCCTGGACACGATCATGCGCACCGCCCAAACGGGCCAGATCGGCGACGGCAAGATTTTCGTCTCCGACCTAAACAACACGATTCGCATTCGCACCGGCGAAACCGGTGAACAGGCGATCTAGGCAGGCCGTTGAAAAATGGGACTGGCTCCGAGCCGTTTACGGTATGTCCCGAGAATAAAAGGTGATCGCGAGGTGCCTGTCCCAATTTTTCAACACGCTGCTAGGCAGGCCCCAGGCTAGAGGCTTGTGACCGGAGGCCCCAGACCGGCGCCGTTACACCCTGTTTCGTATTCCTCCAGCCTCCAGCCTCTAGCCCCCGGCCTGACCTCCGGCCTGATCCGATGACTGACAGACCTAGCTTTCGTCCGGCGGTGCTGCGGGCGCGCCAGCGCTTGCACGATGGCCGCGCGGAGATCCGCCAGCAGCACGAGGCCGGCTCGCCGGGCATTCAGGTTTGCACGCGGCTGGCCGACCTGCTGGACGCGATCGTGCTCGACTTGTTCGCTAGCGCGCTTGCGGACCTGTGGCCGGAGGATTCGGAAGAGTTTCGCGCGCAGGTGGCGCTGGTGGCTCACGGTGGCTATGGACGCCGCGAGGTGGCGCCCTATTCCGACGTGGACCTGATGATTCTTTGTTCGCCCGGCGCCGACAAGGCCGTGTATCCGCTGGCCAGCCGGCTGCTGCGCGACCTGTCCGACGTGCGGCTGGACTTGGGCCAGAGCGTCTGTACGCCGCAGCAGGCGTGCGCCCTGGCCGCGCAGGATCCGACCGTCTGCACGTCGCTGATGGAGGCGCGCTTTCTGGCCGGCAGCTCGAAGCTGTTCAAGACGTTTGTCGATCGCTTTGCGCGCCAAACGCAGGCCCGCTCAAAGAGCCTGTTCAAAGCCATCGAAGGGGCCCGCCGCGCGGAGCGCTCGCAGTACGGCGAAACGGTCTATCTGCTGGAGCCCAACATCAAGCGCTCGAGCGGCTGCCTGCGCGATTTGCACCTGTTGCGCTGGCTCGGATTCACCTGCCACGGCACGACCGATCCGGCCGCGCTGCAGTTGCTGGGGGCGCTGGCGAAGGAAGACCAAAGCAACGAGCGCGAAGCCAGCGAGTTTCTGCTGCGGCTGCGCAACGAGCTGCATTTTCACGCCGGACAATCGAACGACGTGCTCGACCGCACCGAACAGGTCCGCCTCGCCGAGCTTTACCAATACACGGGCAGCCAGGCCATCCTGCCGGTCGAGCAATTCATGAGCGAATACTTTCGCCACTCCAGCGCCGTGCGCAGCATCGTGCGCAATTCGGTCGCCAATTGGCAGCCGGGCCAGTTCTGGAACAACGTCGCCGCCCTCGTCTTCAGCCATCAGGTCGAGGGCGATTACCGGGTGTCCTTCCGAGAAATCGCGGCCACCCGGCGCGGGCTGGAAAAACTCGAATCCAGCCTCAGCGAAGTGCTCAAATTGTGCGTGCTGGCCAATCTGCAGAACAAGCGCATCGCGCCGGCCACCTGGGAAACCGTGCGGGCCGCCGTGCCTCGATTGGCCGACCGCGCAACCCCGGACGTCTGCCGCGAGTTTCTGTCATTGCTTTCCCAGCCCGGCAGGCTGGGCGAACTGCTGCGCCGCCTGCACGAGGTAGGCTTGCTGGAAATCCTCGTGCCCGCCTTCACACACGCCCGAAGCCTGCTCCAATTCAACGAGTATCATCGCTATACGGTCGACGAACACTGTATTCTGGCCGTCCAGCGGGCCACCGATTTCCTGCACGATGGGGGTATTCTGGGGCGCATCTACCGGGGCATCAAGCAAAAGCGCACGTTGCACCTGGCGTTGCTCATCCACGACTTGGGCAAGGGATTTGTCGAAGACCATAGCGAGGTCGGTTTGCGGATCGCCGAAGAGACAGCCAGGCGCCTGCGATTGCCGCTGCGCGAGGCGGAGATGCTGAAGTTTCTGGTGCACAAGCACCTGGTCATGTCGCACCTGGCGATGTGGCGCGACATTTCCGATCCGCAGCTCGTGTTGCGGTTCGCCGTCGACGTGGGCTCGCCCGAACTGCTCGACATGCTGTTTGTGCTGACGGCCGCCGATTTCGCGGCCGTCGGTCCGGGCATTTGGGATAGCTGGAAGGCCGACGTGCTAACCGATCTCTACAAGCGCACGATGCGGCACCTGGCCAGCGACGCGCCGGCAACCGACACGGACGAAGGGCTCGAGCGCCGCCGCGCCGAGTTGCGGGCCCGTCTGGCCGGCGAGGCCGATCCGACGTGGTACGCCCGCCAGATTGACGCTCTGCCGCACTCCTACGCGTTTAACGCCAGCCCGCGGCAGATCGCCGACGAGCTGCGAGACTTGCACAGCCTCGTCGAGGGCGACGTACATGCCCGCGGCCGGTATCTGGCCGAGAACGAAACCCTCGAGTTTGTCGTCGGTACGCACGAGCAAATTACGCCCGGCGTGTTCCACAAGCTGACCGGCGCGCTGGCCAGCCAAGGACTGCAAATCCTGTGGGCGGAAATCAACACGCTGGCCGACGGGCTGGTGCTCGATCGATTCTACGTCAGCGATCTCGACTTCGCCCAACAGCCTCCGCAGGAGCGCATCGACGAGACGTGCCAGGCGCTTGTGCGAGCCTTGAAATCGCCGGCATCGGCGCCCCTCTTTCGCAAGGTGTGGCAGAGCGCCGCGACGCGCGACCGCGCGGCGCTCAACCGCTTGCCCACCCGCGTTCTGATCGACAACTCCAGCTCCGAGGCGTTCACGATTATCGACGTTTTTGCGCACGACCGGATGGGCCTGTTGTATACGATCGCCCGCACGCTGTTCGAATTGGAGCTGAGCGTTTCGGTGGCCAAGATCGGCACGTATCTGGACCAGGTGGTCGACGTTTTTTACGTCACCGATCAGCCAGGCGGCAAACTCACCGACGAAGCGCGTCTGTCCCAGATCACGGGGCGGCTGCTGGAAGCCATCAACGCGATGGCGGACGGCTGCGAAAAAGGGGATCAGGGATAAGTCCCATTACGACACATGAATTGGACTGATTCCCTTTTTTCAGTCCTCCTTGAGAGCCAGCATCGCGTCGCGCCAGCGGGACTCGAAGGCGCCCAAGGGCGCGCCGACGAGCTTTTCGAAGCGTTCCACCGGCCCGACGTCCGCGGCCGCGGGGCTCAGATAGGCGTCCAGCGCCGCGGTGCCCAGCACCCCTTGCTCGAAGGCCAGGTAGTAGGCCAAACCCCAGGAGTAATAGTAGGCCCGCGAAACCGCTTGCCCGTCCCCCTCGTGCACCCCCAGAAAAGCCTCGCTGCCGGCCGTCAGCAGGTCGGCAAGCGCAAGCGGTCGATCGCCGCGCAAGTCTTCCTTGAGCCTGGCCAGCGCCACCAGGTTCGGCGCGTCGATGCGCAGCGAATCGGCCTCGAGCAGCCCGGCCTCGAACGTCTGGGCCAATCCTTCGTTGAGCCAACGAGGCACGTCGTAAACCCGCCGCGGATAGACGTAGCTTTCCAAATACGCGTGAAAGGCCTCGTGCGCCAGTCGGGTGAACATGCGGCCCGTTACCTCGTTGAACTTGGCGGCGTTCTGGCGATCAAGTTCGGTGATTTGTCGCTGCACCGCCTTGCGGTGGTCGTACCATTTTCGCTGTTCGGCCAGCAGGATTCTCAGCCGCTCGGCGGTCGGAACGTTGTTCTTTGTCAAATCGTCACCCAACTTCTTGACGCGTGCCGGCGCGTCGGCAACCAGGGCGTCGAGTTGTTCTCTAATCTCGTGGTGCTGCCGATTCACTTTCGCCAGCTCGACGTCGAAGCGATTCACTTCGCTGCCGGCCAGAATCAAGTTGCGATCGGGCAGGTAGACGGCCGGATTGTTGATCCGCAGGTCCGATTCTTCGAGCGCCGTACGGTATTGCTCGATGCTGCCGAAGACCCGAATGTCGACGCGTCCGCGGCCGCTCCACTGCGGGGGAACGAGCTGGCGGTAGGCCGCGAAGATCTGCTCCAATCGCACGATCAGCCGTCGGGTCATCAGCTCGTTGGCGGTGCATTCCAGCGAGAAGCCGCTGCCCTGGTAATTCCACAGCACCTGGCCGTCGTCGCTGGTGGCCGCCAGCGCCAAATCCTCCATCCGGCGCCCTTCGACCAGCGTGCGGCGCTTGTGCCGTTCCAGCCGCTCGCGCAGCTCTTGCTGCTCTTTTGGGCGAAGCCGCTCCCAACCGACGATACTCTTGCGATCGATCGGCCGCACCACCAGAAACATCGGTTTGCCGCGCGGCCGGCGCACCTCGACGAACTCGATGTTCGCGGGGCTTTCGGACCGGACCAGCCCCGCATACGTCTTGCCGTCGACCAGCGTGACTCGCTCCATCGGCCAGTCGGCGCCCACTTGCGCCGTCGACTCCGGCGCGCCGCCGTTTTCCTGCGCGGCCCGGGCCGCCGGCGCAACCGCAAGCGCCATGCTAAACAGGGCGAATGTCCGCCAATCTGCCCGCGTGCAAACCATGGGGTCCTCGCGACCGCGGCACCAGCGGCCGACGGTCAGCCTTCACCATCGCGCGCGGGCTCAAAATTGTCAAGCAAACCCCCTGTCAAGCAAACCCCGCGATCAATTGGCCCGGCTTGGCCCTGAAATGCCCGATTGCACGTGCGCGCCAAGAATCCCCCGGCAAAGCCGGGAGCCCCCTTCACAGCGCGGTCAAAATTTTTTCGCGAAACACCGCGCAAAAAAAGGCCGGCTTTCGCGCCCGCGCGGAAAACCGGCTTCTGTGATCTGCGTTTTTTTCCCGGAAAAATCGCCCTTACGCGTTCAGCTTCACGCTCGGGTCGTCGGCCACGTTGACCCATACGTGCACGTGGGGCGCGCCGCGGAAGTACCACACGAACGATGGGCCTTCCAGCCGCCAGCAATCCCACACCTTGTCGTCGCCGATGTCGCCCTCGTGATAAAACGCCAGCCAGCACTTCTCCAAGCCGCCTTGCGCCTTGAGGCACGTCAGGGCCTCGTCGCGATCGGTCGGGCGATACGGCTCGACCAGCTTTTGCAGCACTTCCCTGACCAGCGACTGTTGATCGCCGGCCAGCTCGGAGAGCGGAATGCCCGGGAATTTGCCTTCGGGCCCGCGGAAGCCGGAGTCCTGCTCCCTGGGCAGTTTTTCGACCAAGGCCTGCTTCCGCTGTTTGTCGTCGAGCACTTCAAAGACCTTGTTGGCCGCCAGCGCCTGGTGCCAGAACACGTTGCCCGGATGGTTCGGCGCTTCGTTAAAGCCGCGGGCGGCGTGTCCGTAGAAGATCGGTCCGCCGAATGCCACGTGGTCCGCGCTGTTGCCGTCGCAGCGGATCGTCATGTGTCGGCCGGTCATTACGAACTCAAATTTCTCGCCCGGCTTGCCGAACAGGGCGATGCTCTGGTGCTCGCCATAGCCGCCCGCGTCGTCCTCCAACTGCTGGTAGATCCGCTTGTGCCAGTCGGGCTGGATGATCTCTTCGAAAACGTGCTTGATCATCGCCTGCTGGTCTTTGGTGTAGAAGTCGCTGGTGATGGTCGGCTCGGTGATCTGCCAGTTGTTCGCGATGCGGGTCCGCAGCAGACCGCGCTGCGCATCCATGTAATCCCAATCGAAGGCGATCGTTTCTTTCTGCTTGGGGCTGAGCGATTCGTAGAGCAGCTTGGACACCGTCTCGCTC
This sequence comes from Pirellulales bacterium, assembly GCA_040877415.1. Classification (GTDB taxonomy): domain Bacteria; phylum Planctomycetota; class Planctomycetia; order Pirellulales; family PALSA-1355; genus JBBDNV01. Next base: position 7,816 of record JBBDNV010000021.1, read on the forward strand.
GTGCTGCCGGCGGGAATATCGGCCGCGCGGGCCACGAGCGGAGCGGCACCGACGGCCATCGCGGCCGCGCCGGCGGATTTCAGGAAATCGCGGCGCGAGAACTCGGAATTCGAATCACAATCCGGACAAAGGCGTATGTGCGACATGACGGCAAAGCCTCCCTGGTAAAACGTTCGGAAGGATATCCTGGCGACTGGCCCCAATTAGACACCATGCGGCGGGCCATTGCAAATCGACTACTTTAGTGCCGCGCCCCGGCACCCTTCCGCTGACACCGGGGGCAATAGAAGGTCGAACGCTGCGCCTGCACGATGCGCTTGATGGCGGCTTGCCCGCAACGGGTACACGGTCGGCCGGCGCGGTCGTAGACGCGGTGCTGGTTTTGATAGTCGCCCGCTTCATTCAAGGCGTTTCGGTACGTGCCGTCGGAAAGCGTGGAGCCTTCGCAGCGAATGGCGGCTTCGAGCACCTCGATCATTGCCGCGTGAATCCGCTGCCAGTCGGCGACGCGCAAACGATCGCAGCGCCGCTCGGGATGAATGCCGGCCAGGTGCAGAATTTCGCTGGCATAGAGATTGCCCACGCCGGCCAAGGCCCGCTGGTCCAACAGAGCCACTTTGATTTCGCGCCGGCTGCCGGCCAGCCGGGCTCGCAGCTCCTCGGCCGACGACGACAGCGCGTCGGGGCCAAGTTTGCGGGCACCGTAAAGCTCTTCGAATTCGCGGGGCGACACGAGCCGCACCGAGCCCAGTCCGCGGCGATCCCAGAACAACAGCTCGCGCGTTTTACCTCCGGAAAGCGCGATCCGCAGGCGCAGGTGTTCGCCGGTCGGCGGAGCCGCCAACAGCACCAGCCCCGTCATCCGCGGCTCGAAAACGATTGAATCGCCCGTATCGAGCCGCACCACCAGCCGCTTGCCGGCGCGATCCACGCTCGCGATCGAGCTGCCGACCGCGCGGCGGCGAAACGCGGGCAGCCGCGGGGCGACCAGAATCGGCCGCTTGGCGCAGCGGGCTCGGCGCACGTCCTCGACGCGGCTGCCCACGATCGGCAGGATGCCCCGCCGCATCGTCTCGACTTCCGGCAACTCAGGCACTTGAACTCCCTCGCACGGTTGACAAAGACATTAACCACCAAGGCACAAAGAAGCACGAAGAGATGAGAATCAAGGAAGCCGGCCTTTGTGGTAAATTGTTTCCAGAATTCACAACGATGACTGGGAGAAGAACGATGTTATATTTGAACGTACTGTTGACCGTGAAAAACCGCAAGGACATCGAAACGGTCAAGAATCTGCTGATCGAGGCGGCCAAACATTCGCGCGCCGAGCCCGGCTGTGCCCGGTTCGAGGTCTATCACTCGACGGCCGACGACACGAAATTCGTGCTCAACGAGCATTGGGCGTCGCAAGCAGCCATCGACGGCCACCGCCAGGGGCACGCCTATACGCAGATTTACCAGCCGAAAGTCATCCCGCTGGTGACGCGCGAAGGGCACCCGTCGGAGCTCTTGTGACGCGCCGGCGCCGTCCGCACTTGCCGCAAATCGGCGGCTTGGGGAGAATGGAACCTTTGCTTTCGCCCGGTTGTCGCTCTTTGTGAGTCCCGCGCGACCGACCAGCGTCCTACTTGCCAAACAGTTCGTGCCCATGCCGGTAACCTCCCACGTGCCCGATTCCGCCGGGCGATTTGGCCCTTTCGGCGGACGCTACGTCCCCGAAACGCTCACCCGGGCACTCGACGAGCTGGCCGCCGCATACGACCAGGCGCGCGGCGATCGGGCCTTTCAGGCCGAGTTGGCTGGGCTGCTGCGCCACTATGTCGGCCGCCCCTCGCCCCTGTATCACGCCGAGCGGCTGAGCCGCGAGTGCGGCGGCGCGCAAATCTATCTCAAGCGCGAAGATTTGAACCACACCGGCGCCCACAAAATCAACAACACGCTGGGCCAGGCCCTGCTCACCATGCGCATGGGCAAGCATCGCGTGATCGCCGAAACGGGCGCCGGCCAGCACGGCGTGGCCACGGCCACGGCCTGTGCCCGGTTTGGACTGGCGTGCGTGGTTTACATGGGCGAAGAGGACATTCGCCGCCAGCAGCCCAACGTTTTCAGCATGAAGCTCTTGGGGGCCGAAGTGCGGCCGGTCGCCGGCGGCTCGCGCACGCTGCGCGACGCGATTAACGAAGCGATGCGCGACTGGATGGCCTCGGTCGAAACGACGCACTACATCCTTGGCTCCGTGGTCGGCCCGCACCCGTTTCCGCTCATCGTGCGCGATTTCCAAGCGGTGATCGGCCGCGAAACGATCGAGCAATCGCGCCAGCAAATCGGCAGGCTGCCCGATCTGGTCGTGGCCTGTGTCGGCGGCGGCAGCAACGCGGCCGGAATGTTCTACCCCTTTATCGAGGAAAAGGGGGTGGAGCTGGTGGGCGTCGAGGCCGGCGGGCGATCGGCCAAAATGGGCGATCACGCTTCGCCCCTGTCCTATGGCCAGCCCGGCGTGCTGCACGGCAGCTACAGTTACGTGATGCAGGACGAAGACGGGCAAACCTGCGACGTGCACTCGATTTCCGCGGGACTCGACTATCCGGGCGTCGGGCCCGAGCACAGCTATTGGAAGGAAACCGGCCGCGTGACGTACACCACCTGCCGCGACGACGAAGCGCTGGCGGCTTTTTCCACGCTCGCGCGCAGCGAAGGCATTCTGCCCGCGCTGGAAAGCGCGCACGCCGTGGCCAAGGCGATCGAGCTGGCCAAGGTTCGGTCGAACGACGAAGTCATCGTGGTCTGTCTGTCGGGACGCGGCGACAAAGACGCGGCGGAGATCGCGCGCTTGACGGGCGGTGGTTGAATGTCGCGAATCGACGAACTCTTTGCAAAGCTTCGCTCCCAAGGCAAAAAGGCGCTGATGCCTTTCGTCACGGCCGGCGATCCTGATTTGGAGTTCACCGCGGCGGTGCTCAAGGAACTCGTCGCGCGCGGCAGCCATCTGTGCGAGCTGGGCATCCCCTACAGCGACCCGATCGCCGACGGACCGGTGATTCAGGAGTCGTATACCCGGGCCCTGGCCCACAAGATCAAGCTGGCGGCGATTCTTGAAATGCTGGGCGGCGTGGCGCCGAATGTGCCGGCTCCGATCGTGACCATGGTCAGCTACGCGATCGTCTTGCGGCACGGCCTGGCCCGGTACGTCGACGACGCTCAGAAAGCGGGCGCCGCCGGGGCGATTGTGCCCGACTTGCCGGCCGAGGAATCGGACGATCTGGCCAAAATCTGCCGCAAAACCGACTTCAGCCTCGTGCAGCTCGTCACCCCGACCACGCCCCGCCAGCGGGCGGTGAAAATCGCGGAGCGTTCGACCGGCTTTCTCTACTACGTCTCGGTGACCGGCATCACCGGCGAGCGAACGCAACTGCCGCAAAGCCTGGTCGACAACGTCGGCTGGCTGCGCGGGCAGACGCCCTTGCCAATTTGCATCGGCTTCGGGATCAGCAAGCCCGAGCACGTCAAGCAGCTTGCCCCCGTAGCCGACGGCCTGATCGTCGGCTCGGCCATCGTCCGTCGGATCGCCGCCGCCAAGACGAAGCCCCGCGAAGCGGTGCTCAAGGACGTCGGCGATTACGTGGCGAGCTTGATCGCGGCCCTTTCGTAGGTCAGGTGTTGCGGATACGCAACGTGTAGGTCAGGCATTTGCCTGACGAGAGAGCTCGTGCGAACGTCATGTCAGGCGAGACGCCTGACCTACCAGGAGACATGATGCAAATGAGCCGCTGGCGCGATTTCCTTCGCGTTCCGTCGTTCGCGGTGGCGTATAGCGTCAACGCTCTGGTCCTCCTTGCGTTCGCGCTGTGGATGTTCTTCGATCTTCACTTCGAGTTCTTCCTGGCCACGCTCAAGCATGATCTCGGCATTGAACCGATCTTCGGTCCAAGACTCTGGAATCAGTATGGGTGGGACGAGTTCGGACCCCACCTCGCATTGCTAGTGGTGCTCGATGTGCTGGCGATCGGTTCAGCGGTGGTGGTAGTCTATCGGCTCTTGTACGGCAGAGCGGCAGGACGCTCCTTGCGATCCGTCGGGCTGGTAGTGGCACTCATCGCGATTTGGCTGGGGTTATTCCAGTATTGGCGATTTTCACTGCAGGAAGCAGGCTTCGAATGGAACCTGCGCCGAGCCTTGCCCGAGATCAAAGCCGACGCTGCGATCTTGCTGGCCGAATGGCCGCAATCCGACGGGGCGCTGCCGTTCTTTGGGCGATACATGTCGTCGCCTCAAGATTTTCCCCGCAGACTCTTTCGCGGTGATGAACCGCTTAGCTGGCTAGCCGGTATCTATAAGCTTGATGACGGTGGACTCCGATTCCATCTCTTCTTCAGCATTAAGATGTTGGAATATCACCCTGGTACAAATCGACCCACGTCCTATCGCCACCGCGATTTTACCTATGCAATTGAGGGCTGCACGGAGCTCGAACCGAACTGGTTTCTCGTATCGTACCGGATTTCCAGAACTCCGTAGCTCACACGTCTCGCATGACAGGGAGTTCGCGCGAGCGTCTGCCTGACAAAACTAGGGAGCGGGCGACGATGTCAGGCTAAAGCCTGACCTACGTTTGCGCTTCAAATCGTCACGCTCTCGTCGCGGGGGCGGGGGTTGAACAGAAGCTCGACGTCGTCGATGCGGATGAACGCCTCGCCCGCGGGCAATTCCAACACACCGGGTGTTTTCTTTTCAACAATGACCGCTACGCCGATGCCGCGGTTGGTTTGCATGGCATTGCCGTCCTGGCTGCGGAGCGTGACCGCGACTTCGAAGCGCTCGTACTGGGGCTTCCCCAATTCGCTCCACGGAGGTTGAAACTCAACAGAAGCGAACTCGCGATGCGCAGCGTGATTCTTCTTCAAATCCAAAAATGCGAAGAGCGCCAGCCGGCAGGCAAAATGTTTCAGAAACGCGTCGCGATAAAACTCGGCCGTCGAGCCGGCGCCGCAGGCGAAGACCGAAAACGTGAATCGGCCGGCCATTGGATTGCGCACTTCCTGCGAGAGCATCGCGCGGGCGCCCGCTTCTACCGACGGCCCTTCGGCCCGTCCGCCGCAGCCGAATCCGATGGCCGCGTGATACGGTCCGCCGCGCGAGTTGGCGGGATCGTTCAGCATGGCGACGTGCAACCGGCCGGGACTCTCCGGCCGGGCCAGCGGAGAGGCTTGCCAGGTCTTGGCCCGCTCGGCCGTTCCGTGGGGCAAGAGCGGCAGGCCGCTTTCGAAATCGGTGTCGCCGATCTGCCGATCGTCGTAGGGCGGGACGAAGGCCAGGTCGCCCTCGGGCTCGCGGCGCTCGCTGGTGGCCGGTGTCGTGCCCAGCAGGGCTCGGAGCGGTTCGCCGCTGCTGACCAACATCGGCCGGCCCGTGCGATCGGGGAAGGTGGCTTCGTGGCTAATGCCCAAGAGATGGAAAATCGTGGCGGTCAGATCGGGCGGCTGGACGCGATTCGACGCCGGATAGCCGCCGGTCTTGTCGCTCGATCCGTACACCTGCCCACCGCGGATGCCGGCTCCGGCCAGCACGAAGCTGAACACGTGCCCCCAATGGTCGCGGCCACCGTATTCGTTGATCTTGGGCGTGCGGCCGAACTCGGCGACGGCCACCACCAGCGTTTCGTCCAAGAGGCCGCGCTGCTCCAAGTCTTCGATGAGCGCCGAATATCCGACGTCAAAAATCGGGCAAAGCGCGTCCTGCAGTCGGTCGGCGTTCTGGGCGTGCGTGTCCCACATCGGATTGGTGACCGCCGTGTCGCCCGGCTCGCGCGGCCATCCGACGTGCACCAATCGCACGCCGGCTTCGATCAGCCGCCGGGCCAACAGCACGCACTGTCCCCAGCGGTTTTTGCCGTAGCGCTCGCGCACCGCCTCGGGCTCGTCGCGCACGCGGAAGGCGTCGCGGGCTCCGCCGGAGGTCAACAAACCAAACGCGGCCTGGCGGATCTTGTCGAAATCGCGCACGGCGGCGGATCGTTCGAGCTGGTCCAGGTGCCGCCCGACTTGTTCGAACAGCGACACGCGCCGTGCGAGCCTGAGCGGCGAAATGTCGTTTTCGAGCGCGAGGCCTTCGATGCGGTAATTCTCGTCCGACGGGTCGCCGATGAAGCGGTCGGGATCCCACTGCGCGCCCAAGAAACCGCCCGTCTGGCCGGCGGGCCGCACGTTCTCGTTGAGCCGGATGATGTCGGGAATCCATACGCTAGTGAGCGCCGGCACGCGCTCGCTCGGCTTGAGCATCTTGACGATCGAGCCGAAGTACGGCCAATCGCTGGGCTTGATTTCGCGGGCAGTGCCCCCGGGGTACTTGTTGCCCGTCAGCACCCAGTAGCCGCTGGTGTCGTGCGTGTTGTCGTCGGTCGACATCGAGCGGACCACGGCCAGCCTATCGGCGATGCGCGCGGTGCGCGGCAACAGCTCGCAGAACTGGATGCCCGGCACGTTGGTGGCGATCGGCCGAAACGGCCCGCGGATTTCGACGGGCGCCAGCGGCTTGGGATCGAACGTCTCGTGCTGCGGAGGCCCGCCTTGCAGCCACAGGTAGATGACGTTCTTGGCCCGGCCGAATGTCGGATCGCCCGCAACGGTGGCCGCCTGAGCTTGCGCCCGCAACAGGGCCGGCAGCGAGAGGCCCAGCAGATTCAAGCCGCCGATGCGCATCAGCTCGCGCCGCGTGATTCTGTCGCACAGCGTATAGGGCCGATCTTCAATCGAGAGCACGTGTCGTCTCCCCCTTGGAGTCCGATGGCTGGCCGACTCGGCGGCATCGCGGGTGCCAATAGTATAGCGAACGCGCACTACGGCAGCCAGCGCCGGCGCGCAAAAGCTACAAGGCCAAGAATCGCCCAGAAAATACACGAAACAATCGGTAACCAATCACCGCAAACAACGTAGGGCGAAACGCGTCGATCGATCGGCACTTGCCCAATGAGAAACTCCGAGTCGTCCGAGCAATGCTGCATTGTGAGGATTTCACCATTCCCATCCACAAAGCTCGACAAGCCATTCTTGGCGATCCGGACGAACGCCCTTCGACATTCAATGGCGCGCATGCGCTGAGCGTCGACACTCAATTGCGCGTACTGTGAACCGGCAAAGGCAGATTCATCTGCCGCACCAACAAAGAAATCGGGTCTTCGGTCCGAGCATCGCATCAGTCGACGGTGCAACGCTGCGTATGCTACCTCAAAGCAGATGCTGCAGGCGAGTTGGTAGGTGTGCCCGGCATCGGTCAGCGTAAAGGTCGAGCATCGAGTTCCGCGGTGAAACGGGCCCGCGTATGCTGGGTCACTGGGAGGCGCCGGCAAGAGGCCAAGATTCAGTGCCACGCGCGGCTGAAACTCGCGCCATGGAACCAGATAAACCTTGTCGTGGCAGCCTTGAAATCCTCGCGCCGGTGAGATCATAGCCAATGAATTATATCGTCGCAGCACCGCCTCACCGCGGACGATTTCGTGGCGCCGACAGCCAGCGATCACTGCCGCCCCTAATTGTTCGCTCAACTTCTCCATCCGGCTTACAACGTCGTCTTCCTCGTGCAGGCCGTAACGTCCATTCGACCCTCGGGCCGGTTCCGCTTCGTCGGCCACCGGGACGCGAGTGAGGATCGGCGCCGGACACGTAGTTTCCGCCCACACGAATAGCGCGACGTGCTCTCCATTCGCGAGCTGTTGCACGTTTCGCGTCAACTCCGCGACTCCGCCCGCCTCAAGTACGGATGTGACACCACCTGGGACGAGCGCCACCAAGGGACCGGACTGGCATCGTTGCGATAATCGCCACCCACCATAAAGCCATGTCCCGACAAGCAGGACGAGCGAGCTCGATAGGCCGACCAGCAGCGCGGTCCGTTTCGTGGTGTTGTTCGCTCGAGGGAAGAGCATCTGCAGTGCGTCGAAGGAGGCGCCGTTCACGGCGGCGACAATCCACGAGAGAATGTAGACGCCGCCAATGTCCGCCGCTTGGATGAGGCGAGGCCACTCGACCAGCAGCGAGCCCAATTGGAGGTACGGGAATGGGACCTCGACGAACAGAGCCATGAAATGCATGCGAGCAAACTCCATCGGTACCCATATGAGCGGAAGGGCGATTCCCATTGGCAACGCGAATTGGCGCACGAGCCAGCGCCCGGCAATCGCCGCCGCCACCCATGGAAGGGATGCAAGAATGGATACCGTGATCCACGCTGACTCGACGCTTCCCGCGTACACGACGCGGAAACACTCCAGGCCGAACAAATGGCAAATGATGGCGCCGGCCAGCACGCCCAGGTAGAGCCCGGGGCGCCAGGTGATTGTCAGCGTCCATGCGAACGGAACCAACGCAATCCATGCGAGCCAGCGGCCGGCCGGCTCCGAAAAACACCAGCCAAGCGCCGCACCGGAAACGACCGAAGCCATGACGCCCAAGGCACCTGCGACGGCGCAACGAGCATCGAGACGCCAATTCAACAAGTTCCCGGCTGGAACTGGGGATGCCGATGGTAATTCTAGGCGCGTCTGCACGGCACTAGCTAGTCCGCCACGGCACGGGCCGTATATTCCGCGCTCACCGGTTGGGCAGCTACCGATTCGCCCTGGATCGTCAAGCGGATCGACGATTGCCCTGGCGCGTCAGCATAGACAACGAAATTGTAACGAAATCGGCCGGGAGCGGGCGTTCGAAACGTTGCCTTCACCTCGAAATCTTCCCCGGGCTCCACGCTTCCCGGCTCGCTGGTGAACGATGAGATGCACCCTTTCGCCGAACAATACGAGTTGGCACCCAGAAAGTGGACTGGCTCCGATCCGGAGTTGTGCAACACGAACGCGACGGGGTAGCGCGTCTTGGGCACAACCGTTCCCAAATCACACACCCGGATGGGAACTTCGATGGACGGTCGGTTCGTGCGCACCAGCATGAATAGCCCCAGCCCAATCGCGCTCATCGCAGCAACGGCCTGCGCGGATACATGGCACCCTGCTACTCGCATGATGTGGATTTCGCCTATGCGGCCTGATGCCGTGCTCAACGTCCAAGAGAAGGTGCACCGCCAGCCGTTGCTGAATACGCCGTGGCACGCTTTCGAAGCCAGATTGCGGCCAGCACACACAGCACGCCGAAGCCTGTCAACGCAAACCACAGCCAGGCCGAGCGCCAAATACTCGGACGCCGCAGTCCGGGCAAGCCGAATGCGGTCAGGGCAAACTCCGTCTCGGGAATCTCACGGCGCTCGAAGCGCTCGAAGTTGGTGATGATTTGCACCTCTCCTGCCGTGGTTTGCGCGGTTATCGAAGACGCTTTCAGCAGCGGCAATTTGCCACAATCCGCACGAAATTCCGTGCGCTGAGTGACATGCTCTTCACCTTTTTTGGTAGTGGCATCGCACACCAATTCTTGAATCGCCCACATGCGGTCGGGATTCAAATATAATACACCGTCATGGATCCAGTATTTGTAGTCCTCGGACTTGGCGCAACTGAACGTGACCGCGACCAGCTTGCCCGTCGGACGGTCGACCCACTCGACGTCCTTCACCGAAAACGCCGGATGACGGAACCAATCGATCAGATAGCGGTCGAACACGAGCAGTGGGAACAGCAGTGCCATATCCTCGTGCTTCAATTCGTTTTCAACGCCTTTTTTGTCGCCCAGGTACTTGACGAACCAGGGAAGGTTTCCCTGACGCTTCTCCAACTTGAACGAACCTTCCGAGTTTCGGCACACGACGCGCTCGCTCCCTTGCAGTCGAGCCCGTTGTGCTTCGGGGACTTTGAGGTAGGCCAACGTTTGCAGCACGTTATCATCGGACGACTTCACCGTGATTCGCATGACCATCTCGGAGTCAGGCCGTAGATGTCGTTGCGTTAACACAACGTCCAAGTGCCTCGAAATGCTCTTGAATTCCGACCAGCTCCGTGGCGCCTCGGTCTCAAGTCGTGCCCGCAATGCCGCGTCATCGGCAAACGAGAACTTGGAAAGCGGCGCAACAAGTACGGCCATCAAAAGACCGCTTTGCAGAACTATTCTAGAACCGGCCTGCAAGGTGCGCCGCCGTTTCCCGTGAGCCTTGCAATCGAAAATCGATACCATGGAACGCAAATGTCAGTTATCGATTATTGATTGCAATAACATTCGAAACGTCACCGGCGGCGCACCAGTCTGGCCGGTCGGCACCTAGTAGTCCGACCACGTTTGTGTGTCATACGGGGTGCCCCTGCTGGCTTGTCCAGCAGTCCAGCAGCACGGGTGGCAAGCCACCCCTGGCACCCGACAGAATATCATCGATGGACTACTAGTATAGCGACTGCCGCGCAAAACGTCACATCCGGAGCATTGACGGCCATTGACGGCGGCGGCCCCCTTGGCCGTGTCGGCGGGCGAAACTGACAAAGTGCTTGTGGGGCCGCCCTTTGCGAATCGAAGCCAGCGCCCGGCGAAAATTCTTGTCAACTTGACCCACCCAAACCTGCCGACTTAAATGCAAATAGAGCGGCCGTTTTGCACTTGCAGACCCGGATCGCGTCGGAATTGAAGAGGCCGTAGTTCATGACTGCCGATCGCCCCCTGATGCCGCTGCGCGACTTTTTCGCGGGCGTTGCCGAGTACGCGTTTCAAACTCGGATCGGAATCGCCGATCCGCCGCTGATCGACTACATCACCGACCTGTTGACGCGGTTCATCCGCTCCGACGCCTTATACAACGTGCGCGACCTGCGGGGCCGGCGGCTGGGCGAAGTCGGGCTGATGCTGGCCGAAGCCGAAGCCCGCACGGGCGACGCCCGCCGCGAGGTGCACCGCCACATCGGCGACTTCACGCTCTTCTGGACCGGCGTCTATCCCGAAGCGCTCGGCCACTCGCTCCGCGGCACCCGGGCGAAGCGCCACGACCGGTTCGTCGACTATTGCACGCACGGCAAGCGGGCCTACTACATCGCCAGCACGATCCCGGCGGACCCGAACGACGTGCACAACGATCTGCTCGAGCGGCTGAGCGAGGAATTCGAGCTTTGCGCCTATGGGCTCAACGAAGCGCGCAAGGAATGGGAACGCCGCGACCCCGGCGGCGAGTGGCAGTTGGTCGTGTTCAACTGACGCCGTCAAAATGGCGACGCAGCTCATTGGAACGACGCCGCCGTGGCCAACGCATTCGCCGCAGGATGTGTCGGACAATGCTGTCGGTCATTCTTGACCCGAGCGGTGCGTTTGGCTCATACTGATCGTGCCCTGTGACGTTCGTCGACAATGCCCGGAGCCCTCGGCATGGCCCGCAATCCGCAGATCGATGGGTGCCGGGAGTTTCGCCGCTTTGACCGCCGCGATCTGCTGCGGATCGGATCGATCGGGCTGGTGGGGCTTTCGCTGCCCAAATTCCTGGCGGCCGCGCAAACGGGGCACATCAAGCCGCGCGCCAAGAGTGTGTTGTTCTATCACCACTACGGCGCGCCGAGCCACATCGACAGCTTCGACCCGAAACCCGAGGCCCCGGTCGAAGTCCGCGGCGAATTCAAGACGATCGCCAGCTCGGCCCCCGGCTTCCACGTCACCCAGATCATGCCGCGGATCGCCCAGGTGTGCGATCGGCTGGCCGTGGTGCGCACGATGCACCATCGCACGAGCAACCACAATCCGGCCGTTTACCTGGCCATCACGGGACGCACCAGCGAGCGCGACCAGGTGCAGGTCGGCGCCTCGGCCAACGACTGGCCGCACTACGGAGCCGTGCTGGACAAACTCGCGCCGGGGAGCGGGACGATGCCCGTCTCGGTGCAGGTGCCGCATCGCGCGTTCGACCAGGTATACTCCTGCCCGGGCCAGACGGGCGGAATGCTCGGCAGCCGCTACGATCCGCTGGTCATCGAGCGCAACCCGAACGATCCGGATTTTCGCGTCGACGAATTGAGCCTGCGGGTCGATGCGGCGCGCCTGGACGACCGCCGCCGGCTATTGGCGGCCATCGACGGCCAGGTTCGCCATCTCGAACAGGACGCGGCCATCGAATCCCGCGACCAGTTCTACGAGCGATCGTTTGCGCTGTTGAGCTCGCCGGCCGCCAAACGGGCGTTCGATTTGTCGCAGGAAGACGAAAAGCTGCGCGAGCGCTACGGCCGCACCAAGAGCGGGCAAAGCCTGCTGCTGGGCCGGCGGCTGATCGAAGCCGGCGTGCGCTTCGTCACGTGCTTCAGCGGTTCCAACCCGGGAGACGGCTGGGACACGCACGTCGACAACTTTCGGAAAATGAAGGACCAGCTCATGCCGGAGGAAGACCAGGCCTTTTCCGCGCTCATCGAGGACTTGGACGACCGCGGAATGCTCGAGGAAACGCTGGTCGTCTGGTCGGGCGAGTTCGGCCGCAAGCCGCAGATCGGCCAACCGAATCCGATGGTCAACAACATCGGTCCCGGCGGCCGCGATCACTGGCCGTTCTGCTACTCGCTGGTTCTTGCCGGCGCCGGCGTCAAGCGCGGCTTCGTCTACGGCCAGAGCGACCGCATTGGCGCCTATCCGGCCGGAATGTCTCATTCGCCGGGCGACATGGCGGCGACGCTGTTTTGGGCGCTGGGGCTCGATCCGGCAACCGAGATCCACGATCGGTTCGGCCGCCCGTTCAAGCTGGCCGAGGGCAAGCCGATCACGGAGGTTTTTGCATAGGGACCAATCGTCGCGCATTACCAGGCCGCAAGCGGTTGGACGACGGCGCCTGATTCTCGCGCGCGTTGGCCTACGTCTCGGAATAGGCCGACCGGCTGGGGGCGTCGGCGAGCTGCTGCTTTTTCGCGGCACTGGGCGGCGCGTGCGGGGCGCGCTGGAGAGTTTCGGCCGCCGGCCGGCTGCGGGCGAACAGCCGCGAAATGTCGTCAAAAATGGAATAAATCACCGGCGTCGCCAACAGCGTCAACAGCAGCGAGAGCGTCTGCCCGCCCACGGCCAACACGGCGATCGAGCGCCGTTCCTCGGCCCCTGGCCCGGCGGCGATCAACAGCGGCAACAGGCCGGCCACAAAACTGATCGTGGTCATCAGAATCGGCCGCAGCCGATCGCGGTTCGCCTGCAAGATGGCCGAGAGCCGGTCGAGTCCCCGGGCCCGCAACTGGTTGGTGTGGTCGACCTGCAGAATCGAGTTTTTCTTGACCACGCCGAACAGCACCAGGATGCCGAGCGCGGAGTAGAGATTGAGCGTTTCACCGCCGATGAGCAGGCTCAAGAGTCCGAACGGGATGGCCAAAGGCAGCGAAATGAGAATCGTCAGCGGATGGACCAGGTGCTCGAATTGCGCGGCCAGGATGAGGTACATGAAGATGAACGACAGGACCATCGTCCAGCCGAAATCCTTGAACGTTCGCTCCAGCTCCCGGCCGCGTCCCGAGACGCGCGTGACGTATCCGGGCGGCAGGCCCATCTCCTTGACCGCGGCGCGGAAGGCGTCGATGCGGTCGGCCAGCGCGTAGCCGGGGCCCAGATTGGCCCGCACGGCCGCCATGCGCTGGCGGTCGACCCGGTCGATGCGGGGCGAAGTCTCGGCATTGTAAAAGCGCACGACGTTGTCCAGCCGCGTGAGCGTCGGGCTCGAGCCGTCCGAGCGTGCCGCGCCGGAAGAGTTTTGCAAGCCGGCACTGGCGTCGGCAGCGGCCGTGTTTGCCCACGCCCGGGGCGACGTGCGCACGTAAAGCTGGTTGATGGCTTGGCGGCTCGAGCGGTCGATGCCCACCAGGCGCAGCTCCACGTCGTAAGTGTCGTCGGCCAGCTCGTCGTGAAAGCGCGAAACGCGATCGTCGCCGCCGACCGCGATGCGCAGCGTCTCGGCGATTTCGTGCACTTCCACGCCCAGCGCGGCGGCGCGCTCGCGATTGATTTCCACCCGCAGCTCGGGCTTGTCCATGCGCAGCGTGGTATACGTGTCGACGATGCCCGGCTCCTTGGCCACCCGCCGGCGGAGCTCTTCGCTGACTTTGGCCAGGGTGTTGATATCGGGACCTTCGATCACGAAATCGATGTCGACCGGGGCTCCCTGGCGCAGGCTGGTCAGGTTGCGGACGGAGACGATCAGCTCGTCGAATTGCAAGAGGCGCCCGCGGGCTTGCTGCATCACGTCGCGCTGCGAAAAATTGCCCTCCCAGGCGGCGGAAGGTCGTCCGGCGAGGGTCGCGCGCCATAGTCGCTCGAAGTTAAATGAGCGGTCCTTGATGTCCTGCAATTGCACGTAGATTTCGGCATTGTTCAGGCCCGACGACATGCGGCCGCCGACGGTCGTCAAAAGATGCGTGATGCCCGGTACCTGGCGCAATTCGTCCTCGACGGCCTTCGTGGTCTGGTCCATCGTCAACAGCGACGCGCCCTCCTGCGCGGTGATGCGGATTTCGAATTCGGATTCATCGACGTTGGTGGGCACGTAGTCCTGCTTGACCATGCGATACAAGGGGACGTTGGCCCAGATCACGCCCGCCACCAACAGGCAAACCAACCAGCGGTGCCGCATCGAAAAGCCGAGCGTGGCGACGTAGCCGGCCTCCAACAGGCGGTAGAAGCCGCGGCGCGAACGGGGCCCGCCGGTCGAGCTTTTGGGGCGCCGCAACAGGCGCGAACACATCATCGGCGTCAGCGAGAAGCTGATGAACATGGAAATCAAGATCGCCACCACGGCCGTCATGCCAAACTGGTAGAGCATCCGCCCGGTGACGCTGGAAAGGAACGACACCGGCAGGAACACGATCACGAGCGACAGCGTGGTGGCCAACACGGCCAGGCCGATCTCGCGCGTGCCTTCGATGGCCGCCTGGACCGGCGACATGCCTTTTTCTTCGATGAAGCGAAACACGTTTTCCAGCACCACGATCGCGTCGTCGATCACCACGCCGACCATCAGCACCAGCGCCAGCATCGTGACGTTGTTCATCGTGAAGTCGAGAAAGCGCATCACCGCAAACGTGGAGATAATCGAGCCGGGAATCGCCACCGCGGCGATCAACGTCGACCGCCAGGAGCGCATGAAAAGCAGGACCACGACGGTGGCCAGAATGCTGCCCGCGATCAAGTGCCCTTGAATCTCGTGCATCGCCGCGTTGATGTACCGCGACTGATCCTGGATGACGCTCAGCTCGACGTCGGGGGGCAACAGCTCGCGGGCCCGCGCGAGACGGTCCTTGACGGCCTGGATGACCTCGACCGTGTTGGTGCCCGACTGCCGCTGGATGGACAGCACCACGGCGGGCGTTCCGTCGAGGCGCGCCAGCGTGCGAATCTCCTTGGAGCCGTCGACCACTTCGCCCAGGTCGCGCAGGCGAACCGGCGTCCCGTGCGAGCTGGCGACGACCAGGTCGAGAAATTCCTCCGGTTCCGTCACGCGGCCCATGGTGCGCAGCGACAGCTCGCGCGCGCCGGCGTCGACCCGCCCGCCCGGAATATCGATATTCTGCCGCGCCAGCGCGTCGCGCACCTGCATGATGGAAAGCTGGTAGGCGGCCAGCCGGCGAGCCTCGATGTTGACCTGGATGGCCCGATCCGTGGCGCCCGCGATGTATACTTCGCCCACGCCGTGCGCCGACTCGATCACGTTTTTCACGTACCGGTCGGCCAGTACGAACAGCTCGCGGCTGTCCCGGTTGCCCGAGACGGCCAATGACATGATCGGCGAGGAGTCCAGATCGGACTTGTCGACCACCGGCGGATAGGTGCCCGGCGGGAGGCGGTTGACCACGCTGCCCACCGCGTCGCGCACGTCCTGAGCGGCCGCGTCGATGTCGCGGTCCAGATCGAACGTGATGATCATCATCGAGTTGCCGTCTCGCGACAGCGACCGCAGCTCGTCGATGCCCGCCACCGTGGCCACCGCGTCTTCCAGAACTTGCGTGATCTCCGTCTCGATTTCCTCCGGAGACGCGCCCGGATAGGTCGTGAACACGAAGACCGTCGGCAAATCCATCTCCGGAAACCGATCGATCCCCAATTGCTGATACGCGGCCAGGCCGGCCACGATCATGGCCAGCACCAGCATCAGCGCGAAGACGGGCCTGCGCACGCAAACTTCAGCTAGCCACTGCAAGGACGAGCTCCTTCATGGGCGTTTCAAATCGTCGGCCGGACCCGCGGCCGGATGGGTTGGGGCGTCGTCGGGGGTCGGCTCGGGGCGCCTCCAAAAGGACGCCTTGTGTCTCAACCGCCCAACAGCGCCGCGCGGTCGTCGGCGCGGTCCGCGTCGTCGCGGATCACGCGCACCACGCCTTCGCGGCCAAGGTCGCCGTTGGACAAGACCGACTGGCCGGCTTCGAGCCCCGACAGCACTTCCACGCGGTTGCCCTCGCGGCGGCCGACGCGAATCGGCTGCGGCCGGGCTCTATTATCTTTCACCGTCCACACTTTCTCCACCCCGCCGAAAGCGACGACACTGCTGGTGGGCACCGCCAGGGCCTGCTCGCCGGCATCCACCAGGATTTCGGCCTCGGCGAACAAACCCGTGCGCAATTGGCCGTTCGAGTTTTCGATGTCGGCCTCGATAATCAACGCGCGGCTGCTGACGTCAAGCGCCGGACTAATCCGCGATATCCGCGCTTCCAGCGGTTTCGATTTGCCTTCCAGCGAGATCCGCAACGGTTGGCCCACGCTCACCCCGATCGCTGTGCGCTCCGGCACGCCGGCCCGAAATCGCAACGGGTCGTTCCGCACCAACGACGCGACCGGCTGGCCGACGTTGACGTAGCTGCCCGGCGCGACGTGCCTTTCCTGTATGATGCCGACGAACGGGGCCTTGAGCACCGCGTCCTGCTGGTTTTGCGTCGCCAGAGCCAATTCGGAACGGCGCAATTTGAGCAGGGCGATTTGCTCCTGCACGCTATTGAGCGCCGAGCGGTATCGGGCGTCCGCCACGCTCAGTGCCGCCTCGCGGGCCTCGATTTCCTCCTGGGTGACCACCCCTTTGCCGGCCAGACTCTTGGCGCGGCGGGCGTTCAGCCGGGCTTCGTCCAGCATGGCAATCTCTTGCAGCACCGGCGCGGCTCGCTTGGGGTCGAGCTTTTCGTCGGGCACGCCGGGACTCAGCCCCAAGGTGGCTCGAGCTTGCGCGACTTGCGCCTCGGCTTGCTGCACTTTCAAATCGAACTCATCGGTCTCCAGCCGCGCGACCGGCTGGCCCTTGGAGACGGGGGTGCCGATATCGACCAGCACTTCCTTCACGCGGCCGGCCACCTTGGCTCCCAACAGCGCGAATTCATCCTCGATCAGCGTCCCTTGCGCGCGCACGGTGCGCGGCCAGGGCTGTAGCGAGACTTCGACCACGCGCACCGTAGGACCGTCCGGAGCCGATGCGCCTTTGGCGGCCGCCGGCTGTTTCTTCGTCGGCGCGGCGCGATCACACCCGGCCCACAAGCCGGTTATGGCCGCCAGGCACGCAACCGCTCCCCAGGCAAATCGCGATCGACCACTCCGCCACATCGAAAAGCCTCAGGAAGAGCTTCACGTGAGGAAGGAAGAAGGCAAAACTAAGGCAGGCAAGCAGCTTAGATTCTAGCTGACGGCCGGGAACGGGTCTACTAACGCCCACTCGGCCGGAAGCTCGCCGTTGAAAAATGGGACTGGCTCCGAGCCGTTTACGGTAGGTCCCGGGAATAAAAGGTGATCGCGAGGTGCCTGTCCCAATTTTTCAACACGCCGTTGGCACGCCCCGAAGCACAGAAACGAGGCTCGGCCTGGGCCGATTGTTGCCGCAAGGTGCGAGCTTACGTCACCGTCAAACTCACCTCTTCAATGGCCGCGTGCCCCGATTTGCGGAATGGTCGGGGCATGGGCTGAGCGTGACCGCCGGCATCGACCGCGCGGCTCCGCAAGGTGTATTTGCCCGGCGAAAGTCCCGGGTGAACCCCCGCCCAATGCGCTTTGCACAACCGCATCGGCCAAGAGCGCGGCCGGCCCGAGTCGGGATCGAAGCCGAGCGTGGGGTTCGGAATCTTGTCGCCGCTCAGGTTTCCGCCCCAATGTTCCGGCGGGGGCAAAATCTCCATGTCCCGCCACGGCGCCGTGCCAAAATAGGGATCGCCCGCGGGCCACGCTTCGCCCGACGGATGGATCCAGACCTGAACTTTCGACAACCCGCCGATGCCGACCTGGGCATAGCCGGTGAGCGGAAACGGCTCTGCGGCGGCCGGCTGGTTGGGAACCGACAAGGTCGCGGCGAACGTTTTCAGGGGGCTGTCGACGTCGTTTCCTTGCTCGCCGTAGGTATCGTTGGCGTGCGCCAGGTTCGAAACGACGACGTGCGAAAGCCACTTGATCGACTTGAATCCGTAAGCTTCCGGCACGACGATGCGCACCGGTCCGCCGCGCTGGCTGGTGAGCCACTGGCCGTTGAGCTTGTAGCACAGGATCACCGGCGGCAAATCGAACGGGTCTTCCAGCACGCGCCCGATCGGCAGCGAGCTTTTGAACATTTGCTGGGGATCGTCGTTGTGATAGCCGTAGTAGAAGACCCGGCGCACGTCTTCGCGCGGTCCGGTCATCCAGATCACTTCGCGCAAGGGCACTCCTTCCCAGATGCCCATTCCCAAGGGGCAGCCGATGTTGAGGCACGTCATCACCTTGGCAAACCGCACGGCGTGCTTTTCGGCCAATTTCATCAGCGCGGCGAAGTCGAGCGCCGTGCCGTCGGCTTTTGTCATCGATTTCTTGAGCTTGACCGGATGGTCCGGATCGGCAATGACCTCCAGCCGCCAGGTGTCTCGGGTCAGCCCCACCTCGCTTTTCTTCTCTTCCGGCAACGAATGCGGCACCGGCTTGCCGCGCGAGACGTCTTGGAAGTCGTCGGGCAAGGTGAAATACGGCTCCAGTTTGGCAACGGCGTCGGCCAGTTCCGGCGATACGTCTTCGCCGCGGGCCGCGCGCGCCCGCAATCCTCCCGTTACCAGCCCGCCGGCCGCGAGACCGCCAGCTCCGATCTTGATGAAATAGCGCCGCGTGAGCTGGTGGTGTTCGGCGAGAAAGCGCTCGGACTCGTGCACGACCGGACTCCTGGCGGGGCGGATTCCGCAACGCGCCCCATCATACCACACGCTCGTGGGCGCGGCTCCGGAGTCCCGTCACCCAGCCATTCGGCGAGTTGCCGATAGAATGTTGCGCAGTTGTTACAATCGGCGGCATTCCACGGCCTATTCGCGCGACGTATAGTGACGACTAGCGGCTGCCGCTCAACCGATCAAGGTCATCATACGAGGCTTGGCGATGAAGAGCCGTATCTTGTCCATGAACCTATTGCCACAAAGCAGATGGCTCGTGATCGATATGCGACGGCTTGCCCAGCAGAAACCGCCGGGAGGAAGGTTCCGCGGCGGCCGGCTGGTTGTCGTGGGGCTCTTGATCGTGGCGGCGGTCGCTGGTGGGGTCTGGGCGGCCGCGCCTGACGGCCCAGACAGTGCGAAAACGAAAACCGCTTCGCAGCCCGCCGGTCGACCACCGGGCGCGCTCGAACCGCCGCAGCCTGACCAGCTTCCCGAAGAATCTGTCTGGGGACAACCCGTCGAAGGACTGTCGCTACGGCTGCGTGCCGAGAAGAAGCTCTGGCACGGCAACGTGGCACCGCGGCTGCGCGTGCATCTCCGCTACCTAGGCGATCGACGGCTTTTGACGTCCGCCAACGCGACGTTGTACCAGCTTGAGGTCGACGACGTCTGGTACGGCGCGAACGATGATGTCTCGAAGCTGGTCGAGGTGGTCGCACCAAACGCCGATCCGTTCACTACAAAGGAAATTCCGGCAGAACTGGAAATCGAGGCCGATCGCCCGGCGAAAAGTCTACCGGTCTTGATGGACTCGTCGTGGCGAACGGCCCATGCCAACGAGCTTAGCGGGGCGCAGCACGGCGGCAGTGGAATCTGGCTTCCCAGCGATCTTCAGCGCCAGCCGCTCAAGCTGGCTCCCGGCAAACACACCGTTCGCCTCGCGATTTTTGCATTGCCTACTCATGCCGGGGGGTGGCCGACAGTGGTGCGTGCCGTCAGCAACCCCGTCGAAATCGAAATCAGCGACGAATTCTTCCACGGCACCGATGTCTCCCTGGGCGACCCGGCGCTCGACCGCGCGCTGGATCGCGTCTACGCACAATTGCGACCACTTTTTAAGAAGTACTACCCACAGGCAAGCGCCGGCAATCTTCACCGGAACGGCATTTACATTGAGCAGGCAGTGACCACCTTTGAGTTCCCCTACACGGGGCCGCCGGGAAGGAAGCACGAGAGCCCGATCCAGCGCGGTCCCAAGAAGGGCGGGATTCTGTGCCACGTCTCGCTTGAGAAGGGACCGTATCGGGGATCGGCGGGG
>JBBDNV010000021.1:28137-39472 GCA_040877415.1 Pirellulales bacterium
CGGCTATCGCCGCCGCCGAGGATAGCACGTTAGGGCCGATGGTCGTCGACAAGAAGATCTACAAGGTGATGCTCATGGCGCCCTACTCCGCCAAACAGGATGCTCACCTGTGGGCCCGCTTGTCGTACCCGAGCGATGCGAGCAACGGGTTCCTCAAGGAATTTCGCGCGATCATGACAGCTTTCGAGACAGAACCTCCGCCCGACGAGCCGCAAGCGCCGCGCGAAAACGCGCCGCGCTAAATCACCAAACCCTTGGTGACCAGCATGAACACGTCTTCCAGCGTCGGCTCCTTGTCGTGGAACGAGCGCAGGCGGGCGCCGGATTGGGCCAGTTGCTGCATGAGCGCGCTCACGCCCTCGTCGTCCGTGGCCAGCTCCACGGTGACCTGGTGGTCTTCGATCACGACGTCGCGCGTATTGGGGTTGCTGCGGATCACCGACAGGCCGGCCTCCATGCCGTCGATGAACTTGATTTCGACGTGGCGATTGCCGCGGATGCGGCGGTAGACGTCGGCGATCGGCCCGTGCACCAACAGTTGCCCGCGCTCGATGATGCCGATCGACGTGCAGCAATCGGCCAGCTCCGTCAGGATGTGGCTGGAAATGAGGATCGTCTTGCCCATGCGGCGCAGCTCCTTCAACAGCGCCTTGAGCTCCAGCCGGGCCCGCGGGTCCAAACCGCTCGAGGGCTCGTCCAGGATCAGCACGGGCGGATCGTGCACGAGCGTCTTGGCCAGGCACAATCGCTGCTTCATCCCGCGCGACAGGCTGTTGACGAAATCGTCGCGCTTGTGCGTCAGGTCCATCAGCTCCAGCACGTCGCCGATCACCCCCTTGCGCTTGAAGCGCGGAATCTGATAGGCGACCGCGAAGAAATCCAAAAACTCCCAGACTTTCATGCCGTCGTACACGCCGAAGCTGTCGGGCATGTAGCCGATGCTTTTGCGGACCGCCAGCGGGTCCTTGGTCACACTGTGACCGTTGACGATGCCCTCGCCGTGCGAAGCCTTCAGAAGCGTGGCCAGAAAGCGGATCGTGGTGCTCTTGCCGGCGCCGTTGGGACCGATGAAGCCGAACAGTTCGCCGGCTTCGATCCTCAAGTTCAAGCCGTCCACGGCCGTGAACAGGCCGTAGCGCTTGGTGAAGTCAACGAGCTCGATCATGGGTGTCGTGCCAGTCTCAAAACAATTCGTCCGGCGGCGGCGGTTTGGCGCGCAAGTTCGCGTCGGGGCGGGGTGGCTCGGGCGCGCCGAACTGCAGATGTGCGACCAACAGCGTGGCACGCCGCACCTGGCTTGCGGCCGGGCTGACTTGCATTCCCCCCAACCCGCCGTCGTACGAGGCCACCAGGCGCGCTTCGCCCGGCTCGAGCGCTCGGTGATCTTCCGCGCAATCGATCAAGCGCCGCAAGCTCAACGCCGCGTCGGACCGGTTGTCGGCCGACAGGGAATCGCGCTTCCGGGCCGCGGCGAGTTGTTTCGCATTGTGGCCGCGGAATTGCACCGCGACTTTGCCGCCGGGCGCGAGGTCGCCGAGCCAGGCCGACTCGTCGACCGCCCGGCCATCCGCGCCTACGCGCCGGCGAATGACGACGGCGCCGGACAGTTTTAGTTTTGTGTTGTTTTCGACCGTTGGCGCCGCGCCGTCGCCAGAATCCCAGGCGATGCCGCCGCCCGTGTCGAACATCTGCTCGCTGTGGATCATCCCGGTTGAATTCGACGTCACCGGATAATCGGTCAGATCGTGATCGCCAACCGTGCTGAACGTTACGCGCGAGGAGGATTGGCGGTAAAGCACCTGCTGATTCAGAGAAAACGGCTGCGCCACGGCCGACGGCTCGTCGAAGCGCACGTCGTAGCTGGTCGAAAGCGAACTGTACAACGCCGTATAGCGGGTCAAATGTCCGCGGCCGTAGCCGGGCTGCATTTCGAGCACAGCCACTTCGGTTTCGCTGCGGGCAAAGCCGATGTCGAGCTGCGCGAGCCAGACGACCAGCACGCCCCAACCGACGGCAATGGCCGGCAGGGCGAGCCAGGCCCATTCGACGCGCCCCGCGAGTCGAAACACGAGCCAATTGACCCCCACCACGACCAGCAGGTAGAACCCGATCATTTGCAAGACGAACGTACGTGGGGGGACGGAAATCCCCGCCGCGGCCTCGAGCGTTTCCCGCGCGGCGTTCGAAATCCAACCGAAATCGTTCCACCCGGCCACGCCCGATTCGGCCTTGAGCCGGTCAATCAGGTCCGCTTCCGCTTCCGCCATCGAAGCGTCGGCCGCGGGCGGTTGATTCCCAGCGAGCTGCGCGCCCTCGGGCACTTGGAGGGACAGTTTGTCCAAGCTCGCCCGATCCGGGGCCTCGTCCGGCGGCTCGCGCGCGTCGCGGGTAAAGAACCTCACGCCGGTGACGATTTCGGGATCAAACCGATCGGGCGCATGGGGGCCGATGTACTCGAAACGATCCCGCGTCGGCGTAAATTCTCGCGGCGGTCGCCGCAAGATGCAGGCATTGAAAAAACTATCGTAACTTCGCCAGATCACGAGGTCGGGCTCGCTCAATCGAAACGCGGTTACCACCACCCGGCCACGGCCGACGCGGCGCTCGGCAACCAGCTCTCCCGTGCCGGGCAGAAACACGGCCTCGGGATGCCTGAGCAGCTCGACGCCCGACCACGGCGCGTTCGGGCGGGTCCCCGGCGGCCGGCTTTTGTCGCCCCGGATGGTCCAATGCGCGTCGAGTTCGGCGATCTTCGCCGCACCGAGCGGCCCGGCCGAAGCGCCCGTGGCCGGCAGATAGCGATCCAAGAACGTGCCGCGCAGCTTATCGAGCGAGTCGGGCCCGCTGATGATCAAGCCTCCGCCCCAGTGCAGCCAATCGACCATCGCCCGCTGCTGCTCCGGAACCAGCGCGCCGGGCAAAACGTCGTCCCACACCACGTACGCGATGCTTGTCCAGCACAGCGGATGGGTGGGGAGCGCCAACCGCTCGCCAAGGTTCGGAAACAGCACGCGATAGTAACTCGCGTCCTCGACGTTCGACCCCGTGAACTCCAGCGGCGGACGAACGCTGTCGAGGACTTTCAAGTAGCGGTAATGGCCCGCTTCGCGCGCCAGCACGACCATGTAGTACTGGAAGCTCGGCATGTGCGCAACATGATCCGACGACTCCGGCCCGGCCTGGCCCCGCGCGTCGTACAGGCTGTTTCCGATCCAGGTCGAGCCCGGGCTCGTGGCCTCGGGACCCGGCCGCGGGGCGAAAAAGAGCGTTTCGAACGTCTTGCGCTGACCCTTGGCGAGCGCCACGACGCGCGACGTCGAAAGCCGAAACCGGCTGCTCTCCAGGTCGATCGGCCGCTGCTGTGAATCCTGCGGCTCGCTCATGAGACGGCCGCTGAAGTCGAACCGGTTGGCCTTGGTCTGCACCAGGACGCCGGTCCAATGCCCCGGCTTGATCGCGGTGATGATCCGGCGGTTCTCCTTTTGCCTCGGATCGAGCGAAGAGCGTTCGTTCGGCTCGGTGAAGACGCGAAGCTGCTCGAAGGGAGGCTCGGGCTTCTTTTCCTTGAGCTTTTCGAGATCTTTTTTCGCCTCGGCCGGGTTCCAGCGCGAGCAGCCGCCGGTGGCCGCGGCACCCAAAGCCACCGTGCAAACGAGCAGACAAGCCAGCCACCGACGCGTCATAACCGGTTCCCCAAGGGCCCTCTACTCTTACGCTGGTGTCAAACCGCCAGCGGTTCTTTCAGTATAAGCGGAAATTCACTGGCCGAAGCGGGCACGCAGGCGTTCGTATTCCTCGGGTGTGTCGAAATCCTCGGCGGCCGCGTCTGGGGGAGCCTCGACGAATTCAACGCCATGCCGCGCCACGAGCACGTTGAGCCCCTCGGCGTCGCCCAGCCCCGCCACTTCCGCCGCCAGCGGCCAGGGAAACAGCACCGGATGTCCGCGTTTCGTGCCGTGCCGCGGAGCCCGGATGCGCGGCGTGCCGCGACCGGCGCCGAGGCCGGCCGCATGGGCCTCGATCAGGCGGTTGATGACGTCGGGGCTCACGCCGGGCATGTCGGCGGGGGCCACGAGCCAGGCATCGTCGCTTTGCGGCCGGCGGCTTTGAACCCATTCGAGCGCGAGCCGCACAGAATCTTTCATTTCCGAGGGCGGCTCCGCCGGAACGACAACCTGCGCGTTGCACGCGGCGCCGATTTCTGCCAGGCGCTCGTCGGACGGGTCAACCACGAGGATCACGTGGTCGACGCGGCTGGCGCGCCAGGCGGCCAGCACGTGCTCGATGACGGTCGAGTTGCCCCACGGCAAAAGCAGCTTAGGCTGCCCCATGCGGCGGCTGCGGCCGGCGGCCGGAATGATGGCGAAGGTGTGCATTCTGAACTGCACTGGCGTCGTGGACCGCAAGCGGGCAATGCTGATATCCGGGACAACCGAATTCTAGCCGAGCAACGCCAGTGGGATAATCCTTGTTTTAGCGCCCAGGACGGCTAAAATCGGCCAAATAGGCAACGTCGCGCATGCTCTTGCGCCGCGCTGGCAAGCGCCGGGAGAAATTCTGTGCGAACGGCTATGATATTTGCTCTCGTAGTGATCGCGCTGCTCACTGCGACTGCGCCCGCGCCGGCGCAAGAATCCGGCGTGAAATGGCTGCGCCGACTCGACGAAGCAAAGCACTTTGCCGCCGCCGAAAAGAAAGACCTGCTGATCAACTTCACTGGCCACGGCTGGTGTCATTACTGCACGCTCTTGGATGAGGAAGTATTCGCACAGCCGGAATTCGCGGCGGCCACAGAATATTTCGTGCTGGTTGAATTGGACTTTCCGTCGGCTGACGGTCTGCCGGACGGCGACTTGAAGGAGTTGTACGGCAATTGGAAGGCGCAGTACCTGGTGCGCGGAATCCCCACAGTCGTGTTGGCCGACGCCGGCGGCAAGCCGTTCGCATACAGCGGTTATTACAAGGCTACGACGGCCGCGCAGTGGGTAGCCCGGCTCAAGTCGAATCTCGCCGCCAAACAACGCCGCGACGAGCGCTTTGCAGAAGCGGAGAAGCTCACGGGCATCGAGCGCGCCGGGAAATTACATTCGGCGCTGCAAGCCGTCGCGCCGCTGCTGGGCAAGCTCGATGAGCGCCGAGACGACCCCGTGCTCGTTTGGTACGGCGACGTCGTCGAAGAAATCCGCAAGCTGGATGCCGGCAATTCCGGCGGACTGCGAAAGCCGTACGATGAGCGGATCGCCGCGCGCGACGCCTGGCGAAAACGCGAAACTGTTTTCACGCAGCTTGACAGATTCAAAAATTCCAAAGATTTTCCGCAAGCCTTGGCCCTCATCGACGAGACGCTCCCCGGCGTCCAAGATCCGCAAATCCGCTGGCGGCTAGAGCTCAGCCGCCTGTTCTATTTACAGTCCACGGGCCCGCACGAAGTTGCGCTGGAACATATTCGGCGACTGCTGGACGACCCGACGACCACGCCCGAGCAGCGCAAAACACTGCTGGAGCGGGAGGACCACTTTTTATACAAGCTTGGTCGGGTCGATGAGGTCGTCGGACGCCTCGACCGGCGAATCGGCGAGGCCGCGGAGCACTCCAAGGAGCGACTGGATTTACTGCGCAGCAAAGCGAACTACCTTCTCAGGGATTCGAAAACAGAGCGCAAGATCACCGCCTGGCGCGAATATCGTGCTGCCGCCATCCCGCATTCGGACGCGTGGGAAAATGCGACGGGATTGCTGGCGTTGGTGCTGGCAATGGAGAATCAACACGAAGAAGCGATTTCGCTCTATAAGGAGTTGATCGATCACTGCCATGCCCATGGGCAACCCTGTACGCCAGCCTTCCACCTTTCCATCACGCGCAGCCAGTTGGCGCTGGGCCGCACAGCCGAAGCGCAAAAAACGCTTGACCAGGTCGAAAAGGAGGTCGATCTGACGCTGCCGATGCCCCAAAGGAAGGAGCAGAGGGACGAACGCGAGTACTTACGCGCGCAGATCGCCAAGCTAAAGAAGGTCTTGGAGGCCGCAAACTAGCTCATGATTTGTGGTCCGCCACTAGCGCCGCCCGCTCGCGCGTGTGGTGGCCGGCGATGCCCAGGTTGCGGTGCGCCACCAGTTCGGCGGCGATGCTGACCGCAATCTCCATCACGGTCTGCGAGCCGATGTCGAGCCCCACCGGAGCATAAACCCCCGCCAGCAGCTCGGCCGAGACGCCCTCGGCCACCAGGTCGTCGAAAATGAGCTTGATCTTCCGCTTGCTGCCGATCATGCCCAAGTAGCAGGGACGGCGGTTGATCAGGTGATACAGGGCTTCCTCGTCGTGGTTGTGGCCGCGGGTGACGATCAGGCAGTAGGTGTTGGGCGTAATTTCCAGTTTCGGCAAAACGTCTGTCATCGGCCCCGCGATGAGCCTTTGAGCGCGGGGAAAACGCTCCTGGCTGACGTACTCCGGGCGATCGTCGACGACCCACACGTCGAAATCCAGCTCGGCCGCTAAATTGCCCACTGCCTGGCCGACGTGCCCCCCGCCGACAATCACCAGCCGCGAGCGGGCCAATAGCGGCAGGTAGGCCACGCCGCCCAGCGCGTACGGTTTTGGCCGGCCGGCAAGCGGCTCGAGACCATCGCGAACGATCTCTGGAGCGTTGCCGTCTTCATGAGGCCCGCGCACGTGGCAGACTAGTTTGCCGTCGGCGTCGAACAGATAGCTCGCGCCCGCGGGCAGGCCGCTGGCCTCGGCGTCGAAGACGATCGCTTCGGTTGCTCCCGCGCCGTGGACGATCAAACCGTGCAGCCGCGCGAAATAATCCCGCTCGGCCTGTTGTTCGAGCGGGTCGATCAAGACTTGCATCCGCCCGCCGCAAATCAGGCCGTCGTCCCAACCATAGTCGTCATCGAGCTGGAAGCGGCAGACCGCCGCGGCACCTTGGCCCAAGAGCGCCAGGGCTTTCCGCTTCACTTCGGCTTCCACGCACCCGCCGCCCAGCGTGCCTGCCTGCGAGCCGTCGTCGAAAACGAGCATTGCGGCGCCTGCTTTTTGCGGGGTCGAGCCGCGCGTTTCCACGAGCCGGCAGCAGGCGACTCGCCGCCCACGCTCTGGGGCCGTCATCAACTGGTCGAGCAAATCACGCATGCGCCGCGCCTGCCGGGGTTGTCATTGGGCGGAGGACATTGCCGCGGATCGTTTGCCGCGGATCGTTTGTCGCGGATCGTTTGCCGCGAACCTGATCGATCCAGTATATGTCAAAGGGCGCCCCCCGGGCACTATCCAAAGTCTTTTGTAGCCGAGCGACGAAGCCCCATGCCGCTTGCCATCCGCGTGGAAAATCCCGACGACGGTCCGGCCATTTCGCGGGTCAACCGTCTGGCGTTCGGCCGCCAAGACGAGGCCCGGCTCGCCGAGCGCCTGCGCGAAGGGGGCTGGGCGCGGATTTCGTTGGTGGCCCAGCTCGACGCGCAAATCGTGGGGCACCTGCTGTTCAGCCACCTGCCGATCGTGACCCCCGCGGGCACGATTTGTGCGCTGGCGCTGGCGCCATTGGCCGTGCTGCCCGAGCATCAATCGCAGGGCATCGGCTCCGAGCTGGTAGGGCGCGGTCTGGACATTTGCCGCCGGCAGGGCCACACGATCGTGATCGTACTGGGCCATCCGCACTACTATCCTCGATTCGGCTTCTCTGCCGAGCTGGCCCGCCCGCTGGAATCGCCTTACGCCGGCGAGTCGTTCATGGCATTGGAGCTCATCCCCGGCGCGCTAGAGGGCGTCAGCGGCCGCGTGGAATACCCGCCGCCGTTTGGGGAGTTCTAGCACGGGTCTGAGTCAAGACCGCGGCGTTGCCGAAGCTCGCACATAAACTCGTCGAACGGCTGGCCCGTATCCCCGGCATCCATGTCGGCAAGAGCGTCTTTCACCGCCAGCTCGGACTCGATGAATTCGTCGACACGTGCACGTTCGTCACGTTGAGGGTTGTCGTTCATGTTCGATATTTTATCCTGCGAGCACCGCATTGCGAACGTCCTTCCTTCTCAGTCCCGCCGGCAACCCACCGCATAAGCCGTTGTGCGTTGTCACGGTCGAGTCGCACGCGCCGGGCCGCGAAGGTTGTGGGTTGGAACGCGGCGGGATTTTGCCAACGGATCGATGAACCAACGGAAGCCACCCGTGTCGGTGAAGAACAGATAGTCGCGGTTTTCGCGCCACCACCGCTCCCAGTCGGCCGGCGATGTCGCTTCGGTTGTGCCGGCGCCACTGGCGACGTAGCGATGCAGAAGTTCCTTTGCCTGCTCGGTTCGTTCGCCGCCTTCGCGCAACGCGGCGATGGCCGCGGGGATGAAATCTCGGCTGTCGAGGGTCACGCCAAAATCACGAGCCACGTCGTCGACGACAAATTTTGCTCGCGGATCGGCGTGCAAGAAACCGCGATTCTCCCGGTACCACGCGGCCAGCTCATCTCGGGTCATGCCGCGCACCGCCTCGCGAGCGCTAGCGCCGAGATAGTGGTCCAGATTCCTGTCCAGGTCGCGACTCAACTGTTTTACCAATCGGTCGAGAGCGTCCCGGTCCTGCATTCGCACGTTCGACGCATAGTGACCTGACGGCGTACGGACGATCGGTCGGTCTTCGGTAAATCGAGCGATGTAACAGATCGAGTTGACGAGTAACGCCCGTCCGTTGTCGTTCATCTCGGCAGGTGACTGCTCAAAACCAAAGTGCAGTAGATGGCCCTGGCGCCAGATCGCCGACGCCTTGGGCGTCTTAGCGTTCACGCCACCGCAGATGATTTCCAGTTCTGGCGCCTGGGTGTGCTCGTAGGTGTAGGTGCACCAGCCGTCACGGTATTCGCGCGAGATGCCATCGACCAGCGGTAGAATCTCGACCGTTTCGTCATCTATGGCATGCTTCCAAGCATCGGGCGTGTCGATACGAACCGACGCTGAGAGATCGACGGGCAATGGGGACTGAAAAACCTCATGGGGGCGTAGCACGTACGCCTTCGGTTCGAGGCACGTTCATCCAGCGCCGCCGATGACGTACCACGGGCCGGCAATCAGATGTCCGGCGCTGCCGAATAAGACTGTCGGCGTTTCCCCCAGTGGCCCGATGGGCGACTCGTAGTCTCGTGAAGTACGCTCATCTTGCGACCAATCGAGCACCATGACATCCACGCCGTCGAGCAAATCCGGCTTGAATGCTTCGCGTTTGGCGGTCGTGCAACGCGCAAATCGGTTGGAAAGAAAATCAACGAAGGCATCAGCTCTACTTTCGTTGTTGCGAGCGAGATACAAGACGTTGAGCGGTAGCTTCTCCGATTCGGCCACGGCGGCGTTCTGAGTCGCGCTTGCGATGGCGCAGGCAAAGATGACGTGATGAAGAAGCAATCTCATTTCTGACTCCCTTCCGTTTGGTGACCGGCCTTGTCGGCCGGCGTCCTCAGTACTATGAACCCCTCGGACTCCCGCCCGGCATGATTCCCCTTCGCCATCGGCTTATAGGAACCGCCTTCGCCCGACGTGGGCCGCCAGGACGCTTTCGCGTGGCTCATCAATCAGGACGCACCATGTTCGATATTCTATCCTGCGAGCACCGCATTGCGAAAGTCCTTCCTTCTCAGTCCCGCCGGCAACCGATAGGATGTCGGGAGATCGTCGCGCTAGCTGGCCGTTGAAAAATGGGACTGGCTCCGAGCCGTGTACGGTATGTCCCGAGAATAAAAGGTGATCGCGAGGTGCCTGTCCCAGTTTTTCAACACGCTAGGGCGGCTGAAGGTTGCATTTTGATCATGAGCAGAATCGAATCTTCGCCCGTTCGCTTGCAGCCGGAGCCGGTGCCCGACAACCTGCGCAGCGTGCAGCCGGGGGGCGGATTCTGCTACCGGGTGGAATTGGCCTGGGGA
This sequence comes from Pirellulales bacterium, assembly GCA_040877415.1. Classification (GTDB taxonomy): domain Bacteria; phylum Planctomycetota; class Planctomycetia; order Pirellulales; family PALSA-1355; genus JBBDNV01. The sequence goes on from JBBDNV010000021.1 coordinate 38,030, forward strand.
CAACTGCGGCGGCGGTACTTGAAAACGTTTCGCCGCCAGTACGTCCAGCGAATGGGCCCCTTGCGCCGCGGAACAACGACCGGAGCGCCGCACGAGATACTCGATCCGCGCGATCTGAAGTACTGCCGCAACCAGTGCGATTGCGATTGGGACACAGCCGACGATCGGTTCGCGTGGCGCGAGCGGGTGCCGCTTGCCCGTTGGGGGCTGGCCGAGGTGCAGATCATGGGCTGGCCGCTAGTGGCCGGGGCGGTTGTCGCCGGCTGGTTTCACCCGCTGCTGGTGATTCCGCCGGCGGTGATGCTTTGCTTTGTGCTGTATTTCTTTCGCGATCCGCCGCGCCGCGTGCCGGGCGAAAAGGGCCTCTTGGTTTCGCCGGCCGACGGGACGGTCGTGGAAGTCACCCCCTTGGAGCACGAGGCGTTTATCGGGGGGCCGGCCGTGCGGATCGGAATTTTTCTGTCGGTTTTCAACGTCCACGTCAACCGCGCGCCGGCCGCATCGCGGGTCATCCGGCTCCGCTATCAGCCGGGCGAATTCAAAAATGCCATGAATCCCGCTAGCGCCATCCGCAACGAAAACCTGTGGATCGGGCTGGAAGAGGAGTCGCCGCCCTTCCGCCGGCTCGTGGTGCGGCAAATCGCCGGATTGCTGGCCCGGCGGATCGTCTGCAGCTTGCGAAGTGGCCAGTGCGTCGCCCGCGGCTACAAATTCGGTATGATCAAGCTGGGGTCGCGCACGGAGCTCGTCTTTCCCGACGAATTGGGCTTGCAGGTGCTGGCCCGGGTCGGTCAAAAAGTCAGAGGCGGCAGCAGCGTGCTGGCCCGCTACGAGAGTGCCCAAAGAGCCGATTGTTCCGCCTGAGGAAGGCCGCATTATGAATCGCATTCGCACCGTCGCCGTGTTTCCCACGGTGTTTACGCTGGCCAATTTGATCTGCGGATTCTTCGCGATCGTGGTGGCCGCGCGCGTCGAGCGCCCGACGTCGCTTGAGACTCCGGCGGCGGTCGACAAGATCGTATTTACCAACCCCACGCGCGTCATCCGGCAGCTCGACCCCCTGAACGACACGCACAACATCATGCTCAGCGGCTGGCTGATCTTTCTGGCGATGATTTTCGACGCCCTCGATGGGCACGTTGCCCGGCTGGCCCGCACGTCGAGTGATTTCGGTGCCCAATTGGACGGCTTGTGCGACCTGGTGTCGTTCGGCGTGGCGCCGGGGTTTTTGCTGGTGAAGATGTGTCCGGCGTTTACGTATTCGCACGACAAGATCTGGCTCATCGCCGCGGCGTTTGCCGCCTGCGCGGCGCTGCGGCTGGCGCGGTTCAACGTCGAGTCGGGCGAAGAGGACGATCACATGCACTTTCACGGGCTGCCGTCGCCGGCCGCGGCGGCGTCGATCGCCGGATTTGCCATCCTGTTCTACGAGCTGCGCCGCGA
>JBBDNV010000022.1:0-39251 GCA_040877415.1 Pirellulales bacterium
CCGCGAAAAACGGCGGTCGCGAGGTGCCTGTCCCAGTTTTTCAACACGCTGCTAAACCGCAAGCGGATGGATCGCGAGTGTGTTTAGGTCCCTCAAACGGTATCCATACCGCAAGCCGCCTTCCCTGGTCGCTCGGCGATTGAACGACTATTATTAGGGGCTTGAATCGCCGCCGCGCGAGCGCCGGGGAACCACGCAAGGGCCGGACGTGTCCTCCCTTCACGTCCAGCGAGCTTGAATTTCCCCGAGGCTGCCGCCAACGGAATTGCCGCAGTCGAACCCTCTTATGAAAACCGACGAACTTCGCGAAAAATATCTTGCATTCTTTGAGACCAAGGGCTGCGTCCGTCGCCCCAGCGACGTGCTGGTGCCACGCTGGGACCCGTCCGTGCTGTTCACGCCGGCCGGCATGAACCAGTTCAAGGACCATTTCCTGGGCAAGGTAAAGCTTGAGTTCACCCGGGCCACCACCTGCCAGAAATGCCTGCGCACCGGCGACATCGAAAACGTGGGCCGCACGGCCTACCATCACACGTTTTTCGAGATGCTGGGCAATTTCAGTTTCGGCGACTACTTCAAGCGCGAAGCCATCAACTGGGCCTGGGAGTTTTTGACGAAGAAGGAGTGGCTGGGTCTCGACCCCGATCGGCTGCACGTTTCGGTGTATGAAGACGATGACGAGGCGGCCCAAATCTGGGCCAGCGACATCAAGCTGCCGCCCGCGCGCATCAAGCGGATGGGCGAGAACGACAACTTCTGGCCGGCCGGAGCGCCCAGCCGCGGGCCAGACGGCGTGTGCGGGCCGTGCAGCGAAATCTTTTACCGGCCCGACGCGGGCGGCGACGTGGAAATCTGGAATCTCGTCTTCACGCAGTTCAACCGCGTGGGCATGCCGCCCGACAACTTGCGGCCGCTGCCCAGCCGCAACATCGATACCGGCATGGGGCTGGAGCGCACCGCCTCGGTGTTGCAAAAGGCCAGCAGCAATTTTCACATCGACATCCTGTTGCCGATCGTCGAGGGCGCTGCTGGCGTGTGCGGAGTCAAGTACGACCCGGCGAGCGAAAACGGCCGCCGGCTGCGGCGCATCGCCGATCACGTCCGGGCTTGCACCTTCGCCATCCACGAAAACGTCTATCCCGGACCGAACAAGGAAAAATACGTGATCAAGCGGTTGCTGCGCCGGGCGGTTCTCGACGGGCGGCAGGTCGGCGTGAAGCAGCCGTTTCTGCACAAGCTCGTGCCGCTGGTGGCCGAAATCATGCGCACGCCCTACCCGGAGCTCACCGAAACCACGACGCGCGTCGCCCAGGCGATCGAAACCGAAGAAAGCAATTTCTTCTCCACGATCGACGCGGGGCTGGATCGCATCGAGCGGTTGTTCAAGCAGATGAAGTCCGAGGTCCGCGAGACGGTCCGCGGCAGCGAAGCGGCCGAAATGTACACGACCCACGGCTTTCCGCCCGAGCTGTTCGAAACGATGGCCGCCGAGCACAACCTGGGCTTCGATTGGGCCGGATTCAACCGCGAAATGGAGCAGCACGGCATCGAATCGGGGGCGGGCCAGCGCGTCGAGCTGTTTAAGTCCAGCCCGTTGGACGCGCTGAAAAAGACGCTTGCCGGCACGCAGTTTTTAGGCTACGAAACCACGACCGCCGAGGCGCAAATCGTCGGCATCATCGCCCGCGACGAGCTGGTCGAGCAAATCGACGAAGTCGGACACGGCCGGCCGATTTGTCTGGTGCTCGACAAGACGCCGTTTTACGGCGAGTCCGGCGGCCAGGTGGGCGACACGGGGGAAATCTCCGGCCGCGATTTCCGCTTCGACGTGACCGACACGCAGAAGGAAGGTTCATTCACGCTCCACCTGGGCCACTTGCGCACCGGCCGACTCGAACAGGGAGCCACGGTGACGGCAAGGGTCGACGTCGAGCGCCGGCAGGAAATTCGCCGCGCCCACTCGGCCACGCATTTGCTGCACTACGCGCTGCAAAAGCATCTCGGCCGGCACGCCCAGCAGCAGGGTTCGAAAGTGGATTGCGATTGGCTGCGGTTCGACTTTTCGAATCCTTCGGCCGTTACGGGCGATCAGATCGCCGCGATCGAGACGGAGGTGAACCAGTTGGTGGCCAGCGCCGCGAAGATCACCTGGCGCACCTTGCCGCTCGCGCAAGCCCGGGAAACCGGCGCGATGATGCTCTTTGGCGAAAAGTATCCCGACGTCGTGCGGATGGTTTCGATCGGCGACTTCAGCCGGGAGTTGTGCGGCGGAACGCACCTGGACTCGAGCGGGCAGGTCGGGCTGTTCAAGGTCACCTCCGAAGAAAGCGTGGCGGCAGGCACTCGGCGCATCACGGCGCTGACCGGGCCGGCGGCGCTTGCGCACGTGCGGAAGCACGAGGCGGCGCTAGTGGAGACGGCGGCGATCCTGCGCGTTCCCGCCGGCGAAGTGCCGGCCCGCGTGGCCGCTTTGGTCAAGGAAGCGCGCGAGTTGAAGAAACAGCTTTCCACCGCGCCGCGCGCCGGCGGGGTCACCGCCGAGATGCTTTTGGCCGGTGCCAGCCGGCACGGCGAGGTGCGAGTTGTCGTGGCCGAAGCGCCGGGCGCCGACGCGAATACGATGCGCCAACTGATCGACCAACTGCGGAAAACGGCCAGCCCCGTCGCCGTGATGCTGGGATCGGCCGCGGACGGCAAGGTGACGCTGGTGGCCGGCATCAGCCGTGAATTGCACGAGCGCGGCGCGAGCGCCGGGGCATGGATTAAGAGCGCGGCCGAGGTCGTGGGCGGCAGCGGGGGCGGCAAGCCCGACATGGCCCAGGCCGGCGGCAAGCATCCGGAAAAACTACCCGACGCGCTGGCCGCCGCACGCCGCGACATCGAGGGGATATTGAGCAAGTAATCGCACCGGATGCTAAGCCGCAAGCGCTATTCCACGCCGATGGTCGATCAAAGCGTTCCTTTTAGCGCGCCCAGCGCCGCGTCGTAGTTGGGCTCTTCGGCGACTTCGCCAACCAGCTCGGCGTGCACCACCATTGCGTCCTTGTCGAGCACGAACGTGCCCCGGGCGAGGATTTTTAGCTCTTCGATCAACATCCCCCAGTTCTGGCCGAAGCTGCGGTCCTGATAGTCGGAGAGCGGCCGCATGTTCTTGATCGCCTCGGCCCCGCAAAAACGGTTCATGGCGAACGGCAGATCGAGGCTGACCGTCACCGCGTTGACCCGATCGCCCAGCGCGGCAAGCTGGTCGTTGAATTTCTTGGTTTGCTTCTGGCAAACTGGGGTATCGAGCGAAGGAACGACGCTAATGAACGTCGGCTTGCCCCGCCAATCGGCGGGGGTCACCGCAACCAAAGCGCCGTTTTCGAAAGCATGCAGCTTGCACTCAGGCGCCTTCTGACCGACGGTTACGGCCTTGCCGGCCAGGGTCATGGGATTGCCTTTGAACTTGACCGCTGCTGGACGAGACATGGGTGGGTTTCCTTTCGAGTGATAGCGTCGCGGCGTCCGAGAGCGTAGTATCGCGCGATTCGCGGGAGCCTTCAAGAGGCCCGCGGAATGAAAATCGCGCGCCGGTCATTGCCAGTCGGACTTCACGGGGTAAGATGCACTCTGTCGCGGTGCGGCGCCTTCTCGCGCCCGTGACCTTCCCTCCGGCCTTAGGCGGCCCCTCTCAAGTTGACGGAGCGACACACATGGCCCGGGCATCGATCGTTCGTAGTGATTGGGATTTCAACGTCGAGCGCGGCCCCGATTGGCTGCTGGTGCGGCCGCGACGTCTCGGTCATCGTGACCGCGGCGCACTCACGTTCGCCAACCAGGTATGGGCACTGTTGGAGCAGAACTTCACGCATCGACTGGTGCTGGAAATGGGCGACGTCGATCCGCTCGACAGCGACCTGGTCAGCGAGTTGCTGCGGCTGTACAAACGCATTCACACGCACGACGGAGTGATGCGCCTGTGCGGGCTCTCGGACACGGGCGAAGAGGTGCTCCGGGAATGCCGGCTGGAGGGACAATTTCCGCGGTATCGCAACCGTGAGGAAGCCGTGATGGGGCAATCGCACCCCCGGCAACCGCGCTAGCGGGACTTACGAATCCTCAAAAAAGTTCTCCGAATGTAGCGGTTGTAGGGGCCATTCGCCGGACCGCCGGCAATGTCGGTCTGGGGACAAAAAGCCGCACGCGAGTGGCCTAGCCTAGTGGTATGACAACCGCACTGGGTCCCAAGCGACGGGCCCGCTTCGCATCACGCCGTAGCACGCTTGAAATCGTCCGGGCCAGAGCACCCGACGAGGTGGATCTTCTCGAGGCGTCCTGGCTTGCGTTGGACGCGCGCGGCGGCTGCCCTTCGGCGCATTTTGGCTGGACGCGCGCTTGCCTGACGGCGTTTCCCGAAGACGCCACCGTCGAGATCATCGCGGCGGCGCGTGGAAACCAGCTTTTGGGCGTCGCGCCGCTGGTGCGCAAGCGGCTGCACGGCGTGCACCGGCTGTTTCTGGCCGGAGTCAGCCAGTTGCACGAGCCGATGGACCTCGTTTGGACCGACGTGGTTACTCTCGGGCGGTTGACCGGGGCGCTGGCGCGCAGCGGAAGCCCACTGGTGATCGAGCGGATGCCGGCCGATTCGCCGGTGCTCGAGGCGATCCGGCGCGCTTCCCGCCGTCGTGCGCTGATCGTTGTCCGGGCCGAGGCGGCGTACCCCTATGTCCCACTCGACGAAAGCTGGGTGGAACCGCAACAGCATTTGAACGCATTCTGCCGCAGCCTTCTGCGCCGGGCCCGGCTCAAGGCCGAGCAGTTCGGACCAGTCACAACCGAGATCCACACCCCCGGCTTGCACGAATTGCCCGGGCTGCTGGATACCGCGTTTCAGGTCGAAGCAAAGGGTTGGAAGGGGACGGAAGCGTCGGCGCCGGCCCATGACCCGCACCGGGCGGTGTTTTATCGCCAGTATGCCCAGGCCGCATGCGTGGCGGGCACGCTGCGCATCGCTTTGCTGCGGATCGGCGATCGGGTGGCCGCTGTGCAGGTGGCGATCGAATCGGGCGGTGCCTACTGGCTATTGATGGCGGGCGACGACGATCGCTTTGCCGCCTGCTCGCCCGGCCAGTTGCTGTTGCGCGAGACGATCCGCTACGCCGCCGAAGCCAACTTGCGTTCGTACGAATTCTGGGGGCGCCGCGATCCATGGACCGAAGCGTGGACCGCCCACGAGCGGCGGTGCGTTTCGGTGTGGGCATATCCATTTGGCCTGCGTGGCCTGGCGGCGCTCGTGGCCGACGCAGTCGCGGCCAGATGCCGCAAGGGGAGAAAGTCCGAAGGCGGCGATGGCTCGCAGGCTTGCAGGATGGCACGGGCTCGGACTTAGCCGGCCAGCCAGGCGGGGCGCTGGCCGGGGGCGGGTAGGCGGACGACGTAAGCGCTCTGGATCGCCGGATGGGCCAGCACTTCGTCGAGGGCCGCTTTCTCGGGGGCCTGGTCGAGGTTCAGCACGCCGATGGCCTGGCCCCCTTTGGCAGCGCGGCCCACGGCCATTTGCGCGATGTTGATCTGGTGAGCACCGAGAATCGTGCCCACGGCGCCGATGATGCCCGGGGTGTCCCGGTGCGTAAAGACCATCAATACGCCGTCCAGGTAGGCGTCGAGCCGGAAATCCTCGAGCTCGACGAGCCTGAGCATCTCGACGCCGAAGACGGTGCCGGCGGCCTTGTGGGAGCGCTTCTCGGTTTCGATTTCGGCCAGCACGAGCGAGGAAAAGGCGCCCATTTCGGTTTTACGCCGCTCGACCAGGTCGATGCCCCGTTCGCGCAACAGCATTTCGGCGTTGACGATGTTGATCTCCTGCTCAAGCGCGTGGGCCAACAGCCCGGCGGCGAAACTGGCCGTGATCAGCTTCGTGTTCTTGCCGGCCACGTCGCCGCGATATTCGAGCGTGCAGCGCTTGATCGTGGCCGTGCTGAGCTGCGCCAACAGCAGCCCGAGCCGGTAGCCGACGTCGAGATAGCCGCGCAGCTCGGCCAGCGTCTTGGCGTCAAGCGGGGTCATGTTCACGGCGTGGCGGATCGCGCCGGTCGTCAGGTAATCGACAAGCAGGCCGACTCCTTCGACCGCCACCTGCGCCTGGGCTTCCTCGGTGCTGGCGCCCAAGTGCGGAGTGGCCAGGACGCCCGGCATGCCGAACAGCGGGCTGTCGGTGCACGGTTCGTTGGCGAAGACGTCGAGCGCGACGCCTGCCAGTTTGCCGGTTTTGAGCCCCTCGACCAGCGCCCGCTCGTCGTAAATTCCGCCTCGAGCGCAATTGATCAGCCGCACACCGCTCCGCAATTGGGCAAGTTGCGGCATGCCGATCAGGTTGCGGGTCTCTTCGGTGAGCGGCGTGTGCACGGAGAGGTAATCGACCTCGGGCAACATGTCGGCCACGCTGGCCGCGGCCTCGAATCCCAGCTCGGCGATCCGTTCGGTGGTCAGGAACGGATCGTACCCCAGCACGCGCATTTCGAGCGCCTTGGCCCGAACGCCCACGGCCTGGCCGATGCGTCCCAGCCCGACGATGCCCAAAGTCTTGTTGGCCAGTTGCGTGCCCATGTAACGATTGCGGTCCCATTTGCCTTCGATCAGGCTTTGGTATGCTGGGGCGATATTGCGCGACAGGGCCAGCATCATGGCGATGGTGTGCTCGGCGGTGCTCAGCGTGTTTCCGGCCGGGGTGTTCATGACGACGATGCCCAAGCGTGTCGCGGCCTGGGAGTCGATGTTGTCGGTGCCGACGCCGGCCCGCACGATCGCCTTGAGACGATGATTTCCTTTCAGCACTTCGGCCGTGATCTTAACGCCGCTGCGGCAGATCGCGCCGTCAAACTCGGCCAGGGCCCGTCGCAGATCTTCGCCTTTGAGGCCGGTGCGCACTTCGTGCTCGATGCCCGCCCGCGCGGCCAACAGGTCGAGCCCTTCCTGCGCCAGATTGTCCAACACGATGACTTTCGGCATGGTGAATTTCGAGGCGGCACTACCGCGCGGGTAGGAGCTCCTGTTAATCGGCCGGACCGGACGCCGCGGTCGCGACCCGCGGTGCTCGGGCGCGGGATTGCACCACGCGGCCGGCCGCGGCCGCGGCGGCCCCCAGCGTCAGGGGATGTCCCATGTCATCGAGCACCATCTCGATGGCGGCCAGCGTGGCGATGATATCCAATTCGTCGAGCAAACCGAAGTGAGCCAGGCGGAAAATCTTTCCCGCTAGCACCGACTGGCCGGTCGCCAGCTTGACCCCAAAGCGCGATTCGAGCCGCCCGAGAAGCGCCGCGCCGTCGAGCCCCTCGGGAACGCGCACGGCGGTCATCCCCGCGGCCGGCCGCGCGGCGAACAGCGCCAGACCCATCGCTTGCACGCCGGCAATCGACGCGGCGCTCAACAGCGCGCAGCGATCCCAAATGGCCTCGATCCCTTCGGCGCGGATGATCGCCAGCGATTCGGCCAGGCCGGCGATCAGAGTCAGGGCCGGCGTCCATGGCGTGTCCGCGGCGCCGCCTTGGAGCTTGGCGCGATGCAGCTTCAGGTCAAAGTAAAACGCCTGCGGCTCGACGCGATCGATCTGTTGCCAGGCAGCCGGGCTGACGGCCAGAAAAGCCAGGCCGGGCGGAATCATCAACGCCTTTTGCGATCCGACCACCAGCACGTCGACGTGCCACTCGTCGGAGAGGCAGCGCATCGCGCCGGCGCCACTGATGGCGTCGACGACCCACAGGGCGCCGCTCGGGGCGATGACCCGGCCGAGCGCCTCGACGTCGTGACCCACTCCGGTGCTGCTTTCCATCAATGTGCCGAAGACGGCCACGGCGTCGGGATGTTTTTCGAGCAGCCGGGCCACGTCGTCGGCTTCGACTGCCTGGCCCCAGGGCACCGCGTGGGTGACGACCTGGATGCCGAACCGGCGGCAAATGTCGGCCCACCGCCGCGAAAAGACGCCCGACTCCAGGACGATTGCCGTCGCGCCCCGCGGCACCAGATTCGTGACGGCAGCCTCCATGGCCCCCGTGCCGGAGCTGGCCAACACGACCACGTCGTTTTCGGTTTGAAAGACGTATTTCAGCCCGACGAGCACCTCGGCAAAGAGATTGCGGAAGAGGGGCGTCCGGTGGTGGATCACCTGGCGGGCCATGGCCAAGCGGGCCGGCTCGGGCACCTGCGTGGGGCCGGGGGTCATCAGGCGTTTGCGAGGCATCAAAGGCGTTGCGATCAATTGGGGCTGGGGAAAGGGAGCTATTGTAGAGGCCATATCCCCGTTTGGCCATCGGGCTGACACCCCGTGGTTTGGCGGGGTTCGCAAGGCAATCGAGCTCCCGTTCGAGTCGGACACGACCGCCGAATGACTGATGCGGTCGGCTAACAGCGTGTTGAAAAACTGGGACAGGCACGTCGCGACCGCCGTTTTTCGCGGGTCTCGCCGCGACGTGCTCGGAGCCAGTCCCATTTTTCAACGGTCGGCTAAGCCATCCCGGCGAAAGCTGTGCCCCAGGGCACGCCACCCGTTCATTTCCGCTCATTCGATCTGGCGGAAAGGTGCTCGATTGTGTCACGATGTGGCGCATGGACGGCCGGGATGCTTTGGCACGTCAAATGCGTGGTTGAACGGGCGCGGCACGTGCAGACAGGGCGGAAAGCTGCCTGCTGACCGCGGCCAGAGCGGTAGCGAGGAACATGCAACATGAATACTGATTTGAGCAGCAACTACCTGGGATTGAAGCTTGCCAATCCGATCGTGATATCCGCGTGTCCGCTGACGGGCGAATTGGACGTGCTCCGCCAGTTGGAGGATTTTGGCGCGGCGGCGGCGGTATTGCCCTCGCTGTTCGAGGAACAGATCGACGGGAAACCGCCCAACGTACAGGCGCGAGCGGGGCCGGGCGTTGCTTCCTTGATGGAAAACGCGGCGCATTTCCACGAGCTCAAGGAATACAACCGCGGGCCCGACTCGTACCTGAAGCATCTGGCGAGCGCCAAGCGGGCCGTATCGATCCCGCTCATCGGCAGCCTGAACGTGACGGCGCTGGGGGAGTGGGTCCACTATGCGCGGCGCATCGAAGAGGCCGGCGCCGATGCGCTGGAGCTGAACGTCTACTTCCTGGTCGCCGACTTCGACACCACCAGCCGCGAGATCGAATCACGCTACATCGAGCTGGTGGCCGCGGTGCGCAATGAAATCACCATTCCGTTGGCGGTCAAGATCGGGCCGTATTTTACGGCGCTTCCGAACGTGGCCCGGCGACTTGTCGAGGCCGGCGCCGACGGACTGGTCCTGTTCAACCGTTTCCTGCAGCCCGATATCGACGTGAACGTTCTGCGCGTGCTGCCGCGCCTTTCGCTCAGCACGCCCGAGGAAATGCGCGAAGCGCTGCGCTGGATTGCGCTTTTGCACGGGCGCTTGAATGCCTCGCTGGCGGCGACGACGGGAGTGCACTTTGCCGACGACGCGATCCGCTTCGTGCTGGCCGGCGCCGACGTGGTGATGGTGGCCTCGACCTTATATCGCCACGGAGTCGAGGTGTTGCGCACGTTGGTCGACGGAGTGCGCGACTGGCTGGAAGCGAAAGACTATAGCTCGCTCGAGCAGGCGAAGGGGATCTTGAGCCACCGCCGATCTAGCGACCCGTCCGCCTTCGAGCGGGCCAACTACACCACGGCGATCTCCTCGTACGCCGCCGGCGACGGCGCTTGGAGGACGTGACCGATGCCGCCCGCGATGCGGCTGGGGGGATGAGTGTCGCGACCGCCCGGGGAGCATCCGTGCGGCCGTTTAACGCAGCGGAGCGGCGGGAGTGGTGACCACCCGCGTGCCGGCTGGGGGAGCGGCCAATACGGGCGTGCTCAAGGCGGTGACGCGCGCGGCCAGTTGCGGCTGGTTCGGATCGAGTCCGAGCGAGCGTTGATAGTTGGCCAAGGCCTGCGCCGTCTCGCCCTCGTCTTCGCGCATTTTGCCCAGCGCGGCCAGGGCCCGCGCGTTGGTCGGTTCGACGGTCACGGCATCGATCAACTGATGCTTCGCGGCGTCCTTGTTGCCCGATTCTTCATAGAGGCGCGCCAGCTCGATCTTCGCAGCGGCGGCGGAAGGATTCCGGGCCGTCCAGCCTTCCATCAACCGGAAGGCGTCGGTGGCGCGTCCCTGCTCGACGAGCAATACGGCCAGCCCGCGGTAGCAATCCACCCGGTTCGGATCGCGGTCGAGGCAGCGGTTGTAAAAACTTTCGGCCTGCTGAAAGTCGGCCGGCTGGTTGTGCAGCTTTCCGAGTTGATGATAGGTGCGTGCCAGGTTGTAGTAGCCGTCGGGATTGTTGGGATCCGACTGGATGGCCTGCATGAAACTTTGCTGCGCGCCCTGGTAATAGGCCTGTTCGAACAGGCGCACGCCCTCGGAGTTCTGGGTGTTGGAGACCATCCCACAGCCCCAGGCCGCGGCCACGACGCAAACGGCGCATAGGCGCGCCCAGGCGGCTGGCCGGCAAGCGCGACGATGTCGACGGAGAATGACAGGCACGGCTTCGAATCGAGCCCTCGAACGGGGAGAATCCGGCACACGCGATCGATGGGCCGGAGGATCGGACACTCGGGCGGACGATACCCGCGGTGCCGCGGGCGCGCCAAGGCCAGTTTGCCACTGCCTGCGCCCAAAAATGCAAGCGGCACGGGGGGGAAGAATCATTCGTGCCGCGTGTCATTCGATTCGTTGCCGCGCTGCTAGCACTCGACCGCGCAGTACTTCGCGCTTGCGCTCGAGGCGGCGAGAGTTGCGGCGGACCGCGTCTTTTCGTATCCCAGCGCGACCAGCACTTCCAGCATTTCGCTGCACGTGGGAAACATGCGGCCGCTGGCCCGCTTATATTGATCGAGGGCATGCATGAACTCGATCTCCGCGTCGGTGTAATCGCGTTCGCAGGTGGTCGGGTCGATCTGCCGGCGACGATTGACTTTTTCCCGCCGCTCGCCGGTGCGTCGCTCTTTGGCGACCGCCATCGCCGCCATGCGGCGCTCCGCCGTGCGACGTTCGTTTCCTTTACGACTCTCGATCACGGCCGTCGATTTCGCCTTCTTAGATTTGGCCAAAGCGAAGCCCTCCCAGTTAGCGATTAGGTAGACTAGTGAATCTTTTCCGGACCGCCCCGGTAGAGCAAGCATCGGAACGCTGGCGTGGAAGAGTTTATCGAGGACGAAAAATGGGCGAATTTGGCGGTTTGTCTGGATAAGCTGGAGATTGCCGCCGGCACCAGCGCGAAGGTGGGGACGGTTTGAAGCACGGCGCGGCGCTTTGTCGCGATTGCCCGCCCTGGCGCGCTTGTTCGGGTTATACGGATCGAAGCGGCCGGGGAACGCCGGCTTGCGAATTGGGCAGGACGGGCCGCCAGAGGCCAGCGCGCAAGTGGGCCCAACGTGCATCCCGTCGGGGGCGCTATTCGGAGAGGCCCTTTTAGGAGCGGCTCGCGGATTCCGACATCGGCAGAGCCCGCAGCAGCAAATCGAGCGTTTCGCTGACCGATTCGGTCACCGGCTTGAGGCCCTCGCTCACCCGTTGGGGCCAGGAAGGCGCGCCGCTGACCACGTTGGGTGAGATCATGCCTGGACTGCTTCCGATGCTGGGCATGTAGAGCACGACCGAGGCCAGACCCTGCCCGGTACCCTTGGCCAACTCGGCGTAGGGATCGGTCGTTTCGTCGTCGTCACTGATCGAGACCAACACGGGTCCGACCACGGGCAAGGCGTCGATTTCGTTCCAGCCGGCCCGCGAGCCATTGCCCCGTTGCGTCGAACGAAGGGCGACCGGCCCGGAGGCCCGCCGGGGCCCTTCATCCGAGCGATCCCGAACCGAATGCAAAACGGGGAGCACGAACAGCGCCGCGGCAGCCATGGCCACGAGGGCCGTGGCCAGCGAAACGCGCCGCGAGGTCGAGGGCCGCGAGCGCAGCTCATCGAGCACGCGAACGGACAAATCGGCGGGCGGCTCGGGGGTCGCCAGCGCGTAAAACGCGTCCAGCAGCACGCCGTACGCGGCGGCCAACTCGCGGCACTCCGCGCAGTAGTCGCAATGCACCCGCAGGTCGGCGTCCCATTCGGGGCGCCGGCGCTGGTCGAGAGCCTGGTTGAGACGATCTTCAAACTCTTCGCACTTCATGCCGCAACTCCTCGACGACGCCACGTTTTACAAGCCGCGCGATCAGCTCCCGTCGGGCTCGGTGAACCCAGGTCTTCACGGTGCCCAGGGGGCAATCCAACGTGGCGCTGATCTCCGCGTAGCTCAATTCATGCTGATGGAACAGCAGGAAGGCCTGCCGATATTCGGCCCGCAACGTGCCCAGTGCCAACTCCACCTCTTCGGCCAGGTTGTTCGCTTCGGTGATCGCAAGCGTGTTGTCGCCGAGGTGCTCGACCAGCGGGCTGGCCGCCGGCTGCCGCATTCGCGTCGAGAGCAACGTGCGGCAGCGGTTGCCGGCGATCGCCAACAGCCAGGGAAGAAAGTCCCGCTGGCGATCCCACTTCCGCAGGCTCTTCAGCGCTCGAACGAAGCTCTCTTGCGTCACATCTTCGGCATCCTGGCGGTGCCGAAGCATGCGATAACAAAGACCGAACACCTGTCCGCGGTATTGCTCGACCAGCTCGACCATGGCCGACTGATCGCCGCGCAAGGATCGGTCCACCAACTCACGCACGTCGTCGGACAAGCTGGCCTCCGGCGAAATCGCTAGTCGGCTACAGGAGAGTACCGCGCCGCAGCGGCCCAAGTTTCAAGCTCCGGCGCACGGGCGTCGTCCGGGGAGTCATTCTACGTGAATCTTGGCGGTCGTGCCACAAAAACGGGGGATTTGCCGCCTTGCAGGCCGCATTTCGCGGTCTGCGGGCGACCCCCGGAGGCGAGGCGAGTCCGAGGCGGGACTTTAGCGCTGGATCGATTCGCAGATATCGCGCAGCTCGACGATCGAGACGTCTTCGAGCCGCTGGCCGCGCTGGTCCAGGTGCTCGTTGATCTTCGTGGCCGTTTCCTGCATGACCGCGTGGGTATCTTCCGAGCCTCCGCACAGCACAAAGTTGTCGCCGCGAGTTAACCGCGTGTGCCCATCCTCGGCGTCAAACGCCATTCCCACCAGCGTTGCCTGTTTGGTCTTTCGCTTTACCGCCCGCATCAACAACCTCGCTTGCTATGACTCAAACGGCCGGGAAACGCGACAAATTCCCGGCCTTTAGAAGTATAGGTCGGCCCGAATTCGGCGGTCAAGGCCGGAAGATTGAGCCAGGGGCGCCGTAGGTTAGCTGCCGCCGACTGCCTCGCGCACCAATTGGCGAGCCAACTTGAAGGCCGTACGCAAAGTATGCGTGCGGACTTCCATTTGATCGGCCGAAAAGTTGATCGGAGCATCGCTCACCGGCAGCCCGGCGATCGAAATCGTAAGCGGCATCAGGTCCAGGAATTCACGGTAACGTCGGCGCAAAGCTTCTTCGTCCGCGGCCATAGTTCAACTCCCCCAGTCGCACAAGAACAGGGTGGGATTTCTCGAGCGGACGCACCTCGCGCGCCGGCCCACAATACACAGATATCCGCTCGAATCGAGCGCCGCAAGGGACCATCGTAGCGCGCCCTTGCGCCCTTGAGACATCAGAGTCATCGGGCGCAAGCGGGGATTCGGCGCTCGATACGCAAGGCGCGGGGAAGGCGGGCGGGAGGCGGGCGTCAACGCCGTTTGCGCATGCGGCTCAGCACGGCCGCGGCGGCGCCCTGGCTGTCCTTCGTCGTATTAGGGATCGGGGGCAGCTTCCCCGGCGTTTTCTTGCCCTTGCGCCCCCTGGTCGCCTCTTCCTCGGTGGAACTTTCCGGCGTCACCGTTTGCATGGCGCTGAGGTTGATCGAATCGGTGTCGGTGAAGCTCGCGTCTTGCGTTTCCATGGCTGCCGACGCCGTGGTGTCAGTCGCGGCGTCCGCGGCGAGCCACTGGGTCACGTCGAGCGGATCTTTGGCGGCGTTACTTGCGGTGCGGGCTACGGCTTCTTTGACGTCGCCGACCGGCGGCTGCTTCTTCGCGCCCACGCGGTGCGCGACGTGGACCTCGAATTGCAAATGCCCGATGGTCAGGCGATCGCCGGCCTTCAACTCGCGCTCGCCGACGACGCGCTCGTCATTGACGTACGTGCCGTTCTTGCTTCCAAAATCGCGGACGGCGAGATAGCCTTCCTCGATCAGGATCGCGCAATGATGGCGGCTGATCAGCTCGCTGCCAGGGCGCAGTTGGCAGTCTTCCGCCCGGCCAATCAGGAATTTCTTGCCCTTGATCGGGATTTCCTGGCCGGCATTCTTTCCTTCGATCACTCTTAACTTCATGTCCATCGTTCGGCACAGCTCCGCCAATTCAAACGCGAAAATCAATGGGAACAAGTGCGGATCGACGAGCCGATCAATGTGGTCCTTATAGCGCGCGGGCTAGAACGGGGACTTGAAGCACGTTGTCGCCGGTCCTTCTCTGTGTCGCAGAACGCGATCTCGACCGGTGTCGCCTGAACCGGCATTATGTCAGTAAATCGGGTGTCTGGCAAACGAATTCCAACAATTCCACCTTGTCCGGCCGTTGCGCGATGCCGCAATGAAAGCGTCTGCCGGCGCGGCACCCCGGGCGTCTTGGCTGCGATCGAAATTCCCACGGGCGCCCCATGGAATTCGGGCCATTTCCCAGCCCGTTTGCCGTTTTGCGGCCGTGAAAAGCCCTTACAAGTTACCCGTCCGGAGTCTTCCACTGCACTTAGCGCCGTTCATTCCAGCCCGCCGTGCCGTACTTTTCCAGGGCCAGAGTGCGCACCTTGTCGAGCTCCACTTCGGTAAGCCGCCCGGGGGCCGGAGCGAGCCGCAATTGCTCGCCAATCTCGATTCCCCACGACTCAATCAGCCGCGCAAGATCGGGGCTCTTGTCGCACAAATCGAGAATGCCCGGCAGCTCGGGTGCCCGCGGGGTGGCGGCCAACAACAGCGAACCGTGCTGCAAGATGGCGCCGCGGCGGCGCCGCTGTGCGCTTCCGCACACTTTGGCGCTGCCCAACAGCACATCGCCGCGCGCTGGGCGCTGGAAACAAAGAAACGGCTGTTCGCCCGCGGTTGTGTCTTCCGGCGTGGGGCGCAGCGTCGTCGCGATTTTCAAGCGTGCCAGGACGTGTCGAAGTGCTTCGTGGACCGCCAGGTACAGCCGCGTGGCGTCGGCAGCCAAGGGATGGGCCACCGGCACGGCCAGACAATAGGTCAGTTCCCGATCGTGCAGAATCGCGCTGCCTCCCGTTTGGCGCCGGACCACGGGGCAGCCGCGGCTCGGGAAATGCCCGTGCGAATCGCCAAATCGCTGGAAATAGCCGAGCGACAGCGTCGGCTCGCTCCAGCCGTAAAACCGCAGCGACGCCGACCCGCGCTCGGCCGCCGATTCGAGCAGCGTTTCGTCCACGGCCATTTGCCAGGTGCCCGCGGCCGCGGAGTCGACGATCAACCGGCAGGGAAATAATGAATGCATCCGGGTGTGTTTCTTTTCGGGGTGCCAAACGCATGTTGTCCGTGCGTGTTTCCAACGTGCCACTGGCATCTCGCCAGCGCGACGCAAGCACGGGCAAGATGCCCGTGGCACCAAGTGGCACGCGAGGGGCGTTTTGAGCCTATTGCCTGTCCCGCCAGGCCACGATCGGCTGCCGGGCGGCGCGGACCTCGTCGGGACGGCTGATCGAGGTGGTGTGCGGGGCTTCGTGCAAAAGCTCGGGCGGCTCTTCGCTGATGCGGAACAGCATCTGGGCGAAGGCGTCGAGCGTTTCCCTGGTTTCGGTTTCCGTGGGTTCGATCATCAACGCTTCGCGCACGATCGGCGGAAAGTACACGGTCGGAGCGTGAAACCCGTAGTCCAACAGCCGCTTGGCGATGTCCATCGCCGAAATATCCCGGTCGCTTTTGAGCTTCGCGGCGCTGGCCACGAATTCGTGCATGCAGCGTTCTCCCTGCGGCACGGGAAAAATGTGCTTCACCTTCGACAGCAGGTAGTTCGCGTTGAGCACCGCGTTTTCGCTCACCCGCCGCAGTCCCTCGGGCCCGTGCGTGCGAATGTACAGGTAGGCCCGCACCAGCACGCCGACGTTGCCGAAAAAGCTGCGCACTCGGCCGATCGACCGCGGCCGGTCGAAGTCGAGCCGGTAGCCGCGCTGGCCGCGAGCCACGACGGGCACCGGCAGATACGGCTCGAGGGCGCGGCTGACCGCGATCGGGCCGGCGCCGGGGCCTCCGCCGCCGTGGGGCCCGCTGAACGTTTTGTGCGGATTGAAATGCATCATGTCGGCGCCGAAATCGCCGGGCCGCGAGATGCCCAGGATGGCGTTCATGTTCGCGCCGTCCAGGTAAATCAGCCCGCCGACGTCGTGCACGCGGCGGGCGATTTCGGCGATTTGCCGGTCGAACATGCCCAGCGTGTTGGGATTGGTGATCATAAATACGGCGGTCGTCTCGTCGAGCCTCGCGGCCAGGTCCTCCATGTCCACATAGCCCGCCGGCGTGCTCTTGACGGCGACTGTCTCGAAACCGGCCATCGCGGCGCTGGCCGGGTTGGTGCCGTGGGCACTGTCGGGCGCAAGCACGTTCGTGCGCCGCTGTCCGCATGAGCGGTAATGGGCCGCCGCCACCAACAGGGCCGTCAATTCGCCCTGCGCGCCGGCGGCGGGTTGCAGGGATACGGCCGGCAGGCCCGAAATCTCGGCCAGCATTTCTTGCAGGCCATGGAGCAATTCGAGCAACCCTTGGAGCGTCGAGGTGGGCTGATAGGGGTGCAGGTCGATCATGCCGGGCAGGGACGCCAGCCGCTCGTTTCGCTTCGGGTTGTACTTCATCGTGCACGACCCGAGCGGATAGAAGTGCGTATCGACCGACATGTTCTGCGTCGACAGGTTCGTAAAATGCCGCACTAGTTCCGGCTCGGTCAACTCCGGCAAGGGGGGCAATTGCCCGGCCATCGTTTCGGCGGGAAGCAATTCGGCCAGTGGCACTTCGGGCACGTCGGCCGCCGGCAGCCGCGCGCCGCGGCGTCCGGGCTTCGAAAGTTCGAACAGCAACTGAGTCGCTCGGGTGTTACGCATCAAGGGGTGCCACGTCTGGAGTTGTCGCGTCTCGAAGACAAGCGGCCAGGCCGTCGATTTCGTCGCGCGTGCGCCGTTCCGTCACCGTCACCAGAAAGCAATCGCCGAGTTCGTCGTACCAGCGCGACAGCGGCACGCCGGCCAGATAGCCCCGGTCGCAGGCTCGCGCCAACAGGTCGTCGACGATTGCGCCTCGGGCGCGGACCACGAATTCCTTGAACGTCGGCCGCCCGAAGGCCAGTTGAAACGGCCCCTCGGCCGTCAATCGCCGCGCTGCGTAATGGGCTTTGCGCAGGCACAGCTCGGCCGTCTCGCGCAATCCTTGCGGGCCGAGCGCCGCCAGATAAACGGCGGCGCGCAAGGCGAACAGCCCCTGGTTGGTGCAAATGTTGCTCGTGGCTTTTTCGCGGCGGATGTGCTGTTCGCGCGTTTGCAGGGTGAGCACGAAGCACCGCTTTCCGCGGCGATCGACCGTTTCCCCGGCGATGCGTCCCGGCATGCGGCGCATGAACTGTTCGCGGCAAGCCATGATTCCCAGGTAAGGGCCCCCGAACGACATCGGGCTGCCCAAGCTCTGGCCTTCGGCCACCACGATGTCGGCGCCGTAATTGCCGGGCCGTTTCAACAGGCCCAGGCTGATCGGATCAACCGAAACGACGAACAGCGCCCCGGCCGCGTGGGCGGCGGCCGCCAACTGCTCGACCGGCTCGAGACAGCCGAAAAAATTGGGATGCTGCACCAATACGCAGGCTGTGTCGTCGTTCAACGCGGCGGCCAATTCCGCGGGCCCAATCGTGCCCTCGGGCGTGCCCACGGTCACCAGCTCCACGTCCAGGTTGGCCAGGTAGGTGGCCAGGATTTGCCGGTATTCGGGGTGGACGCTGGCGGCGGTGACGACGCGGCCGTGCCGCCGGGTGGCGGTGATGGCCATCAACACGGCTTCGGCCGCCGCGCTGCCGCCGTCGTACAGGCTGGCGTTGGCGACGTCCATGCCGGTCAGTTGTGTAATGAGCGTTTGATACTCGAAAAAGACTTGCAGGTTTCCCTGGCTGGCCTCGGCCTGATAGGGCGTGTACGACGTGTAATATTCGCCGCGCGAGGCGACGTAGTCGACAAGGGCGGGAACGAAGTGGTCGTAACTGCCGCCTCCCAGGAAGCAGACTTTCTCACCGGCCGGACTGTTTTTCCCGGCCAATGCCGCCAGGTGCGCGGTGAGCTCCATTTCCGACAAGGCGGGCGGAATCGCCAGCGGACGGTTCAAGCGCAACTCGGCCGGAATGACTGCGAACAACTCGTCGAGACTGGCAACCCCGATCGCTTCAAGCATCGCCCGCTGGTCTTCGGCCGTGTTGGCTACGTAGGGCATGGCGTCTCCGTAAAGTAGCAGGCACGCTCCGCGTGCCGTAGCAGCGTCAGAGATGACGTGACGCGACTATCGATCAGTTTTCTCGTTTGGCACTTCGGCGGACGGCACGACGGAGCGTGCCTGCTACAAGCTAATGTCCTTCTTCCGCGCATTGCTTCTCGTAATCCTTGTGCGAGAGCAGGTTTTTCAATTCGCTCTCGTCGCTCAGACGGATCTTCACGATCCAGCCGGCGCCGTAGGGATCTTCCTGCAATTGTGCGAGCCGGTCGGCCAGCGCCGTGTTGACTTCGACGATTTCGCCCGTCACGGGGCTGTACAGATCGCTGACGGCTTTGACGCTCTCGATTTCGCCGAACGATTCGCCGGCCTTCACCTGGCGCCCCGACTCCGGCAGCTCGAGGTAGACCAGATCGGTGAGCGCTTCGACGGCGAAATGCGAAATGCCGACCGTGGCGATGTTCTGGACCGCGCCGTCGGGATCGACGTGCACCCATTCGTGAGTCTTGGCGTAAAGCAATTCTTGCGGCCGCACGGCTCAATCCTTATACGGGTGGTTTGTTATGAGGTTCGACGATAGAACGGAAGCTCGACGCCGCGGGCCGGCTCGAGATGGCCGCGAATGTCGATCGCGACTTCGCTGCCCGGGCGGGCGAAATCGGTCGGCACGTAGCCCATGGCGATCGGCACTTCGAGCGAGGGTGAAAACGTGCCGCTGGTGACCGCGCCGATCGGTTTGCCGGCGGCAAGCACGGCATAACCCTCGCGGGGCACGCGCTTGCCGGAAAGTTTCCAGCCGGCGCGGACCGGCAGGCTGCGGTCGTCGCGCGATTTCACCAGCGCGTTGCGACCGGGGAATGAGCGGTTTTCCAGGTTGACGGCGAAGCCCAGGCCCGCCTGGAACGGGTTGATGTCTTCGCCCAGCTCGTGGCCGTACAGCGGCATGCCGGCTTCGAGGCGCAAGGTGTCGCGCGAGCCGAGCCCGGCCGCGGCGCCGCCGACTTGCCGCGCCGCCGCGTGGAGTTTCTCCCACAATTCCAGGGCGGCTGGGGCGGGCACGATCAGCTCACAGCCGTCTTCGCCGGTGTAGCCGGTGCGGCTGACGATGCCAAAAGCCCCGACGATTTCGCCTTCGGCGCCGTGGTAATAGCCGAGCGTCGCCGAATCGACTGTCGACAGCGGACGGACGATCTCGAACGCCCGCGGACCTTGGACGGCGAACATGGCCGTGTCGGCCGTCGTGTCGTGGATCTCCGTCTCCGCGCCGTCGCGATGGGCTTCGACCCAGTCCAGGATCTTCCGGCGGTTGCTGGCATTGACGACCAGTTGATAGTACGACGTGCCGGTCGCGTCGAGAAGATGATAGACGAGCACGTCGTCGAGAACGCCGCCGGCGTCGTTGGTGACCAGCGCGTAGCGAATTTGCCCCGGCTTCATGCCGGCGACACGGCGGGTGACGATTCGGTCGAGGAATTTTTCGGACGAGGGGCCCGCGAAAAGAATCCGGCCCATGTGCGAGACGTCGAACAGGCCGACGGCGGCCCGCGTGGCGGTGTGTTCGGCGACGATGGACGAATATTGCACGGGCATCGACCAGCCGGCAAAGTCGACCATGCGCCCGCCGTGCGAGGCATGCCAGTCGTGAAGCGGCGTTTGCGCAAGCGTACTCGTCATCCGGCCGTCGCCCCGGAGAAAATAGACTGGATTCTCGCCCCTTAAGGACCCGGCGGATCCAATCGGCGTTCGAGAGCCCACAAGATGCCAATGCAACAGACGAAGTTTCCCTGGTATTGTAGCGGGCGGGGGGCGCGTCCGTCAGCCCCCGGCAAAGGCCCGGCGGTCGCCGGCTTTTCGGCATTCGCGTCGCAACAGCGGCCCGCCCGGGCATACGCTTTGACCTGTGTCGATGCCAGAGGTAGGCTGGCTGCGCAGTTACGCACCGCGGAGGTGCGGCCAGGAAAATCCAACTTTCTCCGGAGAACGAAGCCAACTGTGCGACTATCTTACGGAAGGACGGGTGGCGCGAATCGGCCAGTCAAAAACTGTCGCTAACCACTGACCAACGTATCAGGTTCGACGAGGGCCGCACGACGTGAGCCGGCGTGATAAACTAATCGAGAGGATGCGTTCGACGCCGGGTACAATTCGCTTCGGCCAGATCCAGTCACTACTCCGTTACGAAGGTTTCGTGCTCTTCAACCAGCGCGGCAGCCATTGCACCTATCACCGCCAGGATGGCAGAGTGCTGACCATCGTCCGCCCACACGGTCGCCACAAAAACTGTCATCCGAATGACATCCGCAGAATCCTTAGGGCCTTAGACCTATGAAGACCACACACGTTTACCGCGGGTACGTTTTCACCATTGAATACCAGCCTCACGAGCCAGCGTACAGCGCCGATTTTCCCGATCTGCCGGATATCATCACCAGCGGCGACACATTGGCGGAGGCATTTGCCAACGCGTGCGAAGCATTGGACCTGCACCTGGAAAGCCTGCAAAAGCTGGCCTTGCCAATACCTGCACCCAAGCACCGCGTGGTGGTGGAGTCGACGTAAACTCGCTCGGCCGACTACCACGGTGCCGGCCGTTTTTATCTGGGTGCGGCGTCCGCTGCCAGAAAGACATGCGTTTATAGTGAAAATTGATGCCCCATCTGGTCCGCTTACCGCCCTCGCGGGCGGTTTTCCTTTCGGCGGGCTTTGCTTTTGGCTTTTTCTTGCTTCGCCTTGCGTTCTTTCTTCGTGCCGATGCGTGCGGCGCGCTTCGGCTGCGCGCCGCGAGAGACGATGCGGAAATCGAGCTCGCGGCGATCGACGTCCACTCGGGCCACGGCCACGAACACGTAATCACCGAGCCGATACTGGTTGCCCGAGCGATAGCCGCCGAGCGAATGGGCCCGGCGATCGTAGCGGTAAAAATCGTCGGATAGCGAGCTGACGTGCACGAGCCCTTCGGCGGGCAAGTCCATTCCCTGCACGAACAGGCCGTATTCCTCGACGCCTGTGACCACGGCTTCCATCGTCATACCGATCCGGGTGCTCAGATAGTCGAGCAACTTAGCGCGCGTCAATTCACGTTCGGCGACCTCGCTATTGCGTTCGCGGTCGGAGCAATGTTCGCCGAGCACGGCCAATTCGCCGAAATCGTTGCGCGGTTTTTGGCCCGTCATGAGGGCGTCGAGCAGCCGGTGCACGGTCAGATCGGGATAGCGGCGAATGGGCGAGGTGAAGTGGCAGTAGCAGTCGCTGGCCAGCGCGTAGTGGCCTTCTTTTTCGGGGCTGTAGACGGCCCGCTGCAAGCTGCGCAGCAAGGAATAGTTCACGGCGCGCTCTTCCGGCCGGCCGGCGACCTGGGCCAGCAGTTTCTGCAATTCAAAGCGGCTCTCCAGGCTTTCGACGCGGATGCCGAGCCCCTCGACGAATTCGGTCAGCGCCTTGAGCTTGCGCGGGTCGGGGGCCATGTGCACGCGCCGCAAGAGGTGCAAGTCGGCCTTGTCGAGCAATTCGGCCACCGCTTCGTTGGCCGCCAGCATGAAGTGTTCGATGATCTTGTGGCTCTCGGTGTTTGCGACGAGGTGCGCCCCGGTCACGCGACCGAGAGCATCCAGGTCGACTTTCACCTCGGGCATGGTCAACTCCAAGCCGCCGCGCCGATAACGGCGCTCGCGCAGGATCGTCGCCAATTCGCGCATGCGGCCCAGCAGAGCGTGCACGTCCTTGTCGAGCTTTTTGCGCCACGAAGCGGGGTCGGCCAGGTAGGCGTCGACCTCTTCGTAGGTGAATCGCCGTTGGCTGGTGATCGCCGCCGACATCGGCTCGACGTGCACGGCAACGCCGTCGGGCGTGTATTCGATGAACACCGATTTTGTGTACCGCACTTTCCCCGGCTGCAAGCTGGCCAGGCCGTTGGAAATGATTTCGGGCAGCATCGGGATCACGCGGTCGGGCAAATAGGTGCTCGTCGCGCGCTGGTAGGCTTCGCGATCCAGCGCCGTGCCGGGCCGCACGAAGTGCGACACGTCGGCAATGTGGACGCCCAGCCGCCAATGTCCCCGCTCGGTCCGCTCGAGCGAGACGGCGTCGTCGAAATCACGGGCATCGACCGGATCGATGGTGATGGTCACCAGTTTGGTCAGATCGGTGCGGCCCTTGGAAAGGCTCTCGTCGAACGTTTCGGCTTCGACGCGCGATTCCTCGACGGCGTCTTCGGCAAAATGTTCGGGCAGGTTGAATTCGCGGATGATCGACAGCGTGTCGATGCCCGGCGTGCCCCGCTGGCCCAGCACTTCGGTGACGACGGCCTCGCCCTGATGGGCGTGGGTGGGAAAGCGGACCATTTCGACGACGACCTTGTCGTCGGTGCGGGCGCCTTTCGCGCCCGGGTCGCCGAGGATGATCGGCTGCGAAAAGGGCGCTCCGTCGATTTGTGCGTAGGCGATGCCGCTCAGCTCGAAGTAGGTGCCGACGAACTGGTGGGTTTCGCGCTCGATGATTTCGACGATTTCGCCTTCGGGATTCGGGCGGCGCGGCTCGGCTTTTTTCTTCAGCCGCACGAGCACCGTGTCGCCCGTGGCGGCGTCGCCCGCATCGTGGGCCGCGATGTAGATGTCGCGCGTCCGATCGGCGCCCGGCGCGCTGCCGGCGGGGCGCACGAAGCCAAAGCCCGAATCGGTGCGGCGAAACACGCCGGTGACTCGGTATCCGCCGGTTTTGGCCGCTGGGGGCGGTCCGACCAGATGATTCGCGCCGTAGCTGAGCCGGCCGATCTTGACGAGGTTCTTGATCGCGTGCTTCAGCTCGCGTTCTTCCTCTTCCGAAAGGTTGAGTTTCTTGGCGAGCACGCGCGGCTTTTGCGGTCGGTAGCCCGGCTCGCTCACGAGTTGGAGCAGCGCCAGTTCGATTTTATCGCTGCTCATTTCGTGAACTTGAGAATCAGGGCGCCCGTTGCCGCTATCGCGAAGAGCCCGGGCCCTTCGGCTCTCCCTTATAGAGCTTGCGCGCCAGCGCGTGATTGAACGTCGTCCAGCCGCTGTCCACGTTTGGATCGTCGCGAATCAACTGGTCGAAGGCGTGAATCTTGGCGTCGAGATTGTCCAGGTGGTGCAGGGCCACGGCTTCCAGCGTCATCGGCAGTTTCGGGCTGCCGAACTCGTATTGCCCGTGATGGCTGACGATCATGTGCTTCAAACGAAGCGCGAGCTCGTCGGGGAGCGGCTCGCCCGAGAGGCGCTCGACCTCGCGAAGTTTCTTTTCCAACATGCCGACGGCCATAACGACGTGTCCGATCAACTGCCCTTCGTCGCTGTAGGCGAAGTCGCGGTCGTAGGTCAACTCGTCGATTTTTCCGGCGTCGTGCAGGAAGGCTCCCATCAGGAGCAGGTCGTGGTTGATGGACGGATAGAGCGGGGCGATGTGGCTCACCAGCTCCATCAGGTTGACGACGTGTTCCAACAGGCCGCCGAGGTAGGCGTGATGATTCTTGACTCCGGCCGGCGCGCGGCTGAACTTGCGCATGAACTCCTCGTCCATGAGGAAACATTCGGCCAGGTTGAGCAAATGCGGGTCGCGCATTTGGCGCAGGTGTCCGCCGAGGCGCACCACGAGCCGGTCGACCTCCTTGGAGTCCAGGATCATGAAATCGTCGGGATCGACGTCGCTGGTGGGCGCCTTGCGGACGCTGGAGACGATCAACTGGATCGTGCCTTGAAACAACTGCGTGGAGCCTTCGACGCGCACGTAGTCGCCGTTGTCGAACCCGCGATAGTCCTGCTCGCTGGCATTCCACATCCGCGCGCCGATCACGCCGCTGCGATCCGACAGCTCGAGCTGCAGGTACAAATTGCCGTTTCGATTGGGGCGCAGTTGTTTTTCGCTGGCCAGGAAGATCTGATTGACCGATTCCTGGTGGGCTAATTGGCTGACGAACCGCCTGGACGACATGGAGAAGCTTTCTAATACGCCGCCCGAGCCGTAGCTGACGGGCAAAGCGCTTGATTTTACGGCCGGCGCGGCGAGGCTACAAGGGCGCGAAAGCGCTCGTTGGCGCTCGATCCGTGGGGTGCCATGGCCACGCCCAGCGTGGCCATGCGTCGTTACCACTTCCGCACGCTCACGACAAGGGTGAGCATGGCACGTCATTCGGAGGTCCCATTGTTGAGCTTCGAGGCCGTGACGTACAATATCGCACTTTCATCGCGGCCGGCGCGGTTTTTTTCTTGAGGAGATCGAATGGCCAAGGCCCCCCAGAACGCGATCTCGCCCACGCGGGCCGAGGACTACCCCGAATGGTACCAGCAGGTGGTGCGCGCCGCCGACATGGCCGAGCCGTCGCCGGTCCGCGGCTGCATGGTCATCAAGCCGTGGGGATACGCGATCTGGGAGAACATACAGCGGGCGCTCGACGGATTGTTCAAAGAGACCGGGCACGTCAACGCGTACTTTCCCCTGTTCATTCCGCTCAGCTACCTGGAGAAAGAAGCCGAGCACGTCGAGGGTTTTGCCAAGGAATGCGCCGTCGTGACGCACCATCGGCTGGAAGCGGGGCCCGACGGCCGCCTCGTGCCCACCGGCAAGCTCGAAGAGCCGCTGGTCGTGCGCCCCACGAGCGAGACGATCATCGGCGCCATGTACGCCCGCTGGGTCAAGTCGTATCGCGACCTGCCGATCTTGATCAATCAATGGGCCAACGTGGTGCGCTGGGAGCTGCGCCCGCGGATGTTTCTGCGGACGACCGAGTTTCTTTGGCAGGAAGGCCATACGGCCCACGCCACGCGGGCCGAAGCCGAAGAGGAAACGCACAAGATGCTCGGCGTCTATGCGACGTTCGCCGAAAAGTACCTGGCCATGCCGGTCATTCGCGGCGAAAAGACCGCCGGCGAACGCTTTCCCGGGGCGGTTCACACCTACAGCATCGAGGCGATGATGCAGGACCGCAAGGCGCTGCAATCCGGCACGTCGCATTTCCTGGGGCAGAATTTTTCAAAAGCCCAGGGCATCAAGTATCTTTCGAGCGAGGGGCGCGAGGAGTTTGCCTGGACCACCTCCTGGGGCGTTTCGACGCGGTTGGTCGGAGCCCTGATCATGACGCACGGCGACGACGACGGACTCGTGCTGCCGCCGCGGCTGGCTCCGCAGCACGCCGTCATCCTGCCGATTTACCGCAACGACGAGGAAAGCGGGCCCGTGCTCGAGTACTGCCGGAAACTGCACAGTGAGCTCGCCGCGCGTGCGTACGACGGCGCGCCGGTGCGTGCGCAGGTCGACGATCGCGACATGCCGCGGGCCGACAAGAAATGGCAGCACGTCAAGCGCGGCGTGCCAATCATCGTCGAAGTCGGGCCGCGCGACATCACCGGCGACACGTTGATGCCCAAGCGGCGCGACGCGACGCCGGGCGAAAAGAAACCGGCGATTCCGCGCGGCCAATTCGTCGCCGAGCTGGAAAGCGAATTGGCAGCGATGCAGCAGAACCTGTTCGACCGCGCACGGGCGCACCGCAAGGCCAACACGCGGACGATTGACAAACTCGACGAGTTCGAGGCGTTCTTCACTCCCCAAAACGCCGACAAGCCGGAGATTCACGGCGGGTTCGCGATCTGCCACGTCGTCGAGGGCCCCAAGACCGACGAAATCCTGGCCCGGCACAAAGTGACAATCCGCTGCGTGCCGCTCGCGGACGAACCAGGCTTCGAATCCGAAACGCCCGGCAAGTGCATCTTCACCGGCCAGCCGACCACGGTGCGAGCCTTGTTTGCCAAAGCGTACTGAACGGAAGCATGAAGGATGAAAGACGCAGCGCTTAGCTCGTCGGTCAGCACCGGTGCTTTTTTATTCATCCTTCATCCTTCATCCTTCATCCTTTAGTCCCATGGGTGCCATTTCCCAGCCGCAATCCGTTCTGTTGATTCTGGCGGCGTTCAGCCGGCATGCGGCGGCGCTTGAGTGGGCACGAGAAAGGGCTGCTTTCGCGTGGGGGCCGGTGGCGATTGCCAGCGAGCGATTCGCCTTCGACGCGACCGATTACTACGAGCCGACGATGGGCGCAGACATCGAAAAGTGTTTTTTCGCCTTCGAGCGGCTCGTCGATCCGGGCACGCTGGCCGAGCTCAAATGGCAGACAAACGCCTGGGAGGCAGAGTATGCTCTAGATGGAGGGCATGCGGAGCCGCGCCCGCTGAATCTCGACCCTGGTTATCTCACGCAGGCCAAGCTGGTGTTGGCATCGACCAAGGATCACGCGCATCGCATTTACCTGTCGCGCGGCATCTTTGCCGAGGTGACGTTGTATTACAAAGACCGCCGCTGGCACGAGCGCGACTGGACGTTCGCCGATTATCGTCGGGCGGACTATCAGCGTTTCTTTTCCCAGTGCCGGGAATACTTGCGCGCGGGCCGGCGGGAGGGCGGAGGGTCATGAATTGGCTTGTCGCCGCGGCCGCCCTGCCGAGCCTGATCACCAGCTTCGCGCTGGGCTTCGCGCTGCGCAAAGTCGCGCCCTGGTGGGGACTGGTCGACCGGCCGGGCCACCGCAAAGTACACGCCGAGCCGACGCCGTTTGGCGGAGGACTGGCGATCTGGTCCGCGGTGGTCTTGCCGTTGGGCTTGGCCCAGATCGCGCTTGAGATTTGGAACCGCGGTTACCGCGACGATCCGGATTCGGCCGGGCTCGATGGGTCGGCGTTGGGAGCGTGGGGAACGGCGCTCGTGGAGTTCATCGAGCCGCATTTGCCGGGACTGGTCGAGCAATCGCGCGATCTGTGGTTCTTTTTGGCGGCGGCCACCGTGTTGATGTGCCTGGGCCTGGT
Source organism: Pirellulales bacterium (assembly GCA_040877415.1). GTDB lineage: Bacteria > Planctomycetota > Planctomycetia > Pirellulales > PALSA-1355 > JBBDNV01. Next base: position 27,292 of record JBBDNV010000022.1, read on the forward strand.
GGACGACGTGCGCAAGCTCGATTGGCGGGTGCGGCTGGCTGTGCAGTTCGTCGTGGCCGCGGCGGTCGTGTTTGGCCGCGGTTGGACCCTGACGCTTTTTATCCACGCGCCGGCGCTGACCGGCGTGCTGAGCGTGGTGTGGATCGTGGGACTGGTGAATTCGTTTAATATGCTCGACAACATGGACGGCCTGGCCGGCGGCGTGGCGGCCATCGCCGCGGTGCTCGTGGCGATCGTCATGCTGCTCGTGCCCGAAACGGCCCAGCAGCCGCAATTGTTCGTGGCGGGATTCCTGTTCTTGCTGGTCGGCGCGCTGGTGGGATTCTTGTTTCACAACCGGCCGCCGGCGCGTCTTTTCATGGGCGACGCGGGGAGTTACTTTGTCGGTTTTTGCCTGGCGGTGATGACGATTCTGGCGACGTTTACGGGGCACGGACTGCCGCGGCACTCGATCCTGATTCCTTTATGCGTATTGGCCGTGCCCCTGTATGATACGGTGAGCGTGGTTTGCATCCGGCTGCGAGCCGGCAGGAGCGTGTTCGAGGGGGATACAAGCCATTTTTCGCATCGGCTGGTGGCGCTGGGCCTGACGAAGGGGCAGGCCGTTTTGACGATCTATTTGACGACCGCGGCCTGCGGCTTGGGCGCGCTGGTATTGCCCCAGGTCGACGTGGCCGGCGCGGTGATCGTCGCGCTGGTGATCGCGTGTTTGTTGAGCGTGATTGCGATCCTGGAAACGACGGCCCGCCGCAAGATGCGGCCCTGACGGCGAGCGCGGCTCCGTCGCGGCGCCGAAGCGATCCCTGTTAAGCCACCCGTCGCACCCCGCGCTGGCTTCCATCCCGCGCGTGATTCATGAAGTCGCCCGGCAAGCAGACCAAGAAGACCGACGCCGAACGAGCCGTGCAGGTCGCGAGCGGACGCGAGTACGCGCGGCTTGGATTGTTGGCCGTCTTCGTGGCGGTGTGCGTGGCCCGGCCCCTGGTGCCCAGCGAGGCCGTTTCGTGGCTCGGCGATGGGCATCCGTTCACGATGGCTTTGCTGGTGATCACGGCCTGCTATCTGCTTTTGGCCGTCGAGCGCGGGGGATTCACGCGGCCGTTTCAACTGGTGGACGCCGCCGTCGCGGCCCTGGTGCTGTTGTGCGTTGCCAGCGCCACCTTGGGGATTCTCGCCACACTGTTCGAAGCCGGCAACAATCAGGAGTTCAACGATCGCGTCTCCAGCCCACGGCTGGCAATCAACATGCTCTGGGAATGGGTCGCCCTGGGATTGGTGTATTTCCTGGCCCGACAACTGATTGCCAGTTCGCTCGAGTCGCGCGCCCTGGTGGCCGCGATGATTGGGCTGGCCGTGGTGCTCTCCGCGTTCGGCGTTTTCCAGGTATTTGTGTCGCTGCCGGCCGAGCGAGCGGCATACGTGGAAAATCCCGACGCGGTACTGCGTGAGCTCGGGCAATGGTATCCGCCGGAGTCGCCGGAGCGGGCTCGTTTCGAAGACCGGCTCAACAGCACCGAGCCCTTGGCCACCTTCGCGCTGGCGAATTCGCTGGCCGGCTATTTGGCGCCCTGGCTCGTCGTGGCACTGGGCGTCACATGGAACATAGTCGAGAGCCGCGCCGGCGGGCACTCAACCCGGCCGAATCCGCGGCGGGGGGCGACGTGGACGGCGCGCGTGGCGGGACTGGCCGTTTGCCTCGCGGCGATCTTGATTTGCCTGGTGCTCACCAAAAGCCGCAGCGCCTATATGGCGCTGGCGGTCGGCCTGGTGCTGTTGCCCCTTTCGAGCAGGGCATGGGCGATCAATGGGCGGTTGATCGCGGCGGCCGGAGTCGTGCTGGCGCTTGCGTTTGGCGTCGCCGTGGCCGCCGGAGGGCTCGACGCCGAAGTGCTTACCGAAGCGTCGAAATCGCTCGAATTCCGGTGGCAGTATTGGCAGGCGACACTGGACATGATCGCCCAATTTCCGGTTTTCGGCGTCGGTCCAGGGGAATTTCAGGACTACTACACGCAGTTCAAGCTGCCCGAAGCCAGCGAAGAGGTGCGCGATCCGCACAATTTCCTGTTGGAAGTGTGGGCCACCGCCGGGACGCCGGCCTTTTTGGCGCTGGTGGTCGTCCTGGCCAGCTTCGCCTGGCAGAGCTGGGAGTCGTCGGTCCGGGGCGCCTTAGCGCCTGACGGCGCGGCCGGCAAGTCCAGGTCGTCGAGAGAAACGATCGGATGGGTGGCCGCGGGCGCCGCGATCGGGATCGTGTTTGCGTTTGGCATCGGTCCGGCGTTTGGATTTTCTTTGTCCATCGGCCAGTTGGCCGGCGGGCTGGCGATCGGCGCGGCCGTGCTGGCGATCTTGTGGCCGTGGGTCTCGGCGGGAAACTTGCCGCCGGGTTTGCCGGCCCTGGGAGTGCTGGTGCTGGCAATCAACCTGTTGGCCGCCGGCGGCTTTACATTTCCCGGCGTGGCCGGCACGTTTTGGATGCTGCTGGCGCTGGGTCTGAACGCGCGCCCGCTTGCCGCGCGCGCGGAGCCGGCTGCCGGCGAGACGCGGCGGTTGGCGCCGGCCGCGGCCTTGGGAATCACGATCGCGGCGGCGGTGGCCTGTTACAGCACGGCTTTTCAGCCGGTGCTGGCAAGCCGCGTCGCGCTGGCCAGGGCCGCCGACGAGCAACAGACGGACGAGGGCCGCTTCGCCGCGCTGCTGGAAGCGGCCGATGCCGATCCGTTTTCCGCCGAACCGTGGATGGCCGTGGGCCGACTGTGCCTGGTGCACCTGAAGCAGGATCCCCATGGGGACCTGTGGGGCAAGCGGTTCCTCCGCGCAACCTCGGCCATCGTGTCGCTGCGAGGGCATTCCAGCGCCGCGTGGCGTGAAATCGGCCACTGGCATCGTGAAATCTACGAGGCGGACCCAAACCCCGAAATGGCCGACCACATTCTGCAACTCGCGCGCGGCGCCGCGTTCTTATATCCGAACTCGGCGCCGATTCAGGCCGAATATGCCTTGGCGCTCGATGAGGTCGGCAAAACCTCGGCCGCCAGGCGCAGCGCGGCCAAAGCTTTGGAGCTGGACGGCAAGACGCCACACGCCGACAAGAAACTGTCTCCCCAGCTCAAACGGCGCCTCAAAGAGCTGCTTGCTGAAACGAAGCAACCCTGATCTTCGCCCGAGGGGCCTCGGGTGGTAAAATTGGCAAAGCGGACGCGGCGTGCCGTTTCCCTGGGGGTCCAGCATGATTCGTCGAGGTCGGTCGTGAAAGCTCGTTACGTTGTGATGGCCAGCGGACTGGCGGGCGTTGCCATGGGGTTCGGCATCACCTGGGCCAATTTCAGCGACGCGCCGCCGCTCGATGTCCCGGAGCTGAGCGGAGTTGCCGGCGCCGGCGCTCGGGGCCAGGTGCCGAAGCTGGTGGTCGATGACACGAGCCACGATTTCGGCCTTATCGACCGCCATCACACGGTCCGCCATTCCTTTCGATTCACCAACGTCGGCACCGCCCCGTTGACCCTTAAGCCGGGCACGACCACCTGCACGGCATGCACGATCGCGGAGCTGAGCAAAGCGGAAGTCGCGCCGGGCGAGACGACGGAAGTCGTCGTCGAGTATTCACCCCGCACGGCAAAGCCGGAGTTTCAACAGTATGCGGTCGTCTTGACCAACGATCCCGAGCAGCCGCGGGTGGAGTTGAAAATCATCGGCAGCGTGACCAACCAATTCCGCATGTTGCCGGACAGAGTCGTGTTGAGCAACGCGTCGGCCAGCCAGCCGACCACGGCCGAAGTGAGGATTTTTCACTACCTGAGCGACAAGCTGCGCGTCGTCGACTGCACGTTCGATGACACCCCGTCCGCGTCGTTTTTCGCTGCCACGAGCGAATCGATCCCGCGCGGCGAACTGGAGTTGGACGCGAAAAGCGGCTGCCGGGTGCTGGTGACGCTCAATCCGGGCTTGCCCTTGGGGCCGTTTCGGCAGACAATCCGCCTCCAGCTCGAAACGGGCAAAAACGGCGAGCGCGCCGAGTTCGAGGTGCCGATCGAAGGGGCGGTGGCCAGCGACCTTTCGATCGTCGGGCCCGGCTGGCACGGCGCCAGCGGGGTCCTGTCGTTCGACGCGGGCGTGAAAAGCGACAAAGGCGCCCGGCGCGAGTTGAATTTGCTGGTGCGCGGCGATGCGCGCCGTGACATCAGGATCGAGCCAAAAAAGCTCGATCCGCCGTGGCTGCTCGTCACGGTGCGCGAGCCGGTGGAACTGAACGAGTCGGTCATCAGAATACCCGTGACCGTTGAAATCCCGCCCGGCAGACCGCCGGCCATTTATCTCGGGACGGATCAGGGGAAATTCGGCGAGATCATCCTGGACGTCAAGAATCATCCTGATCTCAAAGAGATTCGCGTGCACGTGTCGTTCGCGATCGGAGATTAGTCAATCGCGCTATCGCTGGGCTCTCGGCCGGGTGCGGCAATCGCCCCTTCCGGCCACCAACCTTTTTGGATGGATCCATTTTTCCATGAATACCAAGCTTTGGCGTCCTGTTTCGGATTGGGGATGGATGCTGGTCTGCACGTGCGCGCTCAGCTTGGGCTGCGGCGAGGCGCGAGCGCCTGTGGTCACGACGTCGTTGCCCGCGGGTCCGGCCGCGGCCGACGAGTCATCTTCCGAAGCCGAGGGCGGCGCGCGAGGGGTGGCTCGCGCCGCTGCGTCGCCCGCGGGGCACCCAGAACCCGAGAAGCCAAAATTCGATCCCATCGAAATCAACGGCCAGTTTTTCGCGGGGTGGGAAAAGCCCAAATTGGCGCTCGTGATGAGCGGCCGCCAGGATGGCTATCTGGAACCGTGCGGCTGCGCGGGCCGCGACCAGCAAAAGGGCGGCATCAGCCGCCGCGATTCGTTGATCAAAGAGCTCGTGGCGCGCGGCTGGCCCGTCGTGGCCGTCGACGTCGGCGGGATGGTGCGACGCTTCGGGCGGCAGGCCGAGATCCAGTTTGCCATCTCGGCCGAAGCGCTCAAAAAAATGGGCTACAGCGCCGTCGGCTTCGGGCCCGACGATTTGCGGCTTTCGGCCGGCGACGTCGTGGCCGCCGTGGCCGGCACCGACCCCGACGACAGCACCATCTTTGTGTCGGCCAACGTGAGCCTCTTCGACCTGACGCCCAAAACCCGGATCATCGAAGCCGGCGGCATGAAGCTGGGCGTCACGTCCGTGTTGGGCCAAGAGTACCAAGAGCGGATCAACAACGACGAAGTCAGCATGCAGCCGGCTGCCGAAGCGCTCAAAAAGGTCGTGGGCGAGTTGGCCGAATGCGACGCGCGGATTCTGCTCGCCCATGCGACGCTCGCCGAATCGAAGGCGCTGGCGCGGCAGTTTCCCGAGTTCGACTTCGTCGTGACCGCCGACGGCCCCGACATTCCGCCCGCCGAGCCGGAGAAAATCGAGGACACGAAAACGCGGCTGATCGAAATCGCGCCCAAGGCGATGTACGTGATCGTGGCCGGCTTTTACGACGATCGCGAGCGACCGGTGCGGTTCCAGCGCGTGGCGCTCGACTCGCGCTATCCCGATTCGCCCGACATGAAGAGCCTGATGGCCAAGTACCAGGACCAGTTGCAGCAGCTCGGCTGGGAAGGGGTGGGGATCAAAAGCGTGCCGCATCCACGAGCCCAGCAAGGGGGCGAGCTGGCCGGCAAGTTCGCCGGCGCCGCCAGTTGCCAGGAGTGCCATCCCACGACCTTTGGCATTTGGAGCAAAACGCCGCACGCGCGCGCCACCGAAACCTTGACCAGGCTCGATCCGCCCCGGCAATACGACGCGGAGTGCATCAGTTGCCATTCGACCGGCTGGAACCCGCAGGACTACTTCCCCTACACGAGCGGTTTCGACAGCCTGGAGACGACGCCGCTGTTGGCCGGCAATCAATGCGAGAATTGCCACGGTCCGGCGGCGGCACACATCGCCGCCGAAAAGGGGCGCAACCGGGTAAGAAAGGAAGCCGAGCGCGAGGCGCTGAAGTTGACCGCGGCTTTCGCCTTGGAAAACGTGTGCATCAAGTGCCACGACCACGACAACAGCCCCGAGTTTAACGCCAAGACTTTTGAGAGCCACTACTGGCCCAAAGTCGAGCACAAGGGCAAGCGGTAGGTCAGGGATCTTGCCCTGACATCTGTCACCGCCATGCCCGTAGCGCCGGGTGCCACGCTCACGCTTGTGTGACCATGCCGAATCGTAGTCGCGTGTCACGCTCTCACGTAGCCATTTCAGGGATTCGGAAAGTTGTGCGTTTGACGCGAATAGGGCAATATAATAACATTACTATATTCGGGGAGGGGGGATGCCCGTAACCGCGGTGCTCTTGTACCAGGAAGAGGATGGTTCGATTCCAGTTCTCGACTGGCTAAGGGAGTTGCAGCGGAAGAACCGCCGCGCGTTTGAGAAGTGCTTGTTCCTGCTCGATCTGCTGGAGCAATTCGGCCGCGACCTGCGCCGGCCTCGGGCGGATTTCTTGCGCGATGGCGTTTACGAGCTGCGGACCGAGGTGGCCGGCGTCAATTATCGCCTGCTCTATGGGTTCGTTGGCAAGGACATCGCACTCGTCGCGCATGGACTCACCAAGAGAGCGAAGGTTCCCCGCGGCGACATCGATTTGGCGGTGTCTCGTCTAGAGCGGTTCAAGCGGAACCCTCAGAAGCATACTGCCGCCAAGGAGACGTTGGATGGCTAAGAAAAGCAAGAAAACGACCAGCGCACTCGACATCATTCGGCAGGAGACGGGCGTTGACGCGAGAACCGACCCGAACGTACAGAGTTTCCGCCGGCCATACGAGATCGCGCAGATGATCTATGACGCTCGCACCGCGGCCGGGCTGACCCAACAGCAGCTTGCCGACCTGATCGGGACGAAGCAGCCGGTAGTCTCGCAACTAGAGAATGCGGACTACGAAGGCCAATCCTTGGCGATGCTTCTGCGGATTGCCGAAGCGCTGGATCTCGAAGTTCAGCTCCGGTTGGTGCCTGCATCCGACGGCGCACGTCCATAGACGGTAGGACGGGGGCTGCCCTGACATCGTATGCTACAAGCTTTCCGACGAGGTTTTCCTTACCCCTCGATTTCCGCCATCGCTTCGTCGGGAATGTTGAAGTTGGACGACACGTTTTGCACGTCGTCGTGGTCGTCGAGCTTGTCCATCAGGGCCAACACCTTGCGGGCCGTTTCGGTGTCCAGCTCGACCGTGGATTTCGGAACGCGCGTGATCTCGCTCACTTCGCACTGAATGCCTTTTTCGGCAAGCGCCGCGGCCACTTCGGCGAATACGGCCGGGTCGCAGGTGATTTCGAATTTGTCGTCGACGCGCTTCGCGTCAAAGGCGCCGGCTTCCAGGGCATGCTCCAAGAGCGCGTCTTCGTCGATACTTTCGGCGGGCACGATAAACAGCCCTTTGCGGTCGAACATCCAAGAGACGCAGCCGCTGGCTCCCAGCTTGCCGTCGGTCAATTCAAAGATTTTGCGGATTTCGCCGGCCGTGCGGTTGCGGTTGTCGGTCAGGATTTCGCACAGCACGGCCACGCCGCCGGCGCCGTAGCCTTCGTAGAGCACTTCTTCGAAATTGCTCCCCTCCAGCTCGCCGGTGCCGCGCTTGATGGCCCGCGCGATATTGTCCTTGGGCATGCTGACGGCCTTGGCGGCGTCGATGGCGTAGCGCAGCTTGAGGTTCATGTCGGCGTCGCCGCCGCCGCTCTTGGCGGCCACGATAATGGCCTTCGACAGCTTGCTCCACATTTTGCCGCGCTTGCTGTCGACGAGCGCTTTCTTGCGGGCGATATTGGCCCAATGGGAATGTCCTGCCATGCCATACTCTCGATTACTTTGATGTTTCGCGGGCCTGCTCGGCGGCTTTGTCTTGCGGTTCGTTGGACTTGGAATCGGCCGCGCCCGGCTTGGCGGGCGGCACGGACTCGGCCTGTTTCAGCTTGTCGCGGACTTGTCGGGCCTTGTCGGTCTCGGAGGCCTTTTCGAACGCTGCGAGGGCGCGCTTCCAGGCTTCGACGGCCGCCGCCTGGTCGCCGCTCTTGAGCAGGGCATCGGCCAGGTGGTCGAGGATCACGCCGTCGGGATCGGGGGCTGAAGCCACGACTTTCAATTCGGCGACCGCTTCGGGGTATTTGCCAAGGCGGAACAGCACCCAGCCCAGGCTGTCGCGATAGGCCATGTTCTTGGAGTCGCCGGCCACGGCCACTTGAATCATCTCCAGGGCCCGCTCCAAGTGCTTGCCCGCGTCGGCCCAAAGATAACCCAGGTCGTTTAGCGCGCCGAGATCTTCGGGGAATTCGTCGAGCACTTGTTCGAGCCATTCTTCGGCTTCGGACAGGTTGCCTTCAATCGCGCTAATATTCGAGAGAACCAGCCGAGCGTCGCGCATCGCTTCGCGCACTTCCGCTGAATCGTGCTTCTTGTCGTATTCTTGCAACAGTTTCAGGTAGCCCTGCCGGGCCGCGTCGTAGCGTTTGGCATGGAATTGAATCCAGGCGTCGCGGCCGGCGAATCGCGGGGAATCTTTGCGAAGCTCGGCGGCCCGGCGGGCCCGCTCGATGGCCTCGTCGGTGCGCCCGCTCATTTCCAACGCGCCGGCCAGGTAGTAGTAGATCGCCGGATTGTCCTCGGGCAGCGCCTTTTCGTTCAATCCGCGTTCCAAGACCTTCGCGGCCCGGTCGTATTGATTGGCCATGAAGAGCTCCAGTCCCCAGTTGACGAGCACTTCGGACGGCTTGGACTTGTCGGCCTCGAGGGCGGCGTCGAAGAGCGACTGGGCGGCGTCGAAATCCGCGAGGCCCAGGGCCACCAATGCCGCGGCCAATCGCTGGCCGTAGTCGATCTTGGCCGCGTCGTCTGCGAGCTGCTGTTTTGCGGCGGCCACGATCGCACGGGCCGTTTGGGCGTCCGCCAACAGGTTCTTGCCGGCTTCGCCCAGCGGAGCCAGGCTGCCGGCGCGGCCGACCGAATCGCCCAGCACGGCGAGGAGTTTTGTCGCGTCCTTCTGCTGGTGGTACACCTGGACCAGGCCGATGATCGCTTCCAGCGGGGGGCGCTCCTTGCGCTCGTTGATCAAGGCCGCGTAAATCGGCGCGGCCTTGTCCAGTTGGTCGGCCTTGCGGCAGCGCTCGGCCAGAAAGTACGCCAAAGGCAGGTTCTCCGAATCGGCCGCGCGATGTTTTTCCAGCCGATCGAGAAGCTGGTTGTCCTGGCCCAGCTCCGCCAGCACGTCGGCGTACAGGTCGTAGGGCCCCGTGCCTTGCGAGGCATGGTGCGCGGCGAGGTATTTTTCGAGCTTATCCAGGGCCTGGGCCGGCTGTTTGTGCCTGGCGTCGACGCGAGCCTGGTTGTAAAGATGACGGGCCTCGTCGGCTTTCGCCGCGTTGACCTTTTCGAAGGCCGCCAGCGCCTCGTCGGGCCGGCCGGCTTCGAGGAAGCTTTCGCCGAAGAGCTGATAGGTCAGCTCGCCCTTGTTCACCAGGGCCGCGACGGCGGGCGGAGACAACTGGAATTCCTTGGGGTTCTCGAGCGCTTCGTTCACCTTGGCGAAGTAGCGCGCGGCCTGGTCGAATTTCTTGGCCACGAAATACAACCGCCCCATTTCAAGCCACGTCATGACCGTATTGGCCGAAGGCTTCTCGGGCGCGGCTTCGCTCAGGGCGACGGACTTTTCGTAGAGCGCCAGGGCCCGCTCGACGTCGCCGTCTTCGGTCAGATAAATGGCCAATCGTCTGAGCATCGCGGGATCGGTCGGATCGCGCTCGGCCAGGATGAGCGCGTAGCGGACGCCCTCTTCCTGCCGGTCGAGATTGAACGCCAGCGGCACGATTTCGCGCAGCGCGGCCAACGCGTTGGGATCGAAGCGGTACGCGCGCTGGTAGCTGCGCAACGCCGTGTCGTAATCCTGTTTTTGTTCCGCCACTCGGGCGGCGGCAAACAGGGCGAGCGCCCGTATGTGGTCCTCCTCGCGGCCGGTGCGCGGCCGCAGCGGCACGAACGGCTCGAGGGGGTCGTCGAGTTGGAGACTTTCGACGGCCGGCGGCTTGCCGGCAGTCTGTGGGGCGGGCTCGTGACCCAAAACGGCGCTGCGCGGCGGGCCCATGAGCCCGATCGCAATCACCGCCAACAGCGCCAACCTGGCGCATCGGAGGCCCGGCGTACTGAGTCCAAAACCTGACGTCTTCCACCGTGGGAACATGGCAACCTCGTGGGCCTTCATGGCTCGTTTCCCGTTTTTGGCGATCCGCCGCTTGGGCGCTCGATGTCGGCGCTCGTTCCATTGTACAGGGGTCAGCAATCCTGATCCGGCTGCGCTCTCCGCGCGAGCGCCGCAAAACGGCCTGCGCGAGCTTCGCTTCTTCAAATGCCCCTAGCGTGGCTTGCGGCTGACCAGCGTCTTGGCGGCGGTCTTGCCGACCGAGCCGGCGGGCTTTTTCTTGGCTCGCGAGGCCTCTTGCGAGGCGCGCGCGGGGCCCTTGTCGAGGGTCTTTTGTTTTTTGGGTTCCGCCGGCTCCTGGCGGCCTTCGTGCTGTTTGTCTTTTTTCTTTCCGTCGGCCGAGGTTTTGACGGGTTCTGGGGGCGCCGGTTCGGGGGACGTTTTTTTCGCCGTGCGCTTGGGGAAGCGCTCTTTGGCGTCGGGCGCAATCGAGAGCAATAGCTCGCGCAGCGCCGGGGAAAACGGATTGGCGAAGAAATCGGCCCCCAGCTCGTGCAGGAGTGAGCCGAACTCATACCCCTTGCTCTTGGGGATGGCCCGCTCCATACCCGGCACGACCCCCGCCTCCGCTTCCGGCTCGCTGACCACGCCCAGCACGACCAGGGCTCCGAAGGTTCCCTTGTCGATGGGAATGGAATGGCCGCCCAGCGCGGTTTGCGTGGCATAGGCGACGCCAAACGGGGTGGCCCCCTGCAGCTTCCGCAGGCGCTTGACGGCGGCGCCGATGTTCTGCTTCTTCAGGTGCTCCAGCTCGAACGTATAGTCCGATTCGAAGACGCTCTGCAGGATTCCTTTCAACCGCGCGGCGGCTTCGCACGGCTCGGAAAGCCCGACGAGCACTTCACTCAATTCCTTGACCGTGCTGACGCGGATTTCGTTCCAGTCGAAAAACGCGCCCTGCACCTTTTCGAAGGCCTGTCGCGCCGCGTCGGCGCGCGCGTTCTCCAGGCTGCAGGCGAACAACAGCGATTCGAGCAACGGTTGCTCGCCTTTGAGAGGAGTATACTTGTACGTTCGCTTAAGCACCTTGTGGAGCTTGTGCAGCAGCGCGGTGCGGGTGGGTGTACTCATGCCTGTCTCAGCGTGGTCGCGAAAAAAATCCAGGAGGGTCCGGTCCGCGTCGCGCGCGGCGCGCCGGTTGGTCGGCTATTCGGGCGAGGTTTCTTGGTCGGGCGTTTCCGCCGGCAATTCGGGGTCGGATTCGGCGTCCGGCCGCGCCGGCAGCACGGCCTCGAGAATCCGGCTGATTTCGATCGAGCGTTTCACTCCCAAGTCTAGCACGAACACCAGACGAGGGGTGTAGCGGGTGTCAATCCGCTTGGCCACCTTGGATTGCAGAAATCCCGCCGCGTTCTGCAGCCCGCGCAAGCTGAGCTGTTGTTTCGTTTCTTCCCCCATCACCGACACGTGAATTTTGGCCCGTCGCATGTCGGCGGCAACTTCCACGTAGGTCACCGTCACGTCGCGAATGCGGGGATCTTTCAAGTCGGCGAGAATGGCCATGCTGACGACCTCGCGAATCGCTTCGGCCGCTTTTTGAACGCGTCGAGAGGTCATGGGTCGATGTAGGGGCATACCAGGGTGTCGTGGGGAGCTAGCGATCCTTTGGCACGGCTTCTAGAACGTGCGCGCGACTTCCTCGACCTTGTAGAGCTCGAGCACGTCGCTCTCTTTCAAATCGTTGAATCCTCCCAACTTGATGCCGCATTCCAGCCCTTCGCGCACCT
>JBBDNV010000023.1:0-7538 GCA_040877415.1 Pirellulales bacterium
CTGTTGGCCACGGTCAAGGGCGACGTGCACGACATCGGCAAGAACATCGTCGGCGTCGTGCTGGGCTGCAATAACTACGAGGTGATCGACCTGGGCGTGATGGTCCCCTGCGAAAGGATTCTGCAGACGGCGCGCACCGAAGGAGTCGACATGATCGGACTCTCGGGCCTGATCACCCCCAGCCTGGACGAAATGGTGCACGTGGCCGGCGAAATGGACCGCCAGGGTTTTTCGGTGCCGCTCCTGATCGGCGGCGCCACCACGAGCGCCAAGCACACGGCGGTCAAAATCGCCCCGGCCTATCGAAACACCACGGTGCACGTGCTCGACGCTTCGCGCAGCGTGGGCGTTGTCGATCGGCTCAAAAGCGACGAGCGGCGGGCCGGCTTCGAAGCCAAGAACCGCGCCGAGCAGGAGGCGCTGGTCGAATCGTACAACCTGCGGCAGCAAGTCGAGCTCGTGCCGTACACAGGGGCCCGGGCAAAGCACTTTGCCACCGATTGGAAAACTGTGCGGATCGACGTGCCAAAATTCACGGGCACGAAGTCGCTCGACGATTTTCCGCTTTCGCGGCTGGCGGACTATATCGACTGGTCGCCGTTTTTTCTCACCTGGGAGCTCAAGGGCAAGTATCCCAAAATCTTCGACGACCCCAAGTTTGGCGAGAGTGCGCGGAAGCTGTTTGAAGACGCGCGAAAACTCTTGGATGAGATTGTCGCGGGGAAGCTGCTGACGGCTCGGGGCGTGTACGGCTTTTGGCCCGCGGCCGCGGTGGGGGACGACATTGCGCTGTTTACCGACGCATCACGCACAACGGAGCTGACGCGCTTCCACACGCTGCGTCAGCAGTGGCAGCGCAAAGGGCAGACGAGTTTTTTGGCGCTGGCCGATTTTGTGGCCCCGCTCGACAGCGGCCGCGAGGATTTTTTGGGCGCCTTCGCGGTGACGACCGGCATCGGCGTCGACGCGCTGGTGGCCAAATACCAGGCCGATCACGATGACTATAACGCGATCATGGTCAAAGCCCTGGCCGATCGCCTGGCCGAGGCGTTTGCCGAATGCCTGCACCAGACCGCGCGAACCGACTGGGGCTACGGCGGCGAAGAAAAACTTTCAAACGACGAGTTGATCGCCGAAAAGTATCGCGGCATTCGCCCGGCCCCGGGCTACCCGGCCTGTCCCGACCACACCGAAAAGCGGATCCTCTTCGAGCTACTCTCTGCCGAGCGTAACGCCGGCATCGAGTTGACCGAGAGTTTCGCCATGACCCCGGCCTCGAGCGTCAGCGGCCTGTACTTCGCCCATCCCGCGAGCCGCTATTTTTCCGTCGACCGCATCGACCGCGACCAGGTCGCCGACTACGCCCGCCGCAAGCGCCTGAGCGTTTCCGAAATCGAGCGCTGGCTAGCGCCGAATTTGGGGTACGATCCGAAGCGGTAGGGTCGCTGCGGCTGGCCGGCAAAAGATTTGAAACGCAGAGAGCGCAGAGAGCGCGGAGGTTACAGAGAGGAGAGAGGAACGCTGGCCGCGCAGCGGCCGGGGCGTGTAGCGGTGGACGACAGTCCGCCGATTCGAGTCCCGCGAATTGTCACGAAGCCGCGTAGCGGCGTAGGGGGGCCGTCTCCGACGTAGCGCTCTTCATGTCAGTCGTGATGCGTTTTGACGCTACCTGCGCCGCTACGCGGCTGATTGAATTTCTTGTGGGGGCATTGCATCCGTGGGCTGTCGCCCACGGCTACACGCCTCGACCCCGTCGGGGTCCTTTTGACAAGCTCAAGAGTGGTCTGATCGCTTGACTTCCATCCTCTGCTCGAAGCGGGCCTGGTCAATGACGGCGCGGACGTGCGTGCCGACGCCGATCTGGTCGATGCCGTCGTGGGCTTCGACGGTGAAGGTGATGAGGCGATCATTAACCGCGGTCACGGCGGCGTTGGCGGTCACCGTGTGGCCAACGGGCGTCGCGGCCAGGTGCTTCACGTTGACCTCGAAGCCCACCGAAATCCAGCCCGGGGGGAGCCACGCCTGGATGGCATTGGCGGCAGCGACTTCCATCAGATAAATCATAAACGGCGTGCCGTAGACCTCCGGCATTTCGGGACGATAATGCGCGACGGTAATCTCGCGCGTCACCACCGTCGTTTCGGCACCCTCCATTCCGGGACGAATGTTTTGGGTCGGATTCAAAACTAGACCCCATTTACCAACGATGACCAGGGAACGAAGCCGGGGACATTCTACGTATCCGCGAGGCGACCGCCAGCGAACGACGAAGATTTACCGCGGAGGACGCGGAGGAAGACGAAAACGAGACGAAAACGGGTCAGAACTATTTACGGCACGTGCCGTAAATAGTTCTGACCCGTTTGTTCTCCAAATAGTTCTGACCCGTTTGTTCTCCCGTTTGTTCTCCCCCAACGACACGGTCAACACGGTGAGCATATGCGTATAGAAACGATCGTCGGCGTGCGTTGGGTCGCTCGTGCGCTCTCGTCTCGCGGGATCTTCGGCGCGATCCGTGCGTGAGATCGGGATGTCGACGCTTCGAGCGGTCAATTCTTCTTTTGACATGGCCTGGCCGATTGGGGGAGTTCTGATTCCGAATCTAAGCTAACCCGATTTCTCGGCCGGGTAAACTCCTTCGGACCGTGAAAGGGCGCGGTGTTGTCCGCAGTATTTCATTCTCCTCGCCTCGATGGTACACTGCGACGTATTCCTTATCTTCCGTTGGAGCGCGCGCATGAAGACTGCTGCCTTCGCCCTCGGCGCATGGCTGGTGCTGGTCAATCCGCTTCTGGGCGGCGATAACGCCCGATCGGACGACGTTCGGCCGGGGGTGCCGAAGGCTTACCTGGGCCGCGGGTATGAGATCCTGACCACTAAGGCGTTTTTACCGGCGGATTTTGACCAGGAGGTGTTTGACAACGTCTGGCAGGTGTGGGAAGAGCCGCTCCGCTCACAGGCCGAACAGGCCACGCCGGACGAGCGGCGCACGATGGCGTTTTCCCGCTACGGACTTACCTCGGCTCCGGGCGACGCCTCGGGCAAGCCGCAGCAATACGTCGTCGACGCGGCCGGCAATTGGACGATGAACTGCCTGGCGTGCCATCAGGGCAAGGTGGCCGGCATGGTCGTGCCCGGGCTGCCGAACTCGCGCATCGCGCTCGAAACTCTGGTCGAAGACGTGCGGAGCACGAAGCTGCGCATGCACAAAAGGCTGGTGCGGATGGACATCGCCTCGGCCATCTTTCCGCTGGGCACGACCAACGGAACCACCAACGCCGTGATGTTCGGCATGGCCTTGATGGCCAATCGCGACGCCGAGCTCAACGTTCTGC
This sequence comes from Pirellulales bacterium, assembly GCA_040877415.1. Lineage (GTDB taxonomy): Bacteria > Planctomycetota > Planctomycetia > Pirellulales > PALSA-1355 > JBBDNV01. Next base: position 3,336 of record JBBDNV010000023.1, read on the forward strand.
CGGGCCTGCCGCCCAAGATGACGCACCACGATCACGACGCGCCGGCCTGGTGGAATTTTCGGAAGAAGACGCATCTTTACAGCGACGGCTTTTCGCCCAAGGATCACCGTCCGCTGATGCAGTTCATGCTGATCCCGGAGAACGGCCCGGAAAAGTTTGCCGAGTGGGAAGCCGACTTCCGCGAGGTATATGCGTGGCTCGAAGCGCTCGAAGCCCCCGCGTATCCGTTTGCGATCGATCATTCGCTGGCCAACAAGGGAGAGGCGGTCTTCAACACCATCTGTGCCGACTGCCACGGCACGTATGGAGCCGAGGAGACGTACCCGAACAAGATCGTGCCGATCGACGAGGTGGGCACCGATCCGGTGCGGCTACAGGCGCTATCGCCGGAGCACCGCGCGGCTTACGGTCGAAGCTGGTTCGGTCATTTTGGGAAGCACGAGACGATCCGCGATCCCGGCGGCTACGTGGCGCCTCCATTGGACGGGATTTGGGCTTCGGCTCCGTATTTTCACAACGGCTCGGTGCCGACGCTGTGGCACGTGCTGCATCCCGGCGAGCGGCCCAAGGTCTGGCAGCGAACCGAAGACGGCTACGATCAGGAAACGGTGGGCCTCGAGGTGGCCACCTTCGAACAGCTTCCCGGCAGCGTCAAGACGGGCCGCGAGCGGCGAACGTATTTCGACACCGGCAAGTTCGGCAAAAGCGCGGCGGGTCACACGTTTCCCGACGCGCTCGGCGAAGCGGAAAAACGCGCCGTGCTCGAGTATTTGAAGTCGCTGTGAATTCGGGGCGGTGTCACTCACGCAAGCGTGAGCATGGCACCAGTCGTGTATTAGAAGTAACCCCGTTTAGCCCGGAGCCATCGGCGACGGGCAATGGACATCCCGGACAATCGTCCGACCATTGGACATGCTCACGCAGGCGTGAGCATGGCACCAGCGTGAGCATGGGACCCGGCAAGCCGTGGCACGCGCGATTCACTTCGCGCGTTTGTGGGTGGCCAGGACGACGCCGGAGTCGGGCTTGCTCGTAAACTCGGTGGGTCGCTCGTCTCCCTCCAGCGCGTAAGCGATCTTCAGCGTGTCGCCGTCGATCTCGTAAATGCCCTTGAGCGTGCGGTCGTTGAGCAAAAGGTCGATCTGCTTGGGGTTCTTGCTCGAGTCGAGCTTGACCGTGCCGTTGAACACTTCGCCGGAGGCGGGGGTCAGCGAGTACTTTTCGTCCTTGAAATCGCGCACGGCGTCTTTCAAGGCGTCCACCGGCGCGCCGTTGAACTCGAACGACTCGACTTTCCACTTGCCTTGCAGTTTCTCCTGATCGGCATCGGCGGCCCGAGCGTCGACGAGCCCGGGGAGCAACAGCGCGCACGCAGCAAGCGCGGCAAGAGATAGGAGTTTCATCGCAGTCCCTCCAACCAAACGGGCAGTGGCTCCGGCGAGCTCTTCCCACCGGGGGCCGAATATAACACGCTCCCGGCCGCCTTGCCACAAGTCGCGGCGAGAGAACACCCTCAGGCGAGTGCTGGCAGGAAAAACGGGCGAAATAGTTTGAGTTTTCCTGCGGCTGGCTTACAATCAGGCGCGTGACATCGCCAAGCGCGGCCGCTGCCGGCCGGGCTCGCTAGTCGGATGCGCCCCCCAGGCGGGCGCTGCCGACGATTCCACGGCTCGTTCTGGGAGGATTTGCCATGGCGGAAACTCTGCGCCATCCGGATCGCCGCGACTTTCTGAAATCCGGCGTGCTGGCGGCCGCCGGCACCAGCTTTTTGGGTTCGGGACTGGCCGCCGCCGCGGCGCCCGCCGCCAAGACGATCGACGCGGGGCCGACGGGCATTCCGCTGCGCGCCTTCGGCAAAACGGGCCATAAGCTGCCCGTGTTGGGCATGGGCGGCTCGGCGTTCGTAAAGCTGTTCAACGCCGCCTACGGCGTGCCGCTGTTGTCGATGGACGAGCGCGTGGCGATGGTGCGGCGCGGCTACGACGGCGGCATTCGCTACTTCGACACGGCGCGCGTCTACGGCGAAAGCGAGAAGATCGTCGGCCGGGCGCTAGCGGACGTGCGCGAGAATTGCTACGTCGCCACGAAATGCCACACGAGCGATCCGAAGCGCACCCGCGAAACGGTGGAAAAGTCGCTTTCCGAACTGGACATGGACTACGTCGACTGCGTGCAGATCCATAGCCCGTGCATCGAAGCCGTGGGTTTCGAGGGCGCCATGAAGGTGCACGCGGAACTGGTCAAGCTGCGCGACGAGAAGATGCTGCGCTTCATCGGGCTGACCACGCACGTGGCTTTCGAGACGGTACACAAGATGATCCGGACCGACGGGTTCGACCAGGTGCTGTTGGCCTACGGGTACGTGCGGCGCGGCATGGACACGATGCTGTCGAACACGAACGTCGAGTTCCGCAATTTGTGCATGAACGCGGCCGCGGAGCGGGGCATGGCCATCGTGGCGATGAAGGTCATGGGCGCCAACATGCTCAGCCACAACTCGAAGGTCATGGTGCAGGGCTACGACGAACAGCGGCTGGCAAAGCTTCCCGCCGCGGCCATTCGCTGGGTGCTCCAGAACCCGCGCGTGTCCATGTTGAATATCGGCGTTTCGATGCCCAGCGACATCGACCAGAATCTGGCGGTCGTCCGGGGCGACACGGCGTTCACCGCGGCGGATCGCGAATTGCTGGCCGATTTCTCGACGCGGCTTTACGAAGCCCTAGCGGTCAAGGCCATGAAGGTGACGTAGCGTCGCGTGACACTGGTCGGTGGCACGGGTGGCTTGTCCAGCCGTGCCGTTTTTCTCAGCAGGCTTTGGGTGCCATGCCCATGGCACGCAAAGTCGTGACCATCGCACCGAACACCTCCCACGTGATTGACGGCACGGGTGGACAAGCCGCGCGTGGCAGGCGGTCATTTGACAATTAGCGGGCCACCGATAGGATGGCTTTGATGAGGGATCCCGGTTTTTCACGGAGGTATTACGCCAGTCATGACTCAGATTGAATTGGCCAAGGGCGGCGTCATCACTCCCGAAATGGAGTATGTCGCCAATCGCGAAAGCCTCGAGCCCGAGCTGGTGCGCGAGGAGGTCGCGCGCGGCCGCATGGTCATCCCGGCCAACAAGGTTCATCTCGCCAAGCGCCTGGAGCCGATGTGCATCGGCGTCGCATCCCGCACGAAGATCAACGCGAACATCGGCAATTCGGCGGTCACCAGCGACATCAAGGGCGAATTGGAAAAGCTGCACACGGCGGTGCATTTCGGGGCCGATACGGTGATGGATCTGTCGACCGGGCGCGACATCGACGCCATCCGGCGGGCGATACTCGACGCTTCGCCGGTGCCGATCGGCACCGTGCCCATCTACCAGATGGTCCAGCAGTTGGACGACATCTGCGACATGAAGCCGCAAAACTTTCTGGACATGGTCGAGCACCAGGCGCGGCAGGGGGTCGACTACATGACCGTCCACGCGGGCGTTTTGCTGGAACATTTGCACCTGACCATGGGCCGGGTCACCGGCATCGTCAGCCGCGGCGGCTCGCTCATCGCCAAGTGGATGATGCACCATCGCCAGCAGAATCCGCTGTATACGCATTTCGAAGACCTGTGCGACATCATGCACGAGTACGACGTCACATGGAGCCTGGGCGACGGCTTGCGGCCCGGGTCGATCGCCGACGCCAGCGACGCGGCGCAATTCGCCGAGCTCGACGTGCTCGGCGAGCTCACCGCTCGGGCCTGGGCCAAGAACACGCAGGTGATGATCGAAGGCCCCGGACACATTCCCATGGACCAGATCGACATGAACGTCAAGCGCGAGATGGAGGTTTGCCACGAGGCGCCGTTCTACGTGCTGGGGCCCCTGGTGACCGACGTCGCTCCGGGCTACGACCATATCACCAGCGCCATTGGTGCGGCGCTGGCCGGCTGGAGCGGCGCGGCCATGCTGTGCTACGTCACGCCCAAAGAGCATTTGGGCCTGCCCGAGAACGAAGACGTGAAGCAAGGCGTGATCGCCTATAAGATCGCGGCGCACGCGGCGGACCTTGCGCGGCATCGCCCGCACGCGCGCCAGCGCGACGACGCGCTGTCGAAGGCCCGCTTTGAATTCGACTGGAACGAGCAATTCCGGCTGGCGCTCGACCCGGAAACCGCGCGGCGGATGCACGACGAAACGCTGCCGCAGGACACGTTCAA
>JBBDNV010000024.1:0-39164 GCA_040877415.1 Pirellulales bacterium
GTTCTCAACCACTACGCCAAGCGACGCGGTGTCGCATTTGAAGTTTGAATCTGCCCGTGGGCGGCCCCGGGTTGCGCAGTGTGGATTGCGCGGCATGCCAGCACGTTTCTCGACGCCGGCCAAGCCGTTAATAACAAGTGATGCCCCCTTTTCGATGCCTAATAACAAGTGATGCCCCCTTTTCGATGCCCCCTTTTCGATGCCTAATAACAAGTGATGCCCCCTTTTCGATGTGCGATGCGGGACAAGAACGCCCGGCATTGACGTCTCGTGATCGCCAGCGCGAGCGCCGCCTGGTGCCGGGCCGTGGCGCAAGTGACGGAGAAACGGAATACGTAATCGCCTATGACAACATCGGCCGCACGACGTCGCCGTGGGGGATGATGTGAACGGGGCGGCCGAGACGGTCTGGGATGGTGGTCTGGTGGGGATCGATGCCCAACAGGTGATACATGGTGGCCAGGATGTCTTTGGGGTCCGTGGGACAACTCGTCGGGTAGCCGCCTTCTCGATCGGTCGAGCCGATCACCTGGCCGGTCTTGATGCCGGCGCCAAAAAACATTCCCCAGTACGCTCCGGCCCAATGCTCGCGCCCGCCGCCGGGCGAGTTGGCCAAAGTGGGCGTGCGGCCGTGCTCGCTGATCACCATCACCAGGGTTTCGTCCAACAGGCCGCGCTCGTGCACGTCGTCCAAAAACGCCGGCAGAATCTGATCGAGCTTGGGGCAAAGCCCGTCTTTCAGCCGGGGGTGATGATTGTGGTGCGTGTCCCAGGCGGCGTTGTTATCGGTCCAGGTGTCCCAGAACACCGTGACCATTTTGACGCCCGCCTCGACGAGCCGCCGCGCCGTTAACGCCGACTGGCCAAACAGCGAATAGCCGAATCGCTCGCGCACCGCGGCGGGCTCCTGGGCCACGTCGAGCGCCCGGGCCACTTTGGGATTGGCGATCATGGCAAACGCCAGATCGCGGCATTGGTTGAACGTGTTCACGCGCGCGCCGAAACTCCGCTCCGCCGCATCGAGCGATTCGAGCAGTTGCTGGCGGCGGGCAAAGCGGGCTTTGGTCACGCCGTCGGGGAGCTCGACCCCGTCGAAGTGAAACGTGCTCTCAGGCGTAACGCCGTCCCAGGGATCGAAGCGCGCAAGGACGGGGGTCGTGCCCATGATCGACGGCGAGCCCACCGCAAGCGAACCTTTGCCGACGAACAGCGGAATGATCGGATTGTAGGCGAGGCCGAGCCACGCGGCGTGATGCTGCCAGCGATTGCGGTCGGTCTTGTCGTTGAGCGCCCAGGGGAGAATCATATTCACCGGGATGCCGCTATCGAGCATGCTCGTCCCCTGCTGCTTCCACAGGTACTCGAGCACAGAGCCGATATAGGGCTGGTGCCGCGAGTCGCCGCCGTTGGCCTCGATCAAGGGCTCGGATTTCGATAGACCCGATAGGGCGACCGACACGGCGTGGTTGTTCGAGGTGTGGGTCATCGAGCGAATCAGGGCCACGCGGTGCAGATTCCTGGCGATGTTCGGCAACAGCTCGGACACCGCAATGCCCGGCATGCTGCTGGAGATGGTCTTGAACTGGCCGCGCCGCTCGACGGGCGCGTTGGGCTTGGGATCCAGCGTATCCATCTGGCTCGGCGCGCCGTACAGATAGAGGATGATGACGGATTTGGCGCGCGGGGCTCTCGACGTCTGGCTGGCGGCCGTCACGGGTGACGGATGCCCAAGGGCCGCTCCACCGAGCCCGGCGAGTCCGGATCCGGTGGCCTGCAGGAATCGCCGGCGGTTCATGCCCGCGCCATCGTCCGGAGGAATCTGACGTTCGTTGGACATTGGACGGTCCTCCGATGCGCATCGTACGCACAACGCCGCGGTCCAATCGCGGTCCAATCATTGACAGTCGGCGCGGCAACCGCTAATGTTATAACACTGTTCGAACATTGCAAGTGCCTTCTCGAACTTCAACTGACTAAACAATGGCTCAAACCCAGACCCAGGACTCGCTTGGACGACAGGCGTATCGCGCGCTGCGCGACCGGATTCTGGCCGGACAATTGCAGCCCGGGCAAAGGCTTTCGCTGCGCGGGGTGGCCAACTCGCTGGGCATGAGCATGGCCCCGGTGGGCGAGGCCTTGCGGGAGCTTTCGCGCGACGGGCTGGTGGAGAGCGAGCCCGGCTGGGGAACGCGCGTGCGGAAGATGACGGCCGACTCGCTGCGGAGCCAGCACGTGCTGCGTATGGCCGTCGAGTGCGAAGCGGCCCGGCAGACGAGCCGCGTGGCTACGGACGCGCAGCTTGCCGATTTGATGGACCTGGCCGCGGAGTTGGACCGCCGCATCGATTCCCACGCCGAACCCCAGCGGATTCACGGCCTGGACTCGGCGTTTCATGTGCGCATCGCCGAGCTATCCGGCGCGCCGAGCCTGGCCGAGGTGTTGAAGGCGAACCAGCTCGTGCGCATGCTCGCGCGAGGCAGCGTTTTGGCTCATGACGTCGAGCGCCCCACGCTTCAGCACGTGCACCTGGTTGACGAGTTTCGATCGCGCGATGCTCCGCGGGCCGAACAGGCGATGCGGGAACACTGCGAGCAATCGATGGAGCTGCAGCTTTCGCGCATCGCGAACGGCGATCATTGAAAATGGCGGCGACATGTCGGGCACCGCGCTTCCAACGCGACGAATCGCAAAACGGCTGAAGCGGCGCGAGTTTCTCAGGCTCGGCGCCTTGGGCGGCATGGGATTGTCGTTGGCAACGTTGCTGCGCGCCGGCTCGGCGCGGGCCGCAAGCACCGCGGGATCGTTCGGCCGCGCGAAACGCTGCATCCTGGTCTTTCTCAACGGCGGACCGTCGCAGCTCGATCTGTGGGACATGAAGCCCGAGGCGCCGGCCGAGGTGCGCGGCGAATTGAAGCCGATTGCCACCTGTGTGCCCGGCATTCAGATCAGCGAGCTGTTGCCCCTTTTGGCCCGGCAGGTCGACAAATTCAAGATCGTCCGTTCCGTCACGCATCCGTGTTCGGTCCACACCACGGGCGTTTACACGATGCTCACCGGCACGATCCACAGTACGCCGACGGCGGATCAAACCCGGGCGCTGCCGGAGGACCATCCGCATTTGGGCTCGATCCTGGCCCGCTGGCGCGGCGCGGGGGGCGGACTGCCGATGTTTGTGACGCTGCCCAAGCTGTTCGAGGCTCCGCCGGTGGACGGCATCTGGCCGGGACAGAACGCCGGCTTTCTGGGAAGAAGGTACGACCCGTTCATCGTCCATGGCGACAAGGGAACGGCCGAGTTCACGGCGCCTGGCCTTGCGCTGTCGGGCGACGTCGGAGTCGACCGATTGGAAGACCGCCGCACGCTGCTTGCGCAACTGAATCGTCGCGCGCAAGCCGCCCAAGCCGGCGGGCAGTTGGACGAGCTCGACACCTATTACCAACAAGCTTTTTCGCTGCTCACCTCGAAGCACGCGCAAGCGGCTTTCGATCTGAACCGTGAATCGCCGGAAACTCGCGATCGGTACGGGCGGCATTTGTTCGGCCAGGGTTTGCTGCTCGCGCGCCGATTAATGGAAGCGGGCGTTCCACTGGCGACCGTCTATTGGATCGACCCGACGCCGCCGGGACCGGGCGGAGGCGAATACGATTCGCACGGCCGGATCTACTACCACATGCGCGAGCGCCTGGTCCCGCCCACGGACCGGGCCCTGTCGGCCTTGTTTGTCGATCTCGACGAGCGCGGGCTCGCGGACGACACGCTGGTGGTCGTGATGGGCGAGTTCGGCCGCACGCCGCGCATCAACAGAGACGCCGGACGCGATCACTGGCCGCACGTCCAATCGATCCTGCTGGCCGGCGCGGGCATCACCGGCGGCAGCGTTTTCGGCGCCTCGGATCGCTTCGCCGCCGAGCCCAGCGACAATCCGGTTCCGCCGCACGACTTGGCGCAAACCATCCTGCATTTGCTCGGCGTGCCGGCCAATCTGGAATTGCGGGACGCGCAAGGCCGGCCGATCCGCGCGTCGAAAGGAACTCCCGTCGAGGGGCTGTATGCTTGAACCAATTCGTAGCCGGCCTCATTGAGGCTTTGCGTCGTACGCCATCGAGGAAATTCTGCTCGCGCGCCGCGGCCGCCGAGCGGTTGCGCACGCTCCGGCCGGCGGCCGCCACCGACAAATCTCAGCCCGAGCAAGCACGATAGGGACCATCAGGCGGATGCATGACGGCATTGTCCGCCTAACGACAATGTCGCCGGGTGCCACTCGTTGCCCGTCAAGCAGTGCCGATGACGCCCTCGCCTAAAACGTCGCCAGCGGATTGACCGGCGAGCCGGTCCCGCCGTCGACAACCAATGGGGCGACGGTCAAAAGAAAGGCCCAACGCTTTCGGGCATTGGCGGCTTCGCTCACCACTTCCAGGTCGCAGTTGTCGAGGATGGGCATGCCCAGGTAAACGACGACCGTCCAGTGCACGGGCATGGGAAAATCGTCGACTCCCGAGGGCAACACGTCGAGCGCCAGGTCGCTGCCGACGACGGCCACGTCGCGCGCTTTGAGCCACGGCAGGCAGGAGGCGTGCAAGCCCGCGGTGCTTTTCATGATTTCCCACGGGCCCTCGACTTCGGCCCGTGCCCAGCTTCCGGTGCGGATCAACACGGCGTCGCCGCTTTCGACTTTCACCCCGGCGGCTTTTTCCCAGGCTTCGAGATCTTCCGGATAGATGGCGCGCCCGCCGTTGAGATAGCGGACGCCGAGAAGTCGCGGCATGTCCATGAGCACGCAGCGTGTAAAGATACCCTGCCTGGCGTTCGCCACGGAAAGCCTGGCCGCCCCGCGCTCCGTGACTTCGCTTTGCGGAAAGCCGTTGTACATGCGGCCCTTGTAGAACAGGTGGCAAAGCGCGTCCATGTGCGTCTGGGTGAAGCCGTGATAGGCCACGCAATACTCGTCGCCGGCGCTGGTGATGTCCTCCGGCCCCGGCAGCGTGGTCATTTTGTGTCGAAACGCGGCCGAATCTCCCGAGCCGGTCTTATCCGCGCTCCGCGCCAGCGAAACGGTCACGCCGTCGGTCACTAATGCGGCGGCGGCTTTGCGCTTCTCGGGCGTGATCAGGTTCAACGCTCCCAGCTCGTCGTCCTTGCCCCAGCGCCCCCAATTCGACAGCGCTTTCATCATCGCCTCGACGTCGGTCTTGGTGAGCTTCGATCGCCTGGTTGCATCCGTGGCGGCGGCAGACGCCGGCGTGTGCCCCAAGATCGCGCTTTCGTCGAACACCGCGTGGTTGACGACCTGGCGGTTGTTCGACGTGTAGACAATGTGAATCTTGCCATCGCGCGTTTGAACCGCGACGGGATAGGCGGCCGTGTCGCCCGGCTTGTTGACGATATCGCGACGATGGGGATACGTCTTGTCGTTGTCGGTCGAAATGGCCACGGAGAGCGGCATGCGGTCGCCGACGTTGGTATCGTTGTAGACCAAAAGCAGGTGGCCATTGGCGAGCTTGATGAAATCGACCGCGGAATTGGGGTTGGGAAACCGGGAATTCTCGCCTTTCGACCAGGTGCGGCCCCCGTCGCGCGATTCGCTGCGGATCACGAAGCGATTTGGGTTGGGCTCAAAGTTGCCGCCCGGCCGGCAATAGGCGACCAGGTAGTCGTCGGTGATCTGCGCGGCGGCGGGCTGCAGATTGCCGCCCGGCGAGTAAATGCGGTTCGACTCGGTCCACTCCTTCGTCTTTGGGTTGTAGCGGAAGAAGAAGCTGCACGTATCCTCGGCAGTCCGCTCGCGGTCTTCGCCCGTCTCATGATAAACCCCGAGCAGGTAGTCGCCGTCGTTGAGGACAATCGGGCGGCCGCGGACCATCGATCCCAGCTCGAAGGCCAGCATGTCGGAGTCGGACCAGGTCTTGGCCCCGTCCTTCGAAATTTTGTACTTGATGCGCGACGTCGACCAGGTGGGGCCGTAGTTCGTGATGTAAAACAGCCACACCCGCCCGTCGGGCGCCTGCCAGACGGCGGCGTTGCCCTCGGAGCGGCCCGGCGTGTCGGCGATGATTTTGGGCGTCGTCCACTTTTGGCTTCCCTTCGCCAGCCGCGTCCCGTAAACCGCCGTATCGCCTTTGTATTCCCCTTCACCACCGTAGTAGACGACATACAAATCGCCATTGTCGAGTTCGGTAAACGACGCCGGGTGTTTGTACTGGCCCGGGATTTCGGGCCCGGCGACGCGCTCGATCGTAATGTCGTCGTCGGCCCCGGCGGGCGACGCGAGCGCGAGGCCCAGGATGATCGCGATCAGGCTTCTCATCATCGTGCGGATCCTATGGAAGAAAATGTTGTTGGACCGTATTCTAGTGTGCGCCGCGGTCGAATTCCACCAACGGCGGCGGGTATGAAACGCAGATTTAAGCGGGGCACGTGCGATGAATCTTTTCGACCGGATCGGGCGGAGCTTGTTTGTGGCGCTGGCGGTTGGACTCGGTTGGGGCATCCGCGGTGATTTTGGACACCTGCTGGGCGCCATGTACCCGGGCGCGGCTTTGGCGCTTGCGTTGGCGTACGTCAGCCGCCAGCGATCGTTGTTCCTGTGGATGCCGATCATCGCCGCGGTGTCGGCGCTGGGCATCGGCTCCGGCGGAACGATGAGCTACGGCATCCTCCACGGCTACGCGCAATCCGATACGTTCGTCAATTACGCCTACGGATTCTTGACGTTGTTCTTGCAAGGCTCGGCCTGGGGAACTTTTGGGGGCGCGATCGTCGGGCTCCTCATCGAGCGCCGGTCGATGCGCACCGGCGAGTGGCTCGGGTGGCTGGGCAGCATCCTGGCCGGCGGCTGGTTCACGTCGTTGCTGGTCGTCACCTGGCTCGATTTCGACATCAATCCGCCGCGCAACAACAGCTCGATCGCCTTTATGGGCGCGGCCATCGGGCAGCTCATCTGGCTGGCGTGCAATAACAAACCCAGCGGGCTGCGGGGCGCCTTGCTGGGCTACGTCGGCTTCGGGCTGGGAATGGCCGGCGGGAGACTCTTGGGCAATATCGCCAACGAGTTGCAGCCGACACTCGATTTTGCGATCAACCACTGGAACGTCATGGAAGTGTCGTGCGGGTTCATCGGCGGGTTCATCTATTGCTTCGGCATGGTCAACCGCGCGTATCCCGAGCCTTCCGAAACGGAAAACATGCCGCTAGTCAGCGTCTACGGCATCATTTACGTGCTGGGCGTGATTCCGTTCTGGCACCGCCTCGCGCGCATCCGGCCGGCGGAAAAACTCGAAGAGTGGGCCGGGCGTTTCAAATCGTACGAATACGCCGAACCGCAGGCACTGGCCGAAGCGGTGTTGTGGCTCTTAAACGGCGTGTGCCTGATGGGATTCGCCGGCGCGGCCATCTGGATGGTCATTCACTTTCGCCGCCGCGAGCGCTGGGCGGCGTTTCCCGTGCTGTGGCTGTCGCTCTCGATGATTCTGTTTCAGAACCTGAACGCCCTGTACTTCTTCTATCCCCGCCAGGATAAGCAGTTCAACATGCACACCTTGTTCTGGGCGTTCTTCGGGCTCTTGGTGCTGTACGTCGTGGTGAACGCCATCGTTCGCCCGAGCCCGGTCCACCAGCCGCAAACGGCAGTCGACCCGCCCTTCCCGTACGCCGGATGGATCGCCGGCGCGATGGTCGGTTTGGCGCTGGTGATCTTTGTCGCCGGTTTCGTCAACGGCGAGAAGACGATGCAATCGGCCAACACCCGCTGGCCGCCATGGAACTGGCGCGACGGCCCATTTCCACGAGACGCCGAAAAGCCGTGACGCCTGGGAAGGACATCTTACAACCGGCTGGGAATGTCGACGCACACGAGCGAACAATCGCCGCCGTGAATCGCCTCGGCCGCGGCGACGGCTTCCTCCACCGAACGGGTCGGCTCGAATCCGAGGTGTTTGGGTAGGGCCGGGTCCTCCGCGCCGGCCACAAACACGCGCGCGGCGTGCTTCAGCCGTTTCAGCGGATGTGTCGCGAGGATCGCGTGTACCGGATGGAACGCCACCGAGTTTCGATACCGCTCGATGTAATCGCCGCGGGTGGCAAACTCGTCGATCCACCGCTCGCTGATTTCGTAAGGATCGCGGCTGGCGGACAAAACCCGGTCCCACACCTCGCGGTAAGACGGATGATGCTCCATATCCCACTGGTCGGGGCACGGCGTGGCCAGGATGACCGAACAGCCGGGCTTGCCCAGCGCTTCGATGTAGCCGCCGAGATATCCCAGGCCCGAGGAAATCAACGTCAGAATCGGGTTCATCGTGGCGAAGCTGGCGTACGGGCTCCAGGCTGGCACGCCATAGATGATGACGTCGGCCCGCTCGCCGGCCGCCCGGCGGGGCTGGTGTCTTGCGCCGAGCACTTCGACCGCCGCTTGCCGCGTTTCATCCACTCCGCCGGCAAACACGTGACCCACCTGCTGGGAATTGGCCAGCACCGTCTCGATCTTAAAGACGCGCTTGCCCAGCCTTTCCTCCAGATGTCGGCCCTGCGAATCGAACACGGCGTGCATGCGGTTTTTGTGTAGCGACATCGACATGCCGTCGGGCGTATGCGTCCAGCGGATGCTCTTCCAGGTGGAGAGCCCCACGCAAACCGATTTCCAGCCGCCGCCGAAACCGAGATAAAAGCCCGCGTTGACGTAAACCGTCAGATCGCAATCGGCGACCAGACGGTGTACTTCGACGTCGTAGCCTTCGGCCGTGGCGCCGAGATTCACAATCGCGTCAGGATCTTCGGCGTCGTGGCAGATCAATCGGCCGCCGAAGCGGCGCACCAGGTTTTCGCCCAGCACGGTGGCCAGCTCCTCGTGGGTCCATTTGCGGTGCAGCGCGTTGGCGCAGATGAGCGTGACTTGCTCTTCGGAAACGCCCGCCGCGGACAGCTCTTCAAGCACAGCCTCAATTGCCAGCCGGCGGATCGGACCATGGGAGGGAACCGTCAGATCGTCGAAAGCGATCAGCACGCGACTCGACGGCCGCACCAGTTCCCGGATCGTCGGCATGCCGAGCGGCCGGGCCAGCGCTTCACGCACCGCCACCGCTTCGTCCGCCACGGGCGCGATGCCGGCCTGCCACTGGCTGCCCGTGACGACGTGCGTCCGCTCGGGCAGCTCGGCTTCGATGGTTCCTTCTGCAAACGGCAGCGCTTGCGTGATCATGAAATCGCGCTCCTGCGAGAGTGATGGGGGCTCCTTGCGACCCAGGATAAGGCACAGCGGGCTGTTTTTCACGCCGGCGCGGGAAAAATAAATGACCGGGGGTTGACGCGACAGGTTGTTGTATATACAAATACATGGGGGTAACAACGATGTCTGCCAAGAAAATGAACCCGTCGATTGACGACGTGGCCCGCGAGTGCATCGCCGCGCGGATGCGGATGCTCAACCGGGTGGTGACGGCGCTATATGACGACGCCTTGCGTCCGCTTTCGCTCAAGGTGAGCCAGATGAACATCCTGGTGGCGGTTGCCAAGATGGGCACGGCCCGGCCGGCCGAGATATGCCAGCGGCTGCACCTGGACGTTTCGACGCTGAGCCGCAACGTCGAGCGCATGAAGGCTCGGGGATGGCTGGAAGTGGTGGCCGGCGACGACGCTCGGGCGCAGCCGTTTCGACTGACGGCCGAGGGGCGCAAGGTGCTCGAAAAGGCCATTCCGGGCTGGGCGAAGGCGCAAGAAAAAGCGACGGAGCTGTTGGGCCGGGGCGTGGCCGAGCTGCTCGGCGGCGCGATCGGGCGACTGGGCCAGGGCGGAGTCACGAAGTGATCTTTTTCTTTTTTTGGCCTATATACTTGCATATACAACTATCGGAGGTGAGCCATGAAACTCGCCGACCATCCCACCGTTAAGCGCTTTCAGGCGCAAAAGCGCCCGCTCGACCGTCCCCAAGTCCTCGACGCGGCGTGGCTGCGCCAGCTCGTGCTCGACGCCGGCGCCGACGACGTGGGCTTCGTCGAGATCGCGCGGAGCGAGCTAGACGACCAGCGCAACGACATCCTGCGGTTGCTTCCCCGCGCCAGGGGGCTTGTGAGTTTCGCCGTGCGGATGAATCGAGAGCCGATTCGCAGTCCCGCGCGCTCGGTGGCCAATTTGGAGTTCCACCACGCGGGCGACGAGGTAAACGCGATCGGCCATAGCATTGTCGCGGCGCTCGAGGAGCGCGGCGTCGGCGCGCTGAATCCATCGATGGGGTTTCCGATGGAAATGGACCGTTTTCCCGGCAAGGTGTGGGTCGTCTCGCACAAGCCGGTGGCCGTCGCCGCGGGCCTGGGGCAGATGGGCATTCACCGCAACGTAATCCATCCGAAGTTCGGCAGCTTCATCCTCTTGGGCACGATCCTGGTCGACGCGGAAGTGTCCGAGTACGGCCGGCCGATCGACTACAACCCTTGCCTGGAATGCAAACTGTGCGTGGCGGCCTGCCCGGTGGGCGCAATCTCGCCGGAGGGAAACTTCAACTTCTCGGCTTGCTATACGCACAACTATCGGGAATTCATGGGCGGATTTACCGATTGGATCGAGCAGGTGGCCGAAAGCAGAAGCCGCATCGACTACCGCAACAAGGTGACCGACGCCGAAAGTGCCTCGATGTGGCAGAGCCTGTCCTATGGAGCCAACTACAAGGCGGCCTACTGCCTGGCGGTCTGCCCGGCGGGTGAAGACGTGATAGGTCCCTACCTGGCCGACAAGAAGACGCATTTGAACCAGACCGTCCGGCCGCTGCAAGAGAAAGAGGAGACGATCTACGTGTTGCGGAATTCCACGGCCAAGGAGCACGTTGCCAAGCGGTTTCCGCACAAGCGGACGAAAATCGTGGCCAACAGCCTGCGGACGCGATCGATCGACCAGTTTCTGGGCCTCTTGCCGGTCGTCTTTCAGCCTAGCAAATCCGAGGGTCTCGACGCCACATACCACTTCACGTTCACCGGCGCGGTCGAACGGAGCGCCACGGTTCGCATCACCAATCGGACGCTGAAAGTGGAAAATGGGCACGTCGGCAAGGCCGATCTGCGAGTCACCGCCGATAGCGCAACCTGGCTCGGTTTTTTGGCGCAGGAGAAATCGCTCGTGTGGGCCTTGCTGCGGTGGAAGATCCAACTGCGGGGATCGCCGCGGCTGCTGCTGGCGTTTGGCAAGTGCTTTCCCTCGTAAATGGCTGCGCAGAATGGGGACGGTCCCCAGCCGGCTTGTTAACGGCGACCGTAATAATGGCGGTAGATCGCCTGGCATGCTCGCAGCCCACAGAGACGATACGCCAGCCGGATCAGGAAATTGGCGAGCGTGGTCCGCAGCCAGCCGAGCCGCGCGTAGCGGCGAGCGGAGACGACCACCGGGCAATCGAGATAGATCGGACGTCCCAGCCGCTTTAGTCGACGCGACAATTCCACGTCTTCCATGATCGGCTGATCGGGAAAGCCGCCGTGGGCTGCAAGCAGCTCGCGGCGGAAGAACTGGGCCTGGTCGCCGTACGACATGCCGCGGCGAGCCCGACGCTCGTCCCACCACTCGGTCCAGCGAAGCATTCGACGCGCGCCGTCGAACCGGTGGCCGAGGCAGCCGCCCGGACATTCCGGTTTTTCGACGAGACTCTGTCGCACGAGCGCCAACGCGCCTGAGGGCACGATCATGTCGGCATGAACGATCAGAATCACCTCGTGATCAAGTTCGCGCAGTGCCGCCGCCACCTGGCCGCCGCGGCCCGGTTTGCCGACGGCCACGATCGTCGCGCCGTGCTGTTGGGCCACTGCCAGCGTGCCGTCAGTGGAGCCGCCGTCGGCGACGATCACAAGATCGAGGTCGTTTTTTTGCGCGAGAAGCGATTCGAGCGCTTGGGCGATCGCGGCTTCCTCGTTGAGGGTGGGAATGATGACGGCCAGCCGCATCTCGCCCCCCGCGCGGTTCATGGCTGCCTTTCTTGGCGTCGCTCGTATTGCTGCCAGTCGTCCAGTGTGTCGATGTCGGCCAGCGGCGGCAAGAGACCGACCGACCACCCCTTTCGTTCGCAAATCGATTGGTGCGCGGCCAATGTGTCGGAAGTCGACCAGGGGATGTCGCGAAAGAAGTCGGGTCGATAGCGGGCCAGCCCGACCAGATAGTAACCTCCGTCCTCGGCTGGCCCGAACACGGCGTCGCGCTTCCGCAAGATGTCAAAGGCGGACTCAACGTGAGCGGCGTCGAGGTCGAGACAATCGGTGCCGATGGCAACGGCCGGATCGCCTTCGGCCTGCCAACTCCGGAAGGCGGCGTCCAGCCGATCCCCCAAATCACCGGCCGGCTGCGGCCACCAACCATCGGCAACGGCCTGCCACTCGGCGAACGCCTCGCAGGGGGCTCCGTCGTAGCAAGCGATAACGCGCGTCGAGCCGCGGACCGCCTGAACCCGTTCAAAGACCATCCCGATCCACTGGCGATAAAGGTCCGCGGCCCGTTTTGGGCCGATTGCAGCGGCCAGTCGCATCTTGACCTGGCCGGCTGCGGGGTATTTCAGGAACACGAGCAGGGTTCGCATCGCAGCACCGCCTCGGTGAATTCTCCTCTCGGACCGCCCCTATGGGGAAAACTGGCCGCTGGACGCCGCATCGCGCTCGAGCGACGCCGCGGGCGTGCGGGCCATTCCCCACAGCGTTTGCCACTTGCGATCTTCGAACTCCACCAGACCCAAGTGAATGGTATGCGCGTCGTCGCGGAGCCCAAACGTGCGGAAAAGCCGGTCCCACAGCGGCAGGATCGAGGCGAAATTCGAGTCGGTCTCGGGCCGCCAGCAACTGTGGTGCACGCGGTGCATGGCCGGCGTAACGACGCACCACGTCAAGCCGTAGTCGAGCCAGCGCGGCAGCCCGACGTTGGAATGATGAAAGAGCACCAGCGGCAGCAGGATCGCGTCGTAGAGGGCCAATTGCGCGAGCGAGAGACCGAGGATCGGCAACAATGCCGCGCGCGCCAGGCCCGACATGACGATCTCGCCCGTGTGAAAGCGGACTCCGGTCGACGCGTCGACGTTCGGGTCGCTGTGGTGCATGCGGTGAAACCGCCACAGAAACGGCACGACGTGGTTGAGCCGATGCCAGACGTACGTCCAGAAGTCGAGCAGCAAAAGCGCCAGAACCACCGTCGCGACCGCCCCCAGCGAAAGCCAGCGCAACAGACCAACCTCGCCCGAGGCGACCTCGACGGCCACCAGCAGGCCGCCGGCCACTGCCGTTGCAATCAAGGCATTGGCGACGCCGAGCGCCACGTTCTTGGCGTCGTGCCGGACGCGGTCGCGCCCGCCGCCCGCGCCGCGCCAAAAATCCAGGAAGAAGGGGAATTGGCGCTCCGCCAGCCAGAGCACGCACAAGGCGCAAGCGGCCACAATCGTCTTGGGCTCGATCTGGAAAACCATGCAACCTTCTCTACGTTGACTGTTTTGCGGTGTCACCGCGCGTGCGCAATTATCGCCTAGCGGCCGCTTTGCTCGGTGGCCTGGTCGTTCAGGCTCCAGTCGTATTCGAGATACGAGACGCGCGCGTTGCCGCCGGCAGCCAGCTCCCGCGACGCCGCGTCGGGCAGGTAAGGCGCAATCCGCTTCATCCGCTCGGCCGGCGTGGCTCCAAAATCTCGGGCGAACAAGTCCAGAATGTACGACACCTTGATCGAGCGCGCCGGCGAGTCGTACTGGAACCTGCTCTTCTGGGCAAAGAAATCGCGGGCGTTGCGATTCAATTGGTCGTTCAACTCCGTCGCGGTGTAGGCCTCGTCGAGCAATCGGGGACATCCGCGCGACGCGCATACGATGGCGAAATGAATGCGAGGATCGCCCATTTTTCGCAGCTCATCGTGTTCGATCTGGCTCAGGGAATACGTCCGGCCTCCGACCTGCAGCAGTAGATCGTGCCAGATGTGGTACCCGAAAAGCCGGGGCGTGTGGTTGCGAATGCTCGTGGTCGGATACTCGCGCAGGATTCCCTTGATCGTGACCGCGTTGTAGGCGTTGATCCAAAAGGCGAATTGTGCTTCGCGGCGGGCGCGAGCGCCGGTGCGCGCGCGCGAAAGGGAGTTCAAATACTCGTCCAAGCGCTTGACGTCGGCCGGCGAGGCCTTCCACGCCGTATAGTTCACCAAACCGGCCTTGTCGACGTACCGCGCCAGCAATTCGGTCCAGGGCGCATGCGAGATCTGGTCCATCGAGACTTGTTCATTGGCGGCCACGGTGCCGCCCAACGTTATTTTCGTGCCGGCCGGCGAGGTCCGCGCGGCGCCGCAAAACAGCAGTTGCCAGCCCACGAGAGCGACGAGCGGTATGGCGAAGCTTTTCATGGCATCTCATTTTATCAATTGCAATCCACGCGGCCGATGAGAGACAATGGCCCCAAGCACGCCACCGGCGCCTCCGCCAGGCCATTGTGACAGCAATCGGCATCCGACAAAACGGCTCCGCGGATTCTAATGAACCATGAACAGGGTCGACGAAGTTTGTGCCCGGCCCGATTTCCCCTGGCTCGGCCTCAACGATGCCGCCGGCCTGGAGGTTTTTTTGCGAAAGCGCGGCTGGCTGGGGGCCAATGAGCGGCTGCTGGCCTGCGAAAAGCCGGGCGAGGGGAACATGAACCTGACGATTCGCGTCAGAACCAACCAGCGCAGCTTCATCGTCAAGCAGGCGCGTCCCTGGGTCGAGAAATACGATCACATTGCGGCCCCCTGGGACCGGATGCAATATGAATGCCGGTTCTACGAGCGCGTCGCGTCCATTCCGTCGGTCGCCTGTGGCATGCCGCGCTTGCTCGCAGCCGATCTCGCGGCCCACGCGATTGTGCTGGAGGACCTGGCCGATGCCCGGGTACTTGCTTCGCTCTATGCCGGCGACAGGCTCAGCCAGATCGAGCTTCACCAGCTCGGCGGCTACTTGCGCGCCCTTCATGAGGCGACGCGCGGATCGGCGGATCCGTTGTTTGCCAATCGCGCGATGCGCAAGCTCAACCATGAGCACATTTATGCGTTTCCGCTGGCCGAAAACAACGGGCTGGATTTGGACCAGATCGAGCCCGGGCTCGAAGCGGCTGCCGCGGGTTTGCGGCAAGACGGTGAATACCGAAAATTGGCGCGGGAAACCGGCGAGCGATATTTGAGCGACGGGACCTGTCTGGTGCACGGAGACTTTTTTCCCGGCAGTTGGCTGCGGACCGCGGGCGGCATTCGCGTCATCGACGCGGAATTCTGCTTTTACGGCGACCCGGAATTCGACCTGGGATGCGCCGTGGCCCATCTCGCACTGGCCTCGCAACCGCGCGCAGACGCGGTCACGCTGCTTGGGGCATATGTGGGTGCGGCCGGAGGCGGACGCGTGCAAGAGCCGCTTGTCGCCCGTTTCGCGGCCGTCGAGGTCATGCGGCGGTTGATCGGCGTCGCCCAGTTGCCGCTTGCCGCCGATCGCGTCAATCGATCGGAATTGCTCGATCGGTCGCGGCGGGCTCTTATCCGTCAATCCTGGGAAAAGCTATGGGAATAAGAATCGCGCTTGCGATGATCGCGGCGTTGTGCGTTTCGATGGCCGTTCGCGCCGCCGAGCCGCAAAAAGTCACCGACGTGTGGCTCGACGTCGATACGGCCACCGGGATCGGCGACGTCGACGACGGGCTGATGCTGATTCAGAGCTTCCATTCGCCGGAAGTGAGGATTCGCGGAATCAGCGTCGTCTTCGGCAACGCGCCCTTGAAGCTGGCGCTGCCGATTGCCCGCGACATTGCCGCCCGATTTGGCCCCCCAGGCATGGTGCCCCTGCCGGGCGCGGCGTCGGCGGGCGACTTTGGCAAAGAAACGCCGGCCGTCAAGGCGATGGCAGCCGAGCTGGAGCGCGGGCCGATGACGATCGTGGCGGCGGGGCCGGTCACCAACGTCGGCACGCTGCTCAAGCTATATCCGCGGCTCGACGGCCGGATCGAGCGGATCGTGATGGTCGCCGGTCGCCGCCCCAACCAGCGATTCGTCACCAGCCAGGTGCAGAAGACGCCGCACCGGGACTTCAACTTCGAATTGGATCCGGCCGCCATGCGGGCGATTCTCGACGCGCAGATTCCGCTCGTGCTCGCCCCCTGGGAAGTCTCTTCGCAGGTGTGGATTTCGCGCGAGGACCTGGAAGTGCTCCGCAAGTCGGGCGGATCGGGGGCCTGGATCGCCCATACGTCGCAGTACTGGATCGACCGTTGGGAGAAAAGCATCGACGCTCGCGGATTCAATCCGTTCGACACGCTGGCCATGGGCTGGCTCACGCATCCCGAGCTGATTAAAACGGAAGAGATGGCCGTCACGATCGAGGAAGCGCCCGACGATCGCGCGCTCCTCGGGCGGCCCGCGAAAACGAAGCCTTATCTGGTCGTTCGTCCGGCCAGCGCGCAGGCACGTCGCGCCCTCTACTGCTTCATGCCGAAGCCGGGTTTCAAGGAACTTCTTATCGGGCGGCTGGGCGAAAGTCCGCCGTGATCGAAATGGCGACCCTCCACGTCGACAAACGCGACCCGAAATCGGCCGCCCGCGAGCCGCGCCGCCGCCGCTGGCTCCGTTATGCGCTGGTGATTCTTGTCGTCGCGGCAATGGGGACGTTTTATCTGAGCGGGCTGTGGCGGTACGTGAGCTGGGAATCGATGCGCGCGAACCTCGAGACGTGGCAAGGGTATGTCGCCCGTCACGTCGTTCTGGCGGTCGTGGTGTTCTTTTGCGCCTATGCGACGATCACGGCCTTATCGCTGCCGGCGGCGGCCGCGATGACGCTGGTGGCCGGAGCCTTGTTTGGACGCGTTTTGGGAACCGCGATGGTTAGCGCGGCCTCGACCTTGGGCGCGACCCTGGCCTTTCTCGCGAGCCGGTATCTGTTCCGCGATGGAGCGCAAAGTCGCTACGGCCATCGGCTGCGGGCGATCAACGAAGGCATCGAGCGCGACGGCGCTTATTATCTGTTCATGCTGCGGCTCGTGCCGCTCGTGCCCTTTTTCCTGATCAACCTGGGCATGGGACTGACGCCGATCGGCGTGGGGACCTACGTCGTGACAAGCTGGTTGGGAATGCTGTTGGGAACGATTCTCTATGTGAACGCCGGCACGGCCATCGCCACGATCGAATCGCCCGGCGACGTACTGTCGCCGACGATTCTCGTTTCGCTGGCGGCGCTGGGCGTCATACCCCTGTTGATCCGCAAGATCGTTCGATGGCGCCCCGCGTCGCGCCCGTCGTAACTCAGGGTAATGCGCCCAAGTTTTCCGGCTGCGGATTAGTTTGCGGATCGGGTGGATTGCCCAGCGCGCGGAGCAGCGCGAACTGGGCGCGGTCGTAATCGATGATGCTGGTCAGATACTGAGTCTGCGCCGCCGTGAGGGCATCGATCGCTTGCAGGGCTTCGATGGCTCGCAACTGGCCGCCGAGAATGCCCTTGAAATTGAGCGGTAGTGCGTCGCCGGCGGCCTGGACTTGCCTTCGGGCGGATTCGATCTGAGACTCGCGCAGCCGGATTTGATAATAGGAGCGAACAATTTCGGCCGCGATCGTGTTGCGCACTTCTTCGCGGGTAATTCGCGCCTGTTGAAACTGGCTGCGCCGCTCGCGCACCAGCGCGACGTTGCCAAAGCCCAGTCCGCGCAGTTCCCAAACGGCCAGCGCGTCGAAATCGGTGCGGCCGGCGAAATCGCCGAAGAAATCGTCGACTCCCCCGCCGAATCCGCCGGCGCTGAAGCCCACTTGAAGATTCGGGATCGCGGGCCGCCACTCCTCCTGGCGCAGTCGATCGAGCGTGGCCTGAACGAACGCCCGGTGAGCGGCCAATTCGGGCCGCGATGCGATTCCCACGGCCAGCAGTTTGGGCAGCGGCTCGCGCGTGTCCACCAGCTCAATCGGCAGAGGTTGCTCCTCGTTGGGAAGCAGGCTCAACTCCGGCGGCAGATTCAACACCCGCACGAGGTCCGCCGAGGCGTCGCGGACGGCTTCTTCCGCCACAAACACTTTTCGGTGACGGTCCGCCAGCTCGGCCTGCGCGCGAAGTTCGTCGGCCGGCGGGGCCGTGCCGGCTCGAACGCGCGCGGCGACCAGCCGCACCAGTTCCTTGGAGTTGGCAACGGCCTCGCGGGCGATTGCCACCTGGCCGACGGCGCGCACCAGCTCGAGGTATCCAGCGGAAGCGGCCAGCAGGGCGTCGTTAAACGTGGCTGCCTGAGTGGCACCGGCCGCCTGCGCGAGTTGCCGCTCGGCCAAAGGCGCGAAGATCGCGTCAGTCAAGGGCAACCCCACGAACAGACGCGCCGGGCCGTTGGTTCCGCCGTTCAGCGGGGCGCCGCCCAGGACGGGACCCCCGCCGACAAACACCGAACTGCGGTTGATGTCGAGAATGTCGCCGGCGGTGTCCTGGATTTTGCCGCGATGCAGGTTGTACCCAATGCCGCCGTTAAACGAGGGCAGCCAGAGCGCGTGGGCCCCTTGCAGCCGTGCCCGCGCCGCGCCCACGCGCGCCGCAGCCAGTGCGATTTGCAGGTTGTTCGCGCCGGCCAGGCGCAACGTCGCCGGAAGGTCGATCGGGAACTGGTTTTCGACCGTATCGCCCGCGACGTCCAAGGCGTCCCGGGTTGCCGGCGGTGGCAACTCCTCCTGCGCCGATTCAACGGTTTCCCACGACACTTGCTTGACGAGCGCGGAATCAGGCGGCGGGGGCGCAACGGCCGGCAATGGTTCGAGTTTTGAATGACGTCCGCCAACTTGTGCCAGCACGGGCTGTTTCGAGACCGGCGTAAGCTGGGGTTCCGGCCGCGCTTGGTGGACCGAAAGAGGCGAAGTTGTGCCTGGCGAGGAATCCACAGCGCAGCCCTGCACGACCTGTAGTAAAGTGCCGATCGCCAACAGTCGTAGCACGATGCGCCGGGCGCACGCGAGCAAACCGACGATGCCCCCTTCGTTCCCATCCATGAGAAACTTTCTCCGTTACTAAGTCTATATCGGATCGCCGGATAGTGACGCTTAAGCAAGGCGTGCGGCGTTTGGGAAATGCAACGCAGGCGCAGCGGAGCTAGCGATTGACCACCTCCACGCGCTGGCCCTCCCGAACCTCGTCCTTGCCTTCGGCAATTACCTGGTCGTTGTCGCTTAATCCTGTGAGCACTTGCATACGAATTCCGTCATTTTGACCGATCTCAATCGTGCGTCGCTCGGCCCGGCCGTTACTAGCAATCATCACGCTCGGTGCACCGCCACCGGTAACCAGCACGCTGGCGGGCACGAGCAAGGCGTCTTCCTGGTCCGCGAGCGTGATGGACACCGAGCCGTACATGCCGGGCCGCAACGCGGCATTGGCCCCGTCGAGCGCCACTTCGACTCTCATGGTTCGCGTGTGGCCGTCCAGAGCGCCGGCGAAGCGAGCAACCTTTCCTTGGAATAGTTGCCCCCGCAGGGCGTCCACGCGAAACGTGGCCGTCTGCCCAACCTTAACCCACGCCGAATCGGCTTCCGGCAAGTCGGCGACAATGCGGATACGGTCAAAGCGGGCGAGGTGAAACAACGGGCCGCCGTTTCCGTTGGACGCCGATTGAATGAACGCTCCCGGGTGAACCAGACGCTTCGTGATGACCCCGTCGTACGCAGCCGTGACCTTAGCGTACGCGAGCAACACGACCGCGTGGTCCAGCTCCGCTTGGGCCACCTTGACATGAGCTGCGGCGGCCGCCAGATCGGCGTGAGCCTGCTTGAGTTTTGCTTGGTCCACCAGCCAATTGGCTTGCGCCGTGTCGGCCGCCGCGTGTGCGGCCTCTTCCGCGGCTTGAGCGGCGTGAAGCTGATTGTTCTTTTCATCGACGATATCGCCTTGCAGTGCCCGTTCTTTGAACAACTGCAGATGCCGGTCGTACTCGACTTTGCGATATTTGGCTTCGGCCTCGTAGCGCGTGATTTGCGAGCGTGCCTCGCTGACCTTGGCCTTGGCGGCATCGACCAGCGACTCGGCCGCCGTAACCGCCGCTTGGGCTTGCTCTAGTTCGGCGCGTGATTTTTCGACCAACGCCTCTTTGTGGATCCGTTCTTGCTCCATCTCAGGTATCCATATCTCAGCCAACACCTGACCCTTCCGTACTCGGTCGCCGATGTCGACATGGACCGATTCCAGATAACCGGAGGTCTTGGCGAACAAGTCGGCCTCTTCATACGGTTCCACATAGGCCGCCTGCGTCGAGATCTTTTGCAAGCGTTCGCGCGTCGGTCGAACGACCTTTACTCGAACAGACTGCGAGTCGCTGACCGCCGACGAGTGCGGAGCTTGAGAGGTCTCGGACTTTCGCTGCCCCGATGGTGCGTCGGCGCCATCCGCCAGCAGGTACGCGCCGGCACCGACCGCGATGGCCAATCCGCCGCAGATCCAGGCAATCGATCGTCTCGTGAGAAGTGTTCTCATGATTGGTAATCCCTTCGGGCGTTACGCCCCAGCCGCGATACTAGCGCCGCTCACAGGCCTCTGCCTGCCTTTGAACAACACGTACAAGCACGGCACGACGAATACCGTCAGGGCCGTCGATACGGTCAGCCCGCCAATCACGGCCCTTGCCAGCGGCATCGTGGCTTCCCCTTGGTGAAGCGCCAGCGGCACCAGGCCGACGATGGCTGCCAGCGACGTCATCAGAATCGGGCGCAACCGGACGCGTCCCGACTCAATGGCCGCATCCAGCGTCGAGTAGCCCTGCTCCAGCCGGAGCCGATTCGCGAACTCGACCAACAAGATTGAATTCGATACGGCGATACCGACCATGAAGATGACGCCCATCAGCGACTGGACGTTCAGCGTTGTGCCGGTGGCCGCAAGCATGGCCAACACTCCGATCAACCCGAGTGGCACCGCAAACAGAATAATGAACGGATCGAGAAATGACCGGAACTGGGCCACCATGATCAGATAGATCAAGATCACCGCCAGCACCATTCCAAAACCGAGGCTGGCGAACGACTCTTTCATGCTGGCCACTTCGCCGCGCATCTTGACGCTGTAGCCGGCCAGCGTCTCGCCCGGCTTGCCGGGGTCCGGCACGGACCATTGCGCGACGCCATCCGCCGTAGCGATACCTTGCTTGCCCCAGTGGGAGAGAAGGCGTTCGATGTCGGCTGCCACCGACCCCACGTCGCGTCCTTCCACGTTGGCGTAAATGTCGATTACGCGGGTCAGTGCCACGTGGCTCACTTCGACGGCCGAGGACGTCATTTCAGGTTGACTCACCAGGTCCTGGAGCTGCACGGGACCGCTTGTGCCTTTGCCGCTGACCGGCACAGTCAGCAACGAATCGATGGAATTGATGTCCTGCTCCTTGTACGTGACGCCGACGAAATAATGGTTCCCCGTCTTGTAATCGAGCCAGAAAGCGGGATCGAACGACGTCGAGCTATTGAGCATGCTCATCAGGTTCTTGACGGTGTCTTCGTGGTCGATGCCCGAGTAAGCCATCTTCGTGCGGTCGGGGCTGAGCTTGATCGTCGGGTAGTCGATCGTTTGCTGGATGCGGACATCGACGGCACCCGGCACGTCACGTTTGATCATGTCGCGGATTTCCTGGGCGATTTTGTACTGAAGCTGCATGTCGCGCCCCTCGACCTGAATGTTGATGGGAGCCGGCAGGCCGAAGTTGAGCGCCGCCGAAACCATGCCGCCCGTGTTGAAGGCAAACGCGACGCCGGCGAACTCTTTGTTCAGCGCATCGCGCAGTCGTTCGGAGTACTCTTGGCTCGAGGTCGACCGCTCGCCAGCATCTACCAACTGAACGAGCATTGTGCTATCCATCGGACCCGAATTTGCGGTATATCCCGCCGGCCAATCGTACAGCACGCCGATGTCGGTGACGATCATCTGCCGATCGTGGTCTGGGATGATGGACTTGATCGCGTTTTCAATCTGTCGTGTCAGTTGTTCGGTGCGCTCGATGCGCGTGCCGGACGGCGCCCGCACGTTGATCACGATCTGGCTGGCATCGGTGACTGGGAACAGTTCCTGGCCTAACAGCGGATAGAGCAAAAGCGAGGCGGCTAGCAGGCCAAGCGATCCAAAGACCACCAGCCATCGAACCCGGACGGCTCCGCGCAACAAGTTCGTATATGCCGCTTGCAGTAGTTCGAATCCCGCGTCGCAAAGCCGGAACAGCCAAAACCGCTTCTCACCGGCTTGGTGCGGTTTGAGGAAGTAGGCGCAGTAAGCCGGCGAGAGGGTGCGCGAAAGGATGTACGAAGCGAACATGGCGAACGCAACGCTGATTGCCAGAGGCGTAAACAGGTATTTGCCCATGCCGAACAAGAAAATTACGGGAAAGAAAACGACCACCGTCGTGAGCGTGGCGACCAGGACGGGCATGGCGATCTCCATCGCGCTGTCGAGCGCTGCCTGCCGCGGCGTTTTCCCCATATCGAGGTGGCGAAACGTGTTTTCGATATCGACGATCGGGTCGTCCACGAGTCGGCCCATCACAAGCGCCAGCCCGCCCAGCGTCATCGCGTTCAGCGTATTGCCCGTGAAATACAGGCCGATTACCGCGGCCAGGGCCGAAAGCGGTATGGTCAGGGCGATAATCACGGTCGACCGCACGCTGCCGATGAAGACGAGCACCATGAGCGAAGCGAGAATCGCCCCCAGCACACCCTCCCAGGTCAGGCTGCTGATGGCATTGCGGACGAAAATCGACTGGTCCGCCACGATATCAAGGTTCAAGCCGGAATCCGTGCGTCCTTCCTTGACCGGCAATCGTTTCAGGAATTCCGGAAGCCTTTGCTGCACGCCCTCGACTACTTCAATCGTGTTCGAGCCCGGGCGGCGAAAGATCGGAATATAAACCTGCCGTTTGCTCTCCCAGCTCGGCGCGCGGGCGATGCGCACGACGTTTGTCTGGATCGCCGCCGTGTCCTTCACTTCGCCCACGTCATTCACGTAAACGGGGCGACCACTCTGGACTTTGACGACGATATGGTTTAGCTCGTCGACCGCATGGACCATGTTCTCCATGTCGATCATATAGTCAATGTCGCCGATCTTGGCGTTGCCGGTGGGAATCATCAGGTTGTTGCGCTTGATCGCTTCCTGAACGTCCATCAGAGATAGGCCATAAGCCTGCAGCTTGATTCGATCGAGATAAATGTAGATGCGCCGCAGTTTGCCGCCGAAGACAGCCGGCGCGATCACGCCCGGCGAGCCCGAGAGCATGTTCCGCACGTTGAAGTACGCAAGGTCGTAACTCTCCTTTTCATCCAGCACGTCACTCGATGCCGCCAGCAGTGCCGTGGGCATCGGCGCGCTGGGATCGAAGAGCATGACCATCGGCGGAATCGTTCCTGGGGGAAGGTAGTACAGGTCGCTCATCGCGTAACTGGTGACCTGCGCGAACGCCGTGTTCGGATCGATGTCGTCGCGGAAGAAGTCTTTCACGATCGAAACGCCGATCATCGTCCGCGATTCCTGTCTCTTGATGCCTTCGGATTGGCTCGTCCATCGCTCGATGCGGTTGGTAATGTCGCGCTCCATGATCTCCGTGGGCATGCCCGGATAGAGCGTCAAAACTTGCACGGCCGGCGTCTTGAACGACGGCAGAATATCGACGGCGATCCGCGAGACGCTCACGTAGCCGATGACCACGATGAACAGGCACAGCACGATCACCAGGTATGGATTGGCAACCGCCACGCGCACCAGCCAGCTCGCTTGCTTTTCGCTGGACTCGCGGCCGGCGGCGGCGCGCGTTTCCGCGGCCGCTTCGGGCGGTGGACCGTGCTGCGGGGACTCGCTGTCGCGACTTGCCATGCTTGAGGCTCCGTCTGCGAACGTGGGAGGTTGGCCGCTAGTGATGCTCGGGATACGTGCCATACGCGCGCAACACCCGTTCCAGAGTCGCCGGGTCGGCTTTACCGACAACCAGCACCGCGTTGCGATCGATCACGCCAAACACCGTTTCCAGCGAGCCGGTGCGGCGGCGCGTGACGCGGCCTTGCGTCGCGTCGGGTTGATTTCGGAAGGCTGCCAGACTGTCGCGGGGCATTACAAAGATGGAAACGGGGATCACGTCCACGTGTCCGGCCAGATAGGCCGCTGGTTGCTCGGCTAACCGGCACACGCCGGCGCCGGAAACGGCGAAGCCGGCGTCTTTTCGCGGCGGGCACCGCACGGGAAATGAAACCTGGCGGCGCAAATAATCCTCGACTTCCAGATCGGAGTCGCTGCGGAACTGGAGCGGTTCGGCCCCAGTGGCGAGCCGCTCGTGACAACGGCCGGTCAGCTCGGCTAGGTCGTTCTCCCCGACCGCCGCAGACCGACCGCTCCAAGTGACGAGCAACGCGACGGCCGCGGCGCACGCGGCGAGACCGGAGAACAGGATCCAGCGTCGCGCGCCGGCCGGCTTGACCAGGCCGCTTGCCACAAGCACCCGGTTCCAAAGCTCGGGGTGCGGCGCCGGCGCCGTCAGCTTGTGGACCAGTAGATCCTCAAGCCGGCCTTGCTTGTGAAACCACTCCGCGCAGTGCGGACAATTCGCCAGGTGCTCCTCGATCCGGAAATGAAGTTCCACGTCTCCCTCGGAGTCGTGATACAGATTCCAGTGCCGCCGGGCTTCATCACAATTCATCGCTCCACCTCATTTGCCGCACGCGGAATGCCTGTGACCAACTGCGGCTGATCAAGTTCGCCATCACGTCGTTTCACGCCTCAACATGCCGGAAGTCTTGCCGAATTCGACGAGCCGCTCGCGCAGCCGCGTTCGGCTGCGAGCCAGGCTGCTCATCACCGTGCCCAGCGGTACCTGCAGGATTTCGGCGATCTCCCGGTACTTAAACTCCCCGATGGCCCGCAGCAACAAAACGTCCCGTTCCGAGCGAGACAACTCGCGAACGGCCTGAGCCAGCGCATCGTCGCATCGCTCCAGCACCGGATCGGGATCATCCAACAATTCACGAAACAACGGCTCGTCGAGCGCCAGTTCCCAGACGTCTTCGGTGGCAACGTCGGCGGGCAACGTCGCGAGCCGCGTTCGCTCGAGCTTGCGGTTGTTGTTGAGAATCTCCAAGTGAACGAAGCGAAAAATCCACGCCCGAAAATTCGTCCCCTCGACATACAACTGGAAATCGCGGTATGCCGCTTCGATCGCGCTTTGCAAGACGTCGGCAACGGCGTTCGGGTCGTAGAGCGCGCGGCGCACGAACGCCTCGAGAGCCCCTTCGAGGGGCCCCAGGTGGCGCATGAATGCCTCGGCTTTCGCAGCACTTTGATTCAAATTGCCTTCTCACAAACTCGTGCGGCCGCTATTACTACATGTCGCAGAGAGCGGATTTTATTCTCGCCAATCGCCAAGCGGGAAGCCCGATTCGCCGCAAGTGCTTGTCTCCTGGGAGAATATAACTTGTGATTACATGGCAATGTGGGCCCTTCTAACGACCCGCCCCGGTCGTCGGTAACATAGCAGGTTATTGGGACCACTCGCCTCACGATCCATCACGAAAGTCACTCTCATGGCAGAATTTCGACACAAGGACCATACCGACGGCGTGCTGGATAAGTTGCGCCTGTTCGAGGCCGCGTACGCCGCGGGCAATCTTGATCTGGCCATGTCGCTGGCGGAGTCGACGAAAGAGACGCTCGTCTTCGAGCGGCAGGTAAAGGGCGAGGCGGCTCAGCCGATCACCGGGGCCGAAAACTTCGTCGCCGCAGAGAATCTGCCGACAGCCTGGGCCAACTGGGCGCGCGGATGGAAGTTCTGCAAGTCACTGAGCCTGTTCGAGACGGTCGGGATTGAGCGGTCTGGCGAGCCGGTTGATCTGGCACTGGCTTTTCGCCACGACCAGGCGACCGATCTGGGGCGAGAGGTGCGCGTGGCGCGGCTGGACGCGAGCACGAGCACGCTTGTAGAGATTCCCTGCCAGATCTATTCCGAGACGCGGCGCGGCAACGAGCTTCACTGCCGGCTCGTACTCCCGGCCGACGTGGCGGCACACCGGCAGACGGCGTATTTCGTGTTCTATGGAAATACATTTGCCGAACGGCCCGACTACCGGACGGACCTGCGCATCGTCGGCGAAGGTTATGGGCTGGACATCGAGAACCATCATTTCGCCGCGCGGCTGTCCCGTCAGATGGGCCAATTGGAGCGGCTCACTTACCGGCGCCAGCATGGACTTGAGCTGTATGCCGGCGGCAAAGGACACGGAGAGCCGCCGGGAATCGACTGGGCCCACGATTACGTCGACTCCGGCCACTTTCAAAAGCTGCGCATGCGCAACTGGCCGCGCTGTCCGAATTACGAGGTGATCAGAGGGCCGTTATGCGCGCGCGTCCGCCGCTGGGGCTTTCCGCACAGCCCGGTGCACCCGCTGTTCACGCCCAGCCGCATCCACATGGACCAGACGTACGTCTTTTATGCCGGGCTGCCGTACTTTTTCAAGGAAGGCCGCATCGACGTGGTGAAGGACGTCGCCATCGAGGCGATGCGGGACGACGAGTGGGTTTTTTCCGGCTATTCGTTCACCGACTTATTGTGGATTGATCGCCAGGGCAAGGTACACGAGGGGTCCGTGCCCACGGCAAGCGCGCGGGATTTGTGGGGCGTCGGTTTCTACCACCGCGAAAGCCGCGATTCGTTCATTGCCCTGTGGCTCGAACATGCGGCCCAAAACTTTGACGGCCTCGCGCACAGCGGCCCGCCAACCTTGCACTACGACGGACACGGGCAGCTCTGGAGCCGCTATCCGGCCGAACGGACGACGCTCAAAGCCGGCACGTCGATCCGGCAGAAGAACGCCTATCTGGTCCTCCCGCACCAGCCAGAGGGCGCCAGTGCGAAGATCGAACGCTTGCGGCACCAACTGCTGAATCCGCTGGCGGCGCATGCGGCGGACGTGCCCCGCACGATGACCGCCCGGGCGACCGGCGGGCTGGCCCGCGTCGGCGAGACGCAAGAGACCGCGCCCTTAAAACCCGCGATCTGGAATACGCTCCGCCAGGTCCGCGACGAACAGCTCTATCAAACGGACGCCAACGTGGTGGACATGGGATACGTCTATGACGTGCGCGAGCGGGGCGGAGTCGTTTCGATCCTGGTGACGATGCCGCATCGCGGGCGACCCATGTACCAGTTCCTGGAGACGCAGGGCGGCGGCCGAGTCGAAGAGGGCATTCGCGAGCGGCTGCTAAAGCTGAAGGGCGTGCGCGACGTCGTTGTCGAGTTTACCTGGGAACCTCCCTGGACGGTCGCCCGGCTGACCGACCCCGGCCGCCGCGCCATGGGCTTAACGGTTTGAGCGGGCGAATTGTCATTGCCGCCGACGAAGGTTCACTCGACGAATTTGCGGCAGCTATTCCGCTGATCATTCCGCCTGGTTCACCGTCGAGTCATGCGCCTGGTTGGTGCAAACGACGCACGGGGCGATGCGGATCCAGCCGTTGCACGTCGGGCAGCGAATCGTCGTTTGAAGATTGAAGTATTGGCCCATGGGAATCCCGGCCACGGCCAGCAGCCTTACTACGGGATCGTCGGCGGAATCAATCTTCCGGACCTGCTCGACTTTCAGGCCGACGGCCGAGGCGATCACCTCGTAGTCCGCCACCCCCATCTGCATCACGGCCACCGCGGCGGCGAACCTTCTTGGCAGAACGATTCTGCGATCGCTGGGATGTCGCCACGAACCGTGTTTGGAGCTGCTGGGACTTGCGCGTCTCGCCTTTTTTTTCGCCGGTTTCAGCATTGGAGCACTTCACGAAACAGGAATCCCACGTCGCGGCGCCCTCGATCCGCAAGCGCGGGTCCGTGGTACGACCCGAGCGGAAAGTCAGGAATCGGACGCGACGACGCTCCCCACGGCGGGAGACTGGCAGCAGCCTACTCAAGCACCTTGGTCGAGAAGCAGCGACCGTCTACCAGGGCAGTCGGAAAAAGAATAACAATTGGGAAGGCTCAATCCGCCGACCCTGCGCGTCGTCTCCTTGAGACATGCCAGGCAAGTAGAAAGTCGCTACTCTTCGCAACTTCCACAATTCATGCTACGCACCAGCGTCCCCGCAGTCAATCCGACGCGCGGATGAGCTGAGGGGCCATTGATCGTCAACTATTGGCCGCACGCCGCGAGAATCTTGCCGACGACTGGTTCGATATAGGGGTCAAAGCCGCCGCGGGCGCTGTGACCGAGGCGCACGATGACCATGTCGCGCCAGGGGATGGTCAGGGTCACCTGGCCGTGATGGCCGGCGGCCCAGTACATGTCTTTCGGCAGGGTTTTGTATTGCCCACCCCGGTTGAGCCAGATCGATCGCTTCATGGTTTTTCTCCATCCCAAGTCGTGATCCGCCCCGTCGGAACCACGGTGGGCGTCCGACGCGCCATTGAATGCGCGATGGCAAACGAAAGAGCGCGGCTTCACCTGGTTCCTTGAGCGAATTGGGCCGCTGGCAATGACGGCACTTGCTGCGACCCTGACGTTTGGGAAAAGATTTCAGCTTGCGCAGTTTATTCACCGAAAAGGAGTACAGGTCCGAGGTTGGCTGGGAAGGCGAAGTGGAGGCATAGCCGCCGTGAAAATCATGGAGATTGTTTCCGGGCACCAGGTCAACGGCGCCGTCCAGCACGCGCTGTTGCTTGCGCGCGAACTGTCGCGTCGCGGCCACGAAATCACCGTGGTTTGTCGCCCCAATAGCTGGCTGAGCGGCCAGTTGGCCGGCGAGCACGTCGACGTCGTTCATTCGGATCTTCATCGTTGGCCCCTCGACGAGCTGCGCAGGATCGCAAGCGCGGCCCAATCCCGCGGCATTGCCGTTCTTCACACGCACATGAGCCGGGCGCACTTTTTTGGCGTGCTGCTGCGTCGGCTCTGCGGCATTCCCTGCGTGGCAACCGCTCACAGCCGCCACATTCAACTACATTGGATGTTCAACGACCTGGTCATCGCCCCGTCGGACGCCACGCGCCGATTTCATCATCGATTCAACCTGGTGCCGGCGAAACGAATCGAGACGATCCCGAACTTCATCGACTATCATCGGCTGGCGCGGTACGAAACCCAACCGCGCAGTCGGGTTCGCCAACAGTTGGGCGTTGGCGACGACGATCAGCTTTTGGGCGTGGTCGGCAACGTGATCCCCCGCAAGGGACAACTCGACCTCATCAAGGCATTGCCCCGGATTCTGCCCGCCGCCCCGCGGGTCAAAGTCGTCCTGGCGGGCGAGCTGAACCGAGAGTATGCACGGGAATGTCGCGAGTGGGCCGCTCTCTTGGAGGTCTCCGAGCGGATTATCTGGGCCGGAGCACGCAACGACATTCCCGACCTGTTGGGGGCCTTGGACCTGTTTGTGCTTCCCTCGCTCGAGGAGACCTTTCCGCTATCGATCCTCGAGGCGATGGCAGCCGGCGTACCGGTTGTGGCGACCAGCGTCGGGGGCGTCTCCGAATGCATCGAGAGCGAAGTCAACGGCTTGCTCGTGCCGCCGGCACGTCCCGATGCGCTTGCCGGCGCGATCGTGCGCGTGCTCGCCTCGCCGGATGACGCGCGCCGCCTGACGGCCCAAGGCCGCCGCGTCGTCGTAGATCGCTACTCGTCAGAGGCCGTCGTGACGCGCGTGGAACAGGCTTTTCAACGGCTGTGCAAGCCGCGCGCCCGACGCTCGATGCTGGCGCCATTTCGCCGGCGACAGCCGAAACTCGGCGCAACCGTGTGAACCGTGCAGCGCTACGTCAGACGCGCAAACCCCGTGTGCCGCACGGCGCCCTTTAGGCGCGATCGTACGTCGCCATGGCGGATGGCCTCGGCCAATTCTGCAAAAACGTCGTTGGCGGCGGCCAGGCACGCCGCGACATGACGCTCCTGGTGCGCGAGGCTCGGATAGAAACCGCTGCCGACGAGAAAACCGCGATCGAGCATGCGCGTGGTCAACAACGTGCCCAAGGCGGCCGACTCGGGGTGATCGAATCCGAACGTCAGCATGGCGGGATGCCCCGTCACGCGCACGCTCACGCCGTGCGTTCGGCCCAGCCGCTGCCAGCCGTCGCGAAAACGCTCGCCCATCGCGGCCGCGTGCGCGGCGGCGTCCAGCGATTGCAACTTGCGAACCGTGGCCAGCGCCGCGGCGAACCCCACGCCTTCGGTCCAATAGGTGCTCGAGATGAACGAAGCCTGCGCCGCCTGCATCACGGCGCCGCGTCCGATGATCGCTCCGATCGGATGGCCGTTTCCCAGGGCCTTGGCAAACACCGCGACGTCGGGCGTCACGCGGTAGCGCAAATGCCCGCCGCCGAGAGCCAGTCGCCAGCCGACGCTGATTTCATCAAACACGAGCACGGCGCCGCACTCGCGGCACAGCTCGCGCACCCCCTCGAGAAAGCCCGGCTCAGGGTCGACCGAGCGCGTCGGCTCCATGACGACGGCCGCAAGTTCTCGACCGTGCCGGCGCACGTGCCGCTCGAGTTCGTCGAGCCGATTGTAGCTGAATGTCAAGGCCGTGCCGGCCAGCCCGGACGGAACGCCCGCCGGCGAAAGGCCGGCGAGCAGATGTTCTCTGAGCCGATCGCCATGGCCGCCGGATGCCTCCGCCGCATCGGCCAGATTAGCGGCCAGGTACCAGTCGGACCAGCCGTGATAGCCGCACATCGCCACGCGATCGCGACCGGTAAACGCCCGGGCGATTCGCACCGCAACGGCCATCGACTCGCCGCCGGTGCGGCAGAATCGGGCCTGTTCGGCCCAAGGGTGCAGCGCGATCAACAATTCGGCCAACTGCGGTTCCTCGATGCAATTGAGCGTGCACATCGAACCGAGCTGCACGCGGCGCACCACGGCGTCGGTCACGTCCGGATCGGCGTAACCGAGCAGGCACGAACCGATGCCGGAGGTCGTCATGTCGCAGTAGCGCCTGCCGTCGAGATCGATCACTTCGCATCCGCGGGCCTCGGCATAGTAGGCCGGCCAGCGTCCGGGGGCGTACATTTCGGGCCGTTTGCTCAACAGTTGCGTGCCCCCCGGGATGATTTGCCGGGCCAGCTCGTAAGCGGCTTGCGTTCGATCGCCGGGCGCGGCGGCCGCCATGTTGAGCAACTGCCGGGCGTTGTCGCCGAAAATGCACTCGACGTCGCCGTCCCTCAACCGCATGGTGTGGCACGCCTGGCGCAGGGCCAAGAGCGACTCCAGCCCGATGGGTATCGGCCGCGCGAACCGCGAGCTTTCCCAGTCGACGTTGTGCTCGTACAGCCACGCGAAGCCGTCGCCGATGCTCACGGAGCGGCCCACTAGCTCGCTCACCGGAAAATCGGTGCCGAACAGGAGTCGGCGCGTGCCGAATTCGCGCAGGATGGCTTCCAGCGGCGCGGCTTCGCAGACGGCCGACGTGTCGAAGAAAACGTTGTCCAGCCCGCCGAGCGAGGCGATGCCCTCGACCGTGTGCGCGCCGCAAAAACCGCGCGCCGCGTGAGCCAGGATCAGCCGGGCGCCGGGATAGCGCAAACAATGGTCGCGAAGGTACGCCTGGTTGGCCCCATCCGCCAAAGCCCGCGATCGCACGATGTGCAGCATGATCGCCAGGCCGTGCTTGTGTGCCAGTTCCCAGGCCCATTCCGGCAGGAAGGCTTCGATGGGAGCTTCGAACGTATCGGCCGTCCCGGCAAAGACGTGATAGACCTTGAATCCCGCGAATCGTTCGGCCGCGAGCGTCTCTTCGATCTCGGCCGGGTCGTCGTGCGGCCGGATCATCAGCAAGGCCCGAGAGCCGACGAGCGGTCGCACTTCCTCGGCCACGAAACGGTTTGCGGCGTCCACGTCGAGCGCCGGCTTGGGAAACGTGAAGACCAGCCCGTCGCTGGGCCGGCGCTCGCTCATCCACCGCTCGACGGCTCGACAGTAGGCCGACCATCCCGCGTTTCCGTGGGCGTCAAACAGGTCATCCGGCACTCCCTCGGTCGCGTCTTCCCGGCGGAACAAGTGCAAATGGGCGTCGAAACTGCCGGGCGGCACGAACGACCTCACGACGCCGCGGAAGGAGGCCAAGGGGTCAGGTGGTGTCACGGTGTTATTCCCTGCCGCGTTGCCGGCTCTTTCGAGGCGGTCGGGCATCAATCGCAAAAGACGCGTATTAGGTATGCACGACCCGGCAAGCTATTTTAGGTCTGCACGATTGCCGTGTCGCTGCGGTTTTTCGCCGGCCGTGCGTTGAAATCGCCCCTGGCGACCTTTAGCCTAATGGTTCGAACCAAATGAGACCATTGGCTTGCACTTCGAACGCCATGCAGCGGCTGCCGGTCATTTCCGTTCTGATTGGGGTTGGTGCGGGTTTCTTTGCAGCGCAAGGCTCGGGCGCCGAGCCCCGCGGCGATGCGGTGACGCCCGCCATGCGCGACCGGGCGGTGGCGGAGCTGCGCGAAACGCTCGCGAACGAGTCGCGGTGGGTCAAGGTTCACGCCGCCGAGTTTCTGCTGGCGCTCGGCTATCCCCAAGGAGTCGGCGATGCCTTCGAGGCCGAGCGCGCGGCGCACGATCGGGAACCCGAGTATCGCATCGGCATTTGGCGCGTTCTGGCCGCCAGTGCCGCAAGCGCCCACGAGCGGCGGGCCTGGACCGATCGGATTAAGGAAGTGCTGGCCGATCCGGCGGCTGCTGACCACACGCACGCCGTGGAATCGTTGGCCAAGCTTGGCGTACGCGTGAGTGATCCCGAATTTCGATCCGCGGTCGAACGGGCTGCCGCTAAAGATCCGCGCGCCGCCGTGTTCGCGCGCTGGCTGCTGGCCGGTTCGGGCGACTCGGCGGCGCTACAGGAACTGACCGCGACGCTCGACTCGACCGATCCGCAAGCCCGGTTTCTGGCGGCGTATGGATTGCAATGGCTGCGGCCCGATGATCCGGCAATCTGGCAAACGCTGCGTGCCGCGGCGCAGCGTGAGCAAGACTCGCCGGCGCGGATCTATCTGTTGTCGGCGGCGCTGGTGCTGGCGCCCGACGAGCGAGAGGCGGCGCCGATTCATCAGTCAATCCTTGACGCCGCCAACGACGGCTCGTCCGCCGTTCGGACCGTCGCATGCTCGGCGCTGGCCGCGCGCGGCACGCCGGCGGACGTGCCGGTCTTGGAATTGTGGCTCGACGACCCGGACCCGGATGCCCGAGCCGCGGCCGCAGCGGCGCTGTTGCGCATCGGCCGCCGCGGAGTGCATTTGCTCGGCTGGCTCGACTGGGGCATCATCGGCCTGTACCTCGCCGGCATGCTCGGCATCGGTTGGTTCTATTCGACGGGCACGCAAACCGCCGAAGTCTACCTGCTGGGAGGCCGCAAGATGCAGCCGTGGGCGGTCGGGTTGTCGCTGTTCGCCACGCTGATGAGCACGATCTCGTATCTTTCCAGTCCCGGCGAGATGATTCAGCACGGGCCGATGTTCTTCGCGTCGATGTTGGCCTATCCGGCCGTCGCGGTGGTGGTGGGCTGGCTGTTGATCCCCTATTTTGTCCACCTGCCGCTGACAAGCGCCTACGAGATTCTTGAATCGCGGCTCGGTGTGGGTGTGCGTCTTCTGGGTGCGGTCTTCTTTCTGTCGTTGCGGCTGCTGTGGATGGCCGTGATTATCGAAGCGACGGTGAGCATCGTGCTTGTGCCGCTGATGGGAGTCGATCGTTCGATGACGCCCTATCTGTGCGCTCTTTTGGGATTGACGACGGTCGCGTACACCTCGATGGGCGGCATGCGGGCGGTCGTGTGGACCGACGTCGCCCAAACGTTCATCCTGTTGGCGGGCGGCCTGGTGGCGCTTGTGCTCATCACCTGGCAACTGGGCGGCGTCAGCGTATGGTGGCCGACGAGCTGGGCTGCCAATTGGGATCCGCCCACGTTCGATTACGACCCCTACGCGCGCATCTCCCTGGTCGGCGTCGTGTTGGCGACGTTCTGCTGGCACGTCTTCACCTGCGGCTCCGACCAGATGGCCATCCAGCGCTACCTGTCGACCCGCGACGCGCCCTCCGCCCGGCGGATGCTCAACATTTCCCTGATCGCGAGCGTCGTGGTGGTGGGGCTGTTGGCCTTGTTGGGACTGGCGCTTCTGGAGTACTTCCGCGCGTTTCCGGAGATGTTGGGCGAGGGCCAATCGGTGGCCCAAAACGGCGACCAGCTTTTTCCCAGATTCATTGCGGTGGGGCTGCCGAGCGGCTTTAGCGGGCTGGTGGTGGCGGGATTGCTGGCCGCGGCCATGTCGAGCCTCTCGTCCGGGTTAAACTCGTCGTGCGCCGTGATTACCGTCGACTTTCTCGAGCGCTTTTCCGGCCGCCGCGACGCGCCGCGCGCGGGCGTCCGCCGCACGCGATTCGTGTCGTGGTGCGTGGGGCTGGCCGTCGTGTTGCTCACGGGCGCGGTGGGCCTCGTCGAGGGCAACCTGCTCGAAGTCGCATTCAAGGTCACCAACCTGCTGGTCGCGCCGCTGTTCGGATTGTTCTTCATGGCCCTGTTCGTGCGCTGGGCGACCAGCTTCGGCACGTTCGTCGGAGCGGCGTTCGGACTGGCCACCGTCGTGGCTATTAACTACTGGACGGAATTCACCGGCGAAGCGGGAATCAGTTTTCTGTGGGCCATGCCGCTCGGCCTGGTGATTCAGGCCGGCACCGGCGCGGTCGCCAGCCTGGCGCCTATCGGAACGCGAGTATCGACCCAAACGCAGTGATCGAACGAAAGGATCCGCCCATGAGAACCGTATGGTTGACGATCATGCTCGTTGTAGCCGCATTGCGCGTGGCGGCGGCCGCCGACGAACCATTGCAGTACAAAATCATTTCGCGCGGCCCGTCCGCCGGAACTTATCAGGCGTTTCCGGACGTCTGCCGGCTGCCCGACGGCAACCTTATGTGCGTATTCTACGCGGGCTATGGGCACGTCTCGCTTCCCAGCGACGCGTGGCCGCGCGGCGGCCGCGTCTGCCTCGTGCGATCGCCCGACGAGGGACACTCCTGGAGCGAGCCCGAAGTGCTGTTTGACGGGCCGCAGGACGATCGCGATCCGCACATCGCCGCCATGCGCGACGGCACTCTTTGGTGCAGCTTCTTTCAGTATCGGCGCAACGGCAAGACCGAGTTCGACACGTGCCTCGTCTCGTCGCGCGACGGCGGCAAGACGTGGGATAGCGAGCCGCGCGTGCTCGTGGCCGACCGCTGGGCC
Organism: Pirellulales bacterium; assembly: GCA_040877415.1. GTDB lineage: Bacteria > Planctomycetota > Planctomycetia > Pirellulales > PALSA-1355 > JBBDNV01. Next base: position 35,150 of record JBBDNV010000024.1, read on the forward strand.
TGCTCCGCGCCGGTGCGCGAGATGCCCGACGGCACGCGCTTGCTGGGAGTGTACACGGCCAGCGACTCGACCGCGTACGGCGCCGTGCTGCGCTCCACCGACGGCGGCAAGACGTGGAGCGAACCGGTCGCGATCGATCCGGATAGCGGCGTGCGGCTCGACGCGGAAACCGACGTCATTCCTCTCGGCGACGGCTCGCTGTTCGCCGCGCTCCGCGGCGACAAGAACGTCAACATGCATTACTCGCTGAGCCGCGACATGGGACAGACGTGGTCGCCGGTGAAAGACATCGGCTTTCTTGGCCATTGCCCGCACTTGACCCGGCTCAAGGGCGGTGAGATTCTGCTTGGGCACCGCCTTCCGGCCACGTCGCTGCACATCAGCCGCGACGAAGCCCGGACCTGGCAAGGGCCGATTCAAATCGACTCGGTCGGGGGCGCGTATCCGTCGACGGTCGAGCTGAAGGATGGCACCGTACTCGTCGTTTACTATGAGGAAGGAGCCACAAGCGCGATTCGAGCCCGGCGATTCCGCGTAACGACCGATGGCATTGAGATGCTGGATTTGAAATGACCCCGGCCAAGGCCGACCAACATGCGTTGAGCTGCCGAACAATCAAGATGACACCCGCTGGCACCGCAAGCCACCGAAAGACTCGAAGCATGATCGTCGAAGAGCGCGGCCTGGTATACGACGCGATCAACGCTCCGGCCGATCGGCGCGTGGCTTTTTTTACCAGCCTGTGCTCGCTTGAGCCGGGTACGATTCTGTGCGGATTCCAGGTTGGTTCGGGCAAGCATTCGCCGGACTCGACGCTCGGTTTGTGTCAATCGCGCGATCGCGGTGCGACGTGGCAACAAATCCCCGCTCGCTTCGATACGACCATCGACGGCGTGCCAGGGTCGCTTTCCGCTCCCACCGTGCTGGAAATCGAGAACGGCCGCCTGCAATTGTTCGCCACGTGGTTTGATCGCGGCGATCCGGGCCGGCCGTTGTTCGATCCGGTGACGGAAGGGATTTTGCACTCGAAGCTGCTCGGCGCCGTTTCCGACGACCGCGGAGAAACCTGGAGCCCGTGGCATGTGCTGGCCACGCCCGGACTGAGCGGCTGTGCGCTCGCCGGGCCGGTGATTCGCTGGTCGGACGGGACGATCGCCTTGGCGTTCGAGAGTTTTAAGGAATTCGACGACCCGCGGCCCGCCGAGCACGGCTCGTGGCTGATCGTGTCGCGAGACCGCGGGCGCACGTTCGGGGCGCCCGTGCTCTTGGCCCCGCGGCACGAGGTTTATTACTGGGACGCGCGGCTCTGTGCGGCCGAGCGGCCCGGCGAGTTCGTGGCCCTGTATTGGACGCACGACCGGGCCGGACACCGCGACCTCGACGTCCACTTGCGCCGCGGACGGATCGAGGGAACGGCCGTAGTCGGCCGACCGGTCGGGCCGACGACGATTCGCGGCCAGATTGCCGCCCCGCTGGTGGTCGACGACCGGCGATTGCTGGCGTTCGTGGTGGACCGCCGCCGGCCGGGCACCATGAAGCTGTGGCTGTCGCGCGACGGTGGCAACTCGTGGCCCCCGGCCGATTGCCTGCTCGTTCACGCGCACCAAGAGCGGGCCGCGGTCACCCAGGGGACCGAAAACGTCGATTTCGCCGAGTACTGGGAAGACATGGGCAAGTGGAGTTTTGGGCACCCGGCTATTTGCCGCCTTGACCACCAGCGCGTGCTCTTGGCGTTTTACTCCGGAGAGCCGGACTCGATGAGCATCCATTGGGCCCGAGTGAACCTGCTCGGGAAATAGAGCGAGAAATCCGCCGATCGATAACCGACCCGACCCGCAAGCCAAGGTTTACGCCGATGAGCTTCCAACACCTGAAAGCCCCATTCGATCGCGACGGCTTCGTCATCGTGCGGCAGCTTCTGCCGGCGGCCGATTTCGCCGAGCTAAACCGGCAGCTCGACCGTTACATCCGCGAGGTTGTTCCCGGTCTGCCGGACACCGACGCATTCTACGACGCGGACCGTTCCCGCCCCGAAACGCTCAGGCAGCTTCATCGCATCGACCAGGATCCGTTCTTCGCTTCCTATCGAAACAACCCGATCTGGCGTTCGCTGGCCGAGGCGCTCGTGGGCGAAGAGGTTACGGCCCTGTCGCCGGAATGGTTCAACAAGCCGCCCCTTTGCGCCGCCGGTACGCCGCCGCACCAGGACAACTACTATTTCTGTCTCGATCCTTGCAACGTGCTGACGATCTGGATGGCGCTGGACGCGGTGGACGACGAAAACGCCTGCATGCGCTACGTCGTGGGCTCGCATCGGGAAGGCGTGCGGCCGCACGCGCGTTCGAACGTGCTGGGCTTTTCGCAAGGCATTACCGATTACGGGCCACTCGATGCGTCGCGCGAGGTGGCCATCCACCTCAAGCCCGGCGACGTGTCGGTGCACCACGGCAACCTGATTCACTTGGCCGGAGCCAACCGCTCGGCGACGCGCCACCGCCGCGCCTTCGCGATTGTGTTTCAGGGCGCAAGCTGCCGCCGCGACGCCGACGCGTTCGCGCGCTACCAGGCGTCGGTTAAGGCCCAACAGGACGCGCTCGCGCCGCGAGCCGCCGCGGGGAAGGAGTCGACTCAAGACGCCTAGAGACCCCGTAATCTCGGTCCGAAACTCTCGGAATCTCTGTTTAACAGAGCCCCGTGGGTTAACGAGCCGGTTGGTTTCGGAACCCGGTTCGTCGTTCCGAACCGTCAACTGGTAGACGTCACGATGAACCCGATGCGCTGCTGAGTATGCAATCTGCGCACCCGCGGCCGCGCCCCTGGCGCCAGACCGTCTGACCTTGACTGAAGTGCCGTATTGCCCTAGGATCGGGGTGTTCTTGGATGCTAGGTTACCAAAGGGCCGGCCGATGAGTTTACCGCTGCGACAATCGACCGCGGTGTGCGGATTCGAATCCATGCCGACCGTGATTCGGCAGGCGGGGTACTGTTCGATTGTCATTCTGTGCGGTTGTTTTGTCTTCGGCGCCGGGCCGTGTCTCGGCCGGATCCTGTCGAGCGAATCGGACGCGGCCGGCGAAGAGTGCGGGTCGTCGAAGCACCTGGCCCTTTCCGCGCCCGGTTCCCAGCACGGCCGCGAAAACTCGCACAGCGCGCCGGCGCGGATGGCGACTCACCGTGGTCGATCCGACTCGAGCACGGTGCGGCGCGGCCTGCCATTTCATTGCGGCCATCGGCTGTCTAACGGCCTGCGCGCGCCCTTGCGATGTTGATGCCGCCCGTCTTCTGAGGCGCAGCCCCTTCGTTGAGTCGCGCAAGCGACCGGCCTTGTCTCGCCTCGATCACATCGTTCGCCTCCCCGAGTGGTCGGTTCCGAGTGCCTTGTGGACGGCGGCCGGCACTCTGGCCGGCGCGTCACGTCGTGTGCGGCGCTGCCCGCACGGCGACTGGTTGACCGCGTCCACCCACAGAAAAGGGCCGAGTGCCATGCAGAAACTCGTCGACGGGATCCATCAATTCCAACAGAACATCTTCAGTTCGCACAAAAAACTGTTCCAACGGCTCGCCGATGGGCAGCATCCCGACGCGCTGTTCATCACCTGCTCCGACTCGCGCATCAACCCGAACCTTATTACCCAGACGGAGCCGGGCGAGTTGTTCATCCTGCGCAACGCGGGCAACATCATCCCGCCCCACGGGGCGGCCAACGGTGGCGAGGGGGCGACCATCGAGTTTGCCGTGGCCGGCCTCGGCGTCCAGGACATCATCGTCTGCGGTCACTCGCATTGCGGCGTCATGAAAGGGCTGCTTCATCCCGAATCCCTCAAAGACATGCCGACGGTAGCTGCCTGGCTGTCTCATGCCGAGGCGACACGCCGGATCATGCGGGAAAGGTACGGCGAGCGCACGGGGGAGGCCCTGCTGACCACCGCCGTCGAGGAAAACGTCCTGGTCCAGCTCGATAACCTGCGCACGCACCCCACCGTCGCCGCCGGGCTGGCCCGCGGCAAGCTGAAGC